>JAZSPL010000031.1:0-43683 GCA_045537435.1 Acutalibacteraceae bacterium
AATGCACGCCCCTACGAACCCTGTTTCAGTCAACTGCGTAGGGACGGGCGTCCTCGACCGTCCGTTAACTCAGCAGAATCTGCGGACCGTCCGGGAGGCCGGTCCCTACGCGCACAGAGATAGATTGTGCGAAATCAAAGACCCCGACAAGCCCGAATTTGTATTGCTCTTTTGCTTTGAAGTTGACTTTTTGTTTTTTTGTAAATATAATTATTTCAATAACAACTGCGAGGTGCTTTATGAGACGCGTTTTTCTTATCGTCCTTGATTCGTGCGGAATCGGTGCTATGCCTGATTGCCGTGATTTCGGCGACGAAAACTGCAACACCTTAAAAAGAATATCCGAATCACAGTTCTTCTCGGATAAAAATATGATAAAACTTGGTATCGGAAACATAGACGGAATTGATTATCTTGACAAAAACGATAATCAGCTTGCAGCTGTTGCACGTTTGACAGAAAAATCAAAAGGTAAGGATACAACAATAGGCCATTGGGAAATTGCAGGAATTGTGTCACAGAATCCGCTTCCGACTTACCCGGACGGATTTCCGCTGTCTGTAATTGATGAGTTTTCAAAAAAGACGGGAAAGAAGGTTATCTGCAATAAACCGTATTCGGGTACGGATGTTATCCGAGATTACGGCAAAGAACACGTTGAAACAGGTGCGCTGATTGTCTATACTTCAGCAGACAGTGTTTTTCAGATTGCTGCACATGAAAGTGTTGTGCCGGTTGAAACTCTTTATGAATACTGTAAAGTCGCACGCGAAATTCTCTGCGGAGAAAACGCAGTCGGCAGAGTGATTGCAAGGCCGTTCGAGGGAGAATATCCCGATTTCAGGCGAACTGCAAACCGCCACGATTTTTCTATTTCTCCGCCGAAGGAAACGTTGCTTGATGCTCTTGTTAAAGACGGTAAAACAGTTTATGCCGTCGGAAAAATTTATGATATTTTTGCGGGTAAAGGTATCAGCGAATATGTGTTTACCCACTCTAATGAAGAGGGAATGCAGAAGGCGTATGAGGCGTTGGATAAGGATTTCAACGGCTTGTGTTTTGTTAATCTTGTCGATTACGATATGCTTTACGGTCACCGTCAGGATATCGACGGTTATGCAAAGGCTTTTGCAGAGTTCGACGGTTGGTTACCGTCGGTTATTGATAAGATGAAGGAAGAAGATGTACTTATGATAACAGCAGACCACGGTTGTGACCCCGGCGACAGTCATACGGACCACACACGTGAGTACACACCGTTGGTGATTTATGGAAAACAAGTTAAACCCGTGAACCTCGGCACACGACAGACCTTTGCGGATATCGCCGCAACCGTTGCGGATTACCTCGAAGTTCCGTTTGAATGTGACGGCGAATCGTTTGCTCAAATGATATACTAAAGTAGTAATAAAAGGGATGACAGTGTGTTCTGCCATCCCTTTTTGTATGCAAAGTTGTATAAAAGAAAAAATTTTTTAAAGCTTCATAAACTTAAAACTCCCGTAATAACAAAGGTCAAGCAAGTCATCGGGAATATCGCTGTGAATGCGTCTTGTCTGATATGCATTTTCCGTAAGGTTGAATCCTGAAACAGCTCTCGGGACTCCGAGCTTTGCCTGAATTCTGCGGACTTCATCAATCAGTTTGAGGGTTGAAAAAGATGGATCATCATCTTCCCGGGCGATACCGACGGCATTTGCAATTTCAAAAAGTCCGTTACGTGTCGATGATTCTTCATATTCCATAATATTAGGCAGAATAACGGCGCAGACAGATGCTTTCGGATAACCGTAATCTGCAAAAAATCTGCTGATTCTGCTGAGGTATGATCTTTCGATTCCTTTTGCATTACGGTGTGCCGCCACGGCAAAATACATTGAATACATCAGCTTTTCAAGGGATGCAATATCACCTCTGCAGGCAGAAATGATGTTTTTGTAAATTCCTACGGCTCCGTGAATCGCGAGGGATTTTGTGATGATATTGTCTGTCGAATTAAGTGTATCAACAGCATATGCAAAGGCAGCAAGTGCATCGTATGCAACGGTTACGGACGGCAGACGTTCTATGAGAGCAGGGTCAAGCACGAGCGTTGTGGGCGAATGCCTGTACGAAAAGTATTCTCCGTTTTCAAAGTCTGTCATTGTGGAAGCACAGCAACAGGGGATTGCAGTAAAATCCGCACCGCTTTCGTTGGTGAGCAACATTCCGCAATCAATCGCGGCGGCTGAACCGATTGCGACAATCAGCTCTGCTTCGTCAAGGAAAAATTCTTCTGATGCGAGGTTATAAAGCTCGTGAATGTTGGTGTTGAAAACCGTGCTGACTTGCGATGAATATTTTCGGCATCTGTTTTCGAGTCGCTCAAGTGTTCCGCGGTTTTTTATGATTTCACTGTCGCAGATAAGTATTGTGCGCTCAACTCTTTTTGCCGAAAAATGTTCAAGTGTATTTCTTTCAAAGATTATTTTCTGAGGAAGGTGAATTTCAGGCATTTGTATCGCTCCTTTTTTCTATTGTTTGCCAAAGGAGCTGTTTTATTCCCGAAAAAGTTTAATTGAATTCTCTTGATTTTGAAAAAATTAAGATATATAATGTTCTAAAACAGTATACTTTAATTACCACAAAAATATATGCCTGAAACGCAATATATCACGCACATTCGAACATTTTTCTTTTTACCATACGACAGTATGCTTTCAAAGAAGAAATGTCCGACTATACGCAATCTATTGTGTTTCAGGTGCGAAGCAGTTTTGAAAAGGAAGATTTTTGTCTGAACAAGGCAAAAATCTGCAGACATACTGACGTATTTCAAGGATTTTTAACGCAGTTCAGGCGGAAATATTTCTTTCAAAACCATATCTTTTTGTGGTAATTAAAGTATAGGGAGGTATATGATGGCTTCATATAATGCTCTTGATACAACTAAAAAAATCCTTGTAACGGGAGCTGCAGGTTTCATCGGCTTTCATCTTAGTAAGTCGCTTCTCCAAAAGGGTGTGACGGTTGTCGGCTTTGATAACATCAACGACTACTACGATGTGAATCTTAAATATGCACGCCTTGCCATTCTTGAAAATTTTGAGAATTTCACTTTTGTGAAAGGTGATTTGGCAGATAAAACTGCGGTTGATAAAATTTTCAGCGAAAATAAGTTTGATATCGTTGTGAACCTTGCCGCACAGGCAGGTGTCAGATATTCAATCGAAAATCCGCAGGCATACATTGAATCGAATGTTATCGGTTTTTTCAATATACTTGAAGCTTGTCGGAATAATCCTGTTGAGCATCTTCTCTATGCTTCTTCAAGCTCGGTTTACGGCAATCAGCAGAAAACACCGTTCTCTACAGATGATGATGTAAGCAAACCTATTTCGCTCTATGCCGCAACGAAGAAATCAAACGAGCTTATGGCTTATACTTACAGCCATCTTTACTCAATTCCTTCAACGGGACTTCGTTTCTTTACGGTTTACGGTCCTTACGGAAGACCTGATATGGCTTACTTCAGCTTTGCTGAAAAAATTCTCAGAGGCGAGAAAATAAAAATTTATAATAACGGCGATATGTACCGCGATTTTACCTATGTTGACGATATCGTGAAGGGTATTGAAAATATGCTTTGCAATCCGCCTGAAGCAGACGAAAACGGTGACAGAGCGACGGTATATAACATCGGTAATAATTCACCCGAAAAGCTGATGTACTTTGTTGAAACACTTGAAAAGGCTCTCGGAAAAACGGCAGAAAAGGAATTCCTTCCGATGCAGCCGGGCGATGTTTATCAGACTTATGCAGATGTTACGCCACTGATTGAAAAGTTCGGTTTCAAACCGTCAACTTCAATTGAAGACGGACTCGCAAGGTTTGTTGAATGGTATAAAAAATATTACAACGTATAAATGGAGGAAACTAAAATGAAAGATATTAATTTCGGCACATTCCCGACGATGATAACCCCGTATCACGACGACAATACTGTTGACTACGAGGCGGTTAAAAACATTACAAACTGGTATATCGAAAACGGTTGTACAGGTATTTTTGCAGTCTGCCAGTCAAGTGAAATGGTTTATCTTTCACTCGAAGAAAAGGTGAAGATTGCAAAGACAGTTGTTGAAACCGTAAAGGCAAGCGGCAAGGATGTTTCTGTTGTTGCTTCGGGTCACAATTCTGACGATATGGATGCTCAGGTGCGTGAGCTTACAGCTATTGCTCAGACAGGTGTTGATGCAATCGTATGGGTAAGTAACCGTCTTGATTTACACAATGACGGTGACGACGTGTGGATTAAGAATGCAGAAAAGCTCCTTTCTCAGCTTCCTGAGGATATTGCAATCGGTATCTACGAATGTCCTTATCCTTACAAGCGTCTTCTTACCGAAAAAATCATTGATTGGTGTATTTCAACAGGTAGATTCACATTTATTAAGGACACTTGCTGTGACCCCGATGAGCTTGATCGCAGACTTGAACAGATCAAGGGCACAACAATCAGGCTTTACAATGCGAACTCACAGACTCTTCTTTATACTCTTAAAAAGGGCTGCGCAGGTTTTTCGGGAATTATGGCAAACTTCCACCCTGATATCTATGAATGGCTTTGCGAAAACTATGATAAGGATGAAAAGAAGGCACAGTCTGTGCAGAATTTCCTTTGCCTTTGTGCGTTCCTTGAAGTTCTTGCTTATCCGCAGACAGCAAAGTATCATATGAATAAAGTCGGCGTGCCGATGAGCCTCTGGTCACGTTCCTGCGATTATAAGAAGTTCACAAAATATCAGCAGATGATAATCGACGACCTTATGAAAGCAGAAGACGATATAAGAGAATTGATTTCAAAATAAGATAAGACAGGCTTGCAGCTGAAAAGTTGCAAGCCGTTTTTGTGCCATTTTTTGTTTGAAAAATTGACTTTATCTCATGCTTGTGATATCTTTTAAATAGTGAAAATTTTTATTTGGAGTAGTGTGTATGAAATTCAGCGTTTTACATATCTGCGATTATGCCGCCGCATATAAAGGCGGTTTTATAAATGCACTCGAATTTTTACGTCAAGATCTGCAGAAGGACGATGTTGAGCAGATTTATCTTTTTCCGCACAGGGCACTTTCAACCAATGCAAAAAACTGGATTGAAGAAATGAGAGCTGACGGCGCAACTGTTTACATACAGACGGACAGTGTCGTTAAAAATATATTTCTTCTGAAGAAAATAGTTAAAAAGCACAATGTAAAAAAGATATTCAGACATTTTAACGATTTGAAAATTGATGCCGTTATCCGTCTTTTCTGTCCGTCAATTCCTGTAGTAAGATTTTTTCAGTGTACTTACACCGCTACGGGCATCAGCCATAAAATCCGCACAATGCTTTATAAAAAAGACGTGCTTTTGGGTGTGAGTAAAACCGTAACCGAAAAGGCTATGAAATCTTTTTCAGGCAGAAAGATACAGACACTGGAACATGCATTATCACTCAACCGTCTTTCAAAGGTGGATGATTTCCCGAAAACAGATAAGACTTCCTGTCTTGCTGTCGGATATAACTGTAAGGTAAAGGGTATCGACCTTACGTTTGAAGTCTTTAAACGTATCAGAGAAAAAAATGATGCTCTGCTTTATGTTGTTGTTGCATCTCATATTGAGGAGTTTGAGGAAGAAATCAAAAAACACTTCGGCGAAAAACCCGATTGGCTTACGGTTTTACCGCCGACGGAAAATATCGGCACTTACTATCACAACACGGATATAATCTTAAGCCCGTCACGTGCAGAGGGTGCTTTACCTTTTGTTGTTTTTGAAGCGATGTATTGCGGCAGTCTTGCGGTTGTCAGCGATATTCCGCAACAGATTACGGATAAGGTAAGCAGTGTACGTTACTTTAAAAGTGAAGACCTTGACGATTATGAAAAGGTGCTTTCGAAGGCTATCGACGATGTGAAAAAGCCTGAAACTGAAAAGGAAAGACTTATAGCTAAAGAAGAAATTGTAAAGAATTATTCAATGCAGGTCTGGGCGGACAGATTCAAAGCTTTGATATAGGAGATGAAATGAGAATGAAAAAATCAATTTCAATTTTGCTTGCTTTGATTCTCACTTTCTGCTGTATGCCTTTTGCTGCGGCAGAAACTTTGGAAACAAGGCTTTATACGGTATATGCTGACGGAATGCTTTTTCAGCAGAACGATGAAGCAATCCTTGCAGGTACAGCGAAAAAGGGCAGCGAAATAACAGCGACCCTCTTTGATGATGAAAACAACATCGTGGAAAAAAGCGAGGGCACAACAAAAGCTGACGGAACATTCACTGTTTCTTTCAATGCTCCCGAAGGCGGATTCGAAGAATATACAATCACTGTCAGCGAAAACGGCAAAGAATTTGCAAAGCTTTCAAGGGTTGTTTTCGGTGAACTGTGGCTTGCAAGCGGACAGAGCAATATGCAGTATCCCCTCAGTCAGGCAAAGGGCGGATATGACGATTGGGTGAACGATAAAAAGCACAGCAAATGGCTCAGAGTTCTTATGGTACCCCCGTATGTCAACAGCTACGCTGAAATAGGCTTTGTTCCTGACACACCTCAGAAAGAGATAGCGGGTGCTCAGTGGGTAGACGGTCAGAATGAATTTATTTACAATATGAGCGCCGTTGCATTCTATTTTGCAATCGAAATGCTTGAAGAACTCAATATGCCTGTGGGCATTCTCAACGCGGCTCTCGGCGGCAGTTCAATCGCAAGCTGGATTTCAAGGGAAAAGGTTGATTCTGAACCGCAGTTCAAAGAAAAAATGTACACCTACGGCGCATACAAGGAGAGTAAAGACTGGACGGCAAAGGATCAGAATGTCTATGCCGATGTCGGTGCTAACTATAACCACAAAATTGCAGCACTCGGTAATTTCCGACCTGTCGGAATGATATGGTATCAGGGTGAAAGCGATGTCGGATATTCCGAGGAATACTATTCTGAAGCGATGGACGCAATGCAGGAGCTTTATACGGATGTATTTACTTACGACAACGGACTTTTTCCGTTGATTTATACAAACCTTGCGGAGTATTTTTACACTGATGACGGAATGGTTCTTCCTGACAGAAACATTGCTTTTTCAAAAATACAGGGCAACCGTCCCGAATCAAGAGCAACTTTCGGTATTTACGATCTGCCGATAACCTACCTTCCGGCAGTTGGCGTTATACATCCTGAGCACAAGCAGGAAATCGGCGAGCGAATGGCTCTTTGTGCAAAGGGTATGGTTTACGGAAAGTTTGACACTTACACCTCAGCAGTAGTTGAATCAACCGAAGTTAAGGATGGAAGTGTTTACGTAAAGTTCAACAATGTCGGTGATGGGCTCGTTTCTATGGGTGGAAGTCTTCATGGTTTTGCTGTCTGCGGTGCGGACGGAATCTACCTTGAAGCGAAGGCAGAAATTGTATCCAAGGATACCGTAATAGTTTGGAATGATACTATAGTAAATCCTGTTTCTGTTTCTTATGCGTACTGTATGGGCAACGGACGGTCAAACCTTGCGGCATCATTCAAAGGTGAAAATCCCTTGCCTGTAAATATCTTCGTAACGGATAAAAACGTCGGTACCCATTACTGGACGGACAAACAATGGGCAGACTGTGAAGTTGAAAGTGTATGGCATACAATGAGTGACACAAACAGTAATTATTATCCCTCGTGGGTATCTGAAACGGCTCAGATTTCGCGCTCAGCGGATGCTCCGTATTCGGGCGATTACTGTATGAAAATTCTTGCAAACGAAAAGAAATTCACCGTAAAGCCGAACCTTACATACAAGGAAGGAGCAAAGACGGAGGATTTCTGGGACACCGACACAGATTACAGCGACTACGATACAATGAGTTTCTGCGTACGAAACAACGGCGAAAGTGAAGTAACACTTGATGCGATCAAGTTCTTCAAAGATTCTTCAATGTGGCACACTCCTGCAATCAAAGACACAACCGACCCGAGTGCAGTGATTCCTGCTGACGGTGAGTGGCATACGGTAACGCTTGACCTCAACCGTCTTTATCTCCATGGTAATGAAGGCGGTGTGGCTTTCACAAACGAAAAGCTTGAGAATGTGAAAGAAATTGAATTCTGCTTCACAGGCGAAGATGCAGACCTCAGCTTTGACGGCGTAACATTTACGGCGTCTGCTGAAAAAGCACAGGTGCAGTTTGATGCATCGTTTGATAATGTGGACAATGTATTCGAATTCTTCTGCTTTCTTGTAACAAGATTTTTAGGTCTCTTCGCAAATCTTTTCAGATAAACAGAAATAACAAAAGAGAGAAGTTTTAATGCTTCTCTCTTTTGTTCTGACAGGTATGGATGGTTTAATATAAAAATTGCCCTCACGAAAGTGAGGGCAGAAAATAAATTTTTTATTACTGATTTGCTGTGCCGATATAAGCCACGGTCTGATTCTCAATTTTCACAATACCGTCAACTTCAAACTGATCAAAAATCTTGTTGATTTCTTCTAAGTATAAATTAAATTTACAATCATCTTTTTTAAGAGAATATGAACCTGAAAGACTTCTGTTTATGAATTTTTCTCTGTCAAAATATAACGGGTTGTCAAAAGCGATGTAATCGTAATTATTGTTGAAGAAATATTTAATGCGGTCATCATGCGTTTTTGTGCCACCGCTGAAACCTTTGAAATCAGGGCAATATTCAGAATAAACCCGATATAATTCTTTGTTTATTGATGCTTCGTTATTTCGTGTGTTCCAGATAAAAAACGCTTTCCCATTTGGTTTAATTATACGTGAACATTCTGCTTTGAAGCTTTTTGTATCAAACCAATGAAACGCTTGCGCAGTAGTTATGAAGTCAACCGAGCTGTCAGGCAGTGTGGTGTGTTCTGCACTGCCGGAAACAGATTTGAATTCAGGATATTTACATAACTCATTTTCTGCCACAAGTCGCATATCGGTGTTTGGTTCAACGCAAATAACATTACAGCCTTTATCAAGAAGCTGTTTTGCAAATTTGCCTGTACCTGAACCAATATCGGCAACAACGGATGAAGCAGAAAAACCGTGTTTGTCAAACAGATACTCAATAAATTCTATTGCATAACTTGGTCTGCTTTGTGCATATGTACTTGCGATACCGTCGAATTTTTTAGTTGTGTCCATTGTTTCACCCACAGTATAGTTGTAAAATAATTAGAGTATAAGTAGTTACGCTTGTAAAGCAATGCGGATTATATAAATACGGAGCAACTCCCAAGGGGTTACTCCGTATTTTTGCTGTATAAAAAATTATTTAACGTAACCCTCAAGGAGGTCAAGGTAATTGCTTACGAAATATGAGCCTGTGTGTTTACCGACCGAAAGAACCTCGTCAGCAATTCCTTCACCGATGATGTGACCCATAAATGCGAAGTTGTCGTCTGTGAGAACGTAGCCGAGAGCATCGTTTGCAAGGCTTACTGCGTAAACCTCAACGCCGTCAACTGAATTGTGAAGTGACGGATAAACCCATTCTGAGCCGTCCCATGTTGTGTCGCCGATGATTTCGTGACCCCAGAAAACTTCGGGATAAAGCTCACCCGGGAAGAGTGCGAAACCGACCTTGTTGCCGAATTCAATATAACCGATTTCAGAGATGATGCCCACACCGTCTTCTGTGTAATAAACCTGATTGTTAACAAGGTTAACCTCACAAGCTAGAGCGAGAATGCTGTTTTCGGGAGTGATAACGATTTCCTTGTGATGTGCGTTGATAACAGGTTCAAGCTCTGTTTCGTAATCGGCAGAAATAATGTATTCGCCGAATGCTTCGCCAAGGAACTTTGTGCCTGCGCCTTTTTCTTCCCATTCGTCCATACCTGTTGTGTCAACGTCGATGTTGTCACGGCTTATCTGACCGACGGCACCCTGAATCATAACAAAGTTTGCACCTTCCTGAGCCTTTATGTACTGATCAATATAGTAAATATAGTCAGAAGCTACAAGGCCGTTGCTTGCACTGAATGATGTCGGGTGGCAGGTGATATCTGCGATGTAAGTGTCTTCACTGCCACTGTCGGGAACAAAGTAAAGACTTGCGATTTCAGGGATATCTTCCTTAGAAACAAGGTCTCTCTTATCCTTGATATATTCGCTTGCATCAATTGTATCGTAGTAGAGCGAGCCGCTTTCCATATCCTCAAAGGCTTCTTCAATCGCGATGATTGACTGCTCGATGAAATACTGCTTGAAGTAAGCGGGAGCTTCCATAAAGGGGAGATTACCCTCAAGTCCGAGAAGATTCTGAATGCTGCTTGCAAAAAGCTTGTAGAAGAACTCTGTGCTTACGCCCTGAGTATCAAGTGCTGAATGAGCGTGAGTTGACATAACATTGATGCTTGAAACAGCTATGCCGTTTGTCTTGCAGTAATCAAGAACACCTGCACGGATAGCACGTGCATCGGTTGATGTAACACCGAGAGCATCAATTGCTGCGACAACAACTGCACCGTCACCGCTGTTGTCGTCAAGTACCGCAGCGCGGATACGCATATCGTCGTAAATTCCCTCAGCCTTCTTGTTCATAAGGTCACGGCCGAGGTAGTATTTACCGCTTTCAAAGTCGTCGGGAATAAGGCTTCTGCTTGAATATCCGAGCGACCAGTAGTTGCCTGCATCTGCTAAAGTCTTGTATTCTTCACGTCCTGAAAGGAATGTATCCGTTGAATGGTCTGCAAGGTCTTTCCAGCTTGCAGGGTCGGGATAAATCGCGCATATTGTCTTGACAAGTACTTCAACGATCACGTTGAGCAGGTTGTAAAGCACCTTAAGAAAATTGTTAAGGAATGCTTCGCCCGAATCAAGCTCTTCCATACCTGCGAAAAGACCGCCGATTGTCTGGATTCCTGAAATTGCTGTGTCCGTGATAGCTTCGCCGATTTCTTCTTTTGAAGGAAGCTTGTTGCTTTCTGCGGCACTTACTCCTGTACAGCCGACAGAGAAAACAAGCGCAAGGCTGAGAATCACGGAAATGATTTTTAAAAATGATTTTTTCATACTAAAACCTCCTTAATGCATTAATTATACAGTAAATCTTTTGCTTGTACAATATATTTTTTCGAAAACCAATGAAAATAGGACAAAACTGTGATATTATATTCAGCAAGATAATCCGAAAGGAAGATATTATGAAAGAAGTACATCTTATTTGCAATGCTCATCTTGACCCCATCTGGCAGTGGGAATGGGAGGAAGGTGCAGCCTCTGCTCTTTCAACTTTCAGGGCGGCTGCCGACCTTGCAGATGAATTTGATTATATTTTCTGCCACAACGAAGTAACCCTTTATAAATATATCGAAGAATATTCTCCGACGCTTTTCAATAGAATCTGCGACCTTATCAATCAGGGGAAGTGGCACATTATGGGCGGATGGTATCTTCAACCCGATGTCAATATGCCGAACGGAGAAAGCATCGTCCGTCAGATTCAGCACGGCAAAAGATACTTTGAAGAAAAATTTGGTGTATTCCCGAAAACGGCAATCGGTCTTGATGCCTTCGGTCATTCTGTCGGACTTGTGCAGATAATCAAAAAATGCGGTCAGGAAAACTACATCTACTGCCGTGAGGGTTGTGACGAGCTTCCGTTCGGTCAGTTTATGTGGGTTGGCCTTGACGGCAGTGAAATCAAGACTGCTCATTCCCGCGGTTACAACACGGGACTTGGCAAGGCTATGGAAAAAATCAACAGAATTATGGCGGAGGATGATAATGACGTAACCTTGATTCTTTGGGGTGTAGGTAACCACGGCGGCGGTCCGTCAAGGAAAGACCTCAGCGATATCAGGGAGTTTATCGGGAAATCAGATATTCCCGTTATGCACTCCGACCCCGATACGTTTTTTGAAAAAATCAATCCGACAGACAGACATGACAAGTCACTTCGTATCAGTATGCCGGGTTGCTATACAACAATGTCAGGTGTAAAGTCGCGTCACGCTCTTTTTGAATCAATGCTTGCAATAACGGAAAAAATGTGTTCCGTTGCAGCGGCAAGAGGTTTGATTGAATATCCGGAAAAAGAGCTTGACGACGCAGTCGAAGATCTGCTTAACAGTCAGTTTCACGATGTCCTGCCGGGCACATCAATCAAGGCAGGTGAGGAGAACGGCATCCGTCTTCTTGAACACGGTATGCTTATTCTTAACCGACTTCGTGCAAGAGCATATTTTGCATTGACGTCTGCACAGAAAAAGGCGGCAGAAGGGGAGTACCCGATACTTGTATTCAATCCGCATCCGTATGAGTGGGAAACGGAGTTTGAATGTGAGCTGACTCTCGCTGATCAGAACTGGTCGGATGAGGTTGTTTCCTGCTTCCGTGTTTATGACGAAAACGGCAACGAAGTGCCTGTTCAGTTTATAAAAGAAGAGAGTAACCTCAACCTTGACTGGAGAAAACGTTTTGTTATAAGAAGCAAGCTTGCACCGCTTGCTGTTTCAAGATTTTCGCTTTATGCAGACTTCAAACCGATTGAACCGAAGCCCGAGCTTCCCGCAAACAGCGATATCATTTTTGATATTGAAGGTAAGCACGTTGAGATTGACGGCAAAACAGGACTTCTGCGTTCATACAAAATAAACGGCAAAGAGTACATAAAAGGAAATGCATTCTGCCCCGTAATGTATGAGGATAATGCTGACCCGTGGGGAATGGGAGATTTTCAGCTCGAAGCAATGGGTAGAAATCCGCAACCGTTCAAGCTTACGGAAAAGCCCGACGGCGTGTTCGAGGGTATGAAGCCGATTCAGGTTATAGAGGACGGCGAAATCCATCTCGGTGTTGAGTGCTTCTTCAAAAAGGATAATACACGAATCCGTGTTGAATATGATATCTACAAAACAAATCCGTATATTGACATAAAGGTCGATGTTTTTGCAGGCGATATCAATAAGCTTATCAAGCTTTCGCTTCCTGTAAATCTCGACGGTGAATATATTGGTCAGACCTGCTTCGGTACAGAGCCTCTGTTTATGGACGGCAGAGAGTGTGTTTCTCAACGTTTCTCAGCGGTAAGAAGCGAAAAAACCTGCCTTGCCATTATCAACGATGCAACATATGGCTCATCGTTCAAGGATAACGAGATTTCTGTGTCGCTTATCCGCACAGCAACCTATTGTGCACATCCGATACGTGACCGTGAGCTTATTCCGACAGACAGATTCGTTAAGAAGATTGATATGTCAGAGCGCAACTTCCGTTTCCGTCTGACTGTAGCAGACGAGGACGAGCTTGAACGTCTTGCAACGGAATTTTGTCAGAAGCCGTATGCCTGCAATGTGTTCCCGATTGAAAGGGACGAAAAGATGTCTGACTTCAACCTTGATATCAGCGACAGAAACATCGTGCTTATCACAATGAAAAAGCGTTACGGTAAGGATAGCTTTATTCTCAGACTTCTTAACAACTCATCCGAAAACAAATCAGCAACGCTTACTCTCAACGGAGTAACGATAAATCTTGTTTTCGGTAAATACGAAGCAAAAACCGTTGAGTATGTTGACGGCAATCTGGTTGAACATTATGAGTTATTGATATAATTTTTACAGTGATAGATTCAACTGTCAAAAAATCTCTCCCGCAGTCTCGCTGACGCTTCGACAGCTCCCTCGTCAGAGGGAGCTACGCAAAACTGTAAAATGTGCGAACCTCCCATTGTCAGGGGAGGTGGGTTTTGCGGAGCAAAACTCGGAGGGGTAGCAACAATACAAAAACAAAAGGCAACCGTTTTGCACGGTTGCCTTTAAATATTATTGATTCATAAACTTAAAAATGTCCGCCACGAATTTTAACGATGATTGCATCGACTCTCATATAAATAAGTCCGAGAAGCTCGACTACCTTATAAAGGAATCTCTGGAAACGCTTGAGAAGCATACCGTCCTTCTGCGTCTTTGTCTTTTCGATTGTAAGGCTGTCAAGAAGCTCGCTGTTGTCGCCGCGACGTGTTTCAATCTTCATTGTGTTGCCTTCAAATTCGAGTGTGGTGTATGTTGTAACATCGTTTTCACTGAATTCATAAGCAATGTACGGGAAGCTTCCGCTGAAGCTACCGTGGTCACAGACTGCGTTGGTGTTGAGATAAATAATACCGTTCGGGTCTTTGTATGTCTTGCCGCTTTCAGCTTTGCCGACTCTCACACTCTCTGTCATAAAGTGTGAACGTCCCTGAAGATGGCTGTGTCCCGTAAGAACAAGGTCAAGGTCAAATGTGTCGTAAATGGGAGTGAATACAGCATTAAGAAGAATCTGTGTTTCGGGGTCAAGTCCGCTGTATCCGGGTCCGAAGAGAGCCTGATGCATAACGCCGATACGCCACTTTGCATCCTTGTTGAGCTCGACCGCTTCTTTAGCCATAGCCATATGGTCGTGTGCATCTGCAGAAGTTGCATCGAAGAAGAGGTAAAGCACGTCACCGTGTCTGAACCAGAAGTCACGGTCAAGTCCTTCGAAATACTTGCCGTAGTATTCGTTGGGCATATTTGTGTAGTAGTTGTATGCAAAGCCCTTCTTGTCGTGGTTACCGATTGCAAGAGCCATCGGAAGACCGCGGAGAGCTTCGGGCATAAGGAGTGTCTGCCACTCGTCAGCAGTTTTACCTGTTGAAGTGTTATCACCGGGGGATACAAGATAACTGATGTCGGGATTTTTTTCAAGTGCTTCAGCAAGTACGTTATTCCAGTTATAGCCGACGTCGGACTGAACCTGTGAATCCTCACTCTGTCCGCCGATCTGAATGTCACCGATAACGAGAGCCTTGTGCGAAGTGAAAGACTTTGTCTCATACTTGCACGGTGCGCTCCAACCGTTTCCCGTATTCCACTGATAGTAGTATGTTGTGTTTTCTTCGAGTCCGTCAATATTTACGCGGCAGACAAGCTGATAATCGTTTTCAGCTTCTGTTGTAATGCCCTTGAATGTATCTGCATTAACCATTGAAGCGTTCTTTGCAAGACGCACTTCGGGAGTTGCCGTTTCTTTGTCGCTGTGCCATACAAGGCTGACCTGAGTTTCGTCAGAACCGACGCAGAGCATGGGAAGCTCATTTTCGTCGCAGAGCGAAGCGTAAAGTGTGTCCCATTCCTCACGTGTAAGACGGGGAGCGTTGAATCCCGCAAAAGCGGAAATGCCGAGCTGCATTGCAAAAATCAATGCAAGAAAAACTGATAATACTTTTTTCATAATATTACCTCCATATGTTTTATACCTATATTTTATCCAAAATTTTCCCGTCAATCAATATGCCAAATCAACAGAAATGTCTATATTTTTTTGACAAAAGGTATTTTAAAAGAAAAATTCATACCAAAAACGGCAGAAAATGCTGATTTTAACCCTTTTAATAGAATAATTTTACAAAAATGCTTGACAATATCTATGCAATAGTGATAGAATACACGAGCATGATATAAAATGCTTTAATATGGGTTCAAGCGGATTTCGCTCAGAAACCGTAAAGCTATCATCAAAAATCTATGAAAGGAGATGTAGTATTTGCCTACCTTTAATCAGTTAGTCAGAAACGGAAGAAAGACTCTCGAAAAGAAGTCAACAGCTCCCGCACTTCTCAAGGGCTTGAATTCTAAGAAGAACGTTGTTACAGATCAGAATTCTCCGCAGAAGCGTGGCGTTTGCACAGCAGTTAAGACAGCTACACCTAAGAAGCCTAACTCAGCTCTTCGTAAGATTGCCAGAGTTCGTCTTACAAACGGTATTGAAGTTACTTCATACATTCCGGGTGTTGGTCACAACTTGCAGGAGCACAGCGTTGTACTTATCCGTGGCGGTCGTGTTAAGGACCTTCCCGGTGTTCGTTACCATATCATCCGTGGTACACTCGATACTCAGGGTGTTAACGGAAGAATGCAGTCACGTTCAAAGTACGGTGCAAAGCGTCCTAAGGCTGCTAAAAAGTAATTCCTGCTTAAAAGGAACGTTTTTTTAAAGACAGAATCTTCTTGCAGGCTGCGCAGGGTAAGGTACGCTGCGTAACAATGTGAGAGTGTATATATATTATGTATGTGCTTCTCCATTGGCGCCACAGGGTTTTGTCACTTGAGTACCTATGATATCATTAATATGAAGGAGGGAAGCGAAGTGCCAAGAAGAGGCCAGATTGCAAAACGTGATGTTTTGCCCGATCCGCTTTACAATTCTAAGTTGGTAACAAGACTTATCAACAATGTTATGTACGATGGTAAGAAGGGTGTCGCACAGAAGATCGTTTACGACGCTTTCGATATCATCAAGGAAAAGACAGCTAAGGATCCTGTTGAGGTTTTCGAAGCTGCAATGGAGAACGTAATGCCCGTACTTGAAGTTAAGGCTCGCCGTGTTGGTGGTGCTACTTATCAGGTTCCGATGGAAGTACGTCCCGAAAGACGTCAGACCCTTGGTCTTAGATGGATTACATCTTACTCACGTCTTCGTTCAGAAAGAACAATGAAAGAGCGTCTTGCTAACGAAATCATGGATGCTGTTAACGAAACAGGTGCAGCATTCAAGAAGCGTGAAGATACTCACAGAATGGCAGAAGCAAACAAGGCTTTTGCACACTTCAGATGGTAATCTTCCTGTTTATCAGGTGTTTATTAAAGTGTTTAATTTACGGAGGTTAATATGGGAAGACTTGTGCCACTTGAATTAACCAGAAACATCGGTATCATGGCTCACATCGACGCCGGTAAAACAACAACAACTGAGCGTATCCTTTTCTACACCGGTGTTAACCACAAGATTGGTGAAACACACGACGGTGCAGCAACAATGGACTGGATGGCTCAGGAGCAGGAGCGTGGTATCACAATCACATCTGCTGCTACAACATGTTTCTGGAAAAATCACAGAATTAATATCATCGACACCCCGGGTCACGTTGACTTCACAGTTGAAGTTGAGCGTTCACTCCGTGTACTTGACGGTTCAGTCACCGTTTTGTGCGCAAAGGGTGGTGTTGAGCCTCAGTCTGAAACAGTTTGGCGTCAGGCTGATAAATACCGTGTACCTCGTATGGTATACGTTAACAAAATGGACATCATGGGTGCTGACTTCTATAATGTTGTCGACATGATGAAAGAGCGTCTTAAGTGTAACGCTGTTCCAATCCAGCTTCCTATCGGCAGAGAGCTTGAGTTCAGAGGTATCATCGACCTCGTAACAATGGAAGCTGAAGTATATTATGACGATAAGGGTCTTGATGTAAGAACTGAAGCAATTCCTGCTGATATGATGGAACTTGCTCAGAAGTATCACGACGAGCTTATCGAAAAGGTTGCTGAGCAGGACGAAGAACTTATGGAGAAGTTCTTTGAAGGCGAAGAACTCACAATTGATGAGATCAGAGCTTGCATCCGTAAGGCAACAATCGCAAACGATATGGTTCCTGTTTGCTGCGGTACTTCATACCGTAACAAGGGCGTTCAGATGCTCCTTGACAATATCGTTGCTTATATGCCCGCACCGACAGATGTTGAAGACATCAAGGGTGTGAACCCGGATACAGAAGAAGAAGAGTCACGTCCTTCATCAGACAACGCTCCGTTCGCAGCTCTTGCTTTCAAGATTGCAACAGACCCGTTCGTTGGTAAGCTTTGCTTCTTCCGTGTATATTCAGGTACAGTTAATGCAGGTGCAACTGTTTACAACTCAGTTAAGGACAACAACGAGCGTTTGGGTCGTATCGTTCAGATGCACGCAAACCACAGACAGGACCTTGACATCGTTTATTCAGGTGATATCGCTGCAGCTGTTGGTCTTAAGAACACAACAACAGGTGACACACTCTGTGACGAGAAGCATCCTATCATTCTCGAATCAATGGAGTTCCCGGAGCCTGTTATCCGCGTAGCTATCGAGCCGAAAACAAAGGCAGGTCAGGAAAAGATGGGTATCGCTCTTCAGAAGCTTGCTGAAGAAGACCCGACATTCCGTTGCTACACTGACGAAGAAACAGGTCAGACAATCATCGCAGGTATGGGTGAGCTTCACCTTGAGATCATCGTTGACCGTATGCTTCGTGAGTTTAAGGTTGAAGCTAACATCGGTAAGCCTCAGGTTGCTTACAGAGAAACAATCACTAAGGAAGCAGACGTTGACTGTAAGTACTCACGTCAGTCAGGTGGTAAGGGTCAGTACGGTCATGTTAAAATCCGTATCGAGCCGAATCCGGAGAAGGGCTTTGAGTTCGTTAACGCTGTTGTCGGCGGTGCTATTCCGAAGGAATATATTCCTGCTGTTGAAGCAGGTGTTAAGGGTGCAATGCAGTCAGGTGTACTTGCTGGTTACCCCGTAGTTGACGTTAAGGTTACTCTTTACGATGGATCTTACCATGAAGTTGACTCATCTGAAATGGCATTTAAGATTGCCGGTTCTATGGCATTCAAGGATGCAATGAAGAAGGCAGCTGCTGTTCTTATGGAGCCCATCATGAAGGTTGCTATCATCGTTCCGACAGATTATCTCGGTGATGTTATGGGTGACGTTAACTCACGCCGCGGTATGATTCTCGGTCAGGAACAGAGAACAGGTGCTGTTCAGGTTGACTCAAACATTCCGCTTTCAAACATGTTCGGTTACGCTACAGACCTCCGTTCAAAGACACAGGGCCGTGGTCAGTATGCAATGGAGCCGAGCCACTACGCTGCAGTACCTAAGTCAGTTTCTGACGAAATTATCAGCGCAAGAAACAAGGACTAAGTTATTTTTAAAAAAGTACTTGAATTTTGTTTCTAAAATTGGTACAATGGATTTATGCAGTATGCATTGAATATTATTAAATTAACAATTAACCAAAGGGAGGAAATTCCAAATGGCAAAGGAAAAATTTGAAAGAAGTAAGCCGCACGTTAACATTGGTACAATCGGCCACGTTGACCACGGTAAAACAACATTGACAGCTGCTATCACAAAGACACTCGCTATGAAGGGTGGCGCAGCATTCATCGACTACGCTAACATCGATAAGGCTCCTGAAGAGAGAGAGCGTGGTATCACAATCAACACAGCACACGTTGAGTATGAGACAGATTCACGTCACTACGCTCACGTTGACTGCCCGGGCCATGCTGACTATATCAAGAACATGATCACCGGTGCAGCTCAGATGGACGGTGCTATCCTCGTTATCGCTGCAACAGACGGCCCCATGGCTCAGACTAAGGAACACCTCCTTCTTGCTCGTCAGGTTGGCGTTCCCTACATCATCGTATTCATGAACAAGTGTGACCAGGTTGACGACCCCGAACTCCTCGAGCTCGTTGAAATGGAAATCCGTGAAACACTCAGCGAGTATGAATTCCCCGGCGACGACACACCGATCATCCAGGGTTCAGCTCTTAAGGCTCTTGAGTATGCAGGTGGCGACACATCAGCTCCTGAGCTTGCACCTATCTGGGAGCTCATGGACGCAGTTGACTCTTACATCCCGACACCGGATCGTAAGGCTGACCTTCCGTTCATCATGCCTGTTGAAGACGTTTTCACAATCACAGGCCGTGGTACAGTTGCTACAGGTAGAGTTGAGCGTGGACAGCTCAAGCTTTCAGAAGAAGTTGAAATCGTTGGTCTTACAGAAGAGAAGAGAAAGACTGTTGTTACAGGTATCGAAATGTTCCGTAAGCTCCTCGATTACGCTGAGGCAGGCGACAACATCGGTGCTCTCCTTCGTGGTATCCAGAGAACAGATATCGAGCGTGGTCAGGTTCTTGCAAAGCCCGGTTCAATTCACCCGCACACAAAGTTTGCTGGTCAGGTTTACGTTCTTAATAAGGACGAAGGTGGCCGTCATACACCGTTCTTCAACAACTACCGTCCTCAGTTCTACTTCAGAACAACAGACGTTACAGGCGTTATCAACCTTCCTGAAGGTGTTGAAATGTGTATGCCTGGTGACAACGTTACAATGAACGTTGAGCTCATCACTCCGATCGCTATCGAAGAAGGTCTTCGTTTCGCTATCCGTGAAGGTGGCCGTACAGTTGGTTCAGGCGTTGTTACAGCTATCAACGAATAATTAACCTAACTTTTAAAGAGGTAAGTCAAAAGACTTACCTCTTTTTTTGTTTTGAATTAAACATTGTTGTGAATATGTACAATAAACAACATTTTATACTCATTTGTTATTGATTATACAGTTTTCTTATGTTAGTATGTTTAATATACCAAAAGGAGAAGATTGTATGAAAATTATAGCTTTATTACTCACAATTATAACACCGTTTCTTACGATGATTGTAGGAACTCCGTTTGCAAGATTTGACAAAGATATCACTGTAGCGGAAGAAAAAGTCGACGGATTTATGAAAGGTGTCTGTCACGCTGAACCTGATTATGAGTTACTTAATGAAGGCAACATTGAATGGTTCCGTGATGATATACCGTTTCCTTATGATGCGAACGGCGAACTTTCAAAGAGCTATCTTAACTGGAAAGAAGAGTCTAAAGAATTCGCTGAAAACGGAGTAAGAATTTTTGGTATTACACCGTATCCTGATGATTATATGGAATACGGTCTTGATCCGCGTGACCCTGCTGACAGAGAAGCGATTCAGGATATAGCTCGTTTTTATGTTGAAGACCTCAAGGGAATTGTCGGTGCATTTCAGGTTACTAATGAAATGGGTATCGACCGCTTTACCTTGCCACTTACTCTTGATGAGGCTGCGGAATTTATCGGTATGCAGCTTGAGGCGATGTATCCTGTAAGAGGCGATGTTATTATAGGTTACAATCTCGGCGGTCTTTCAATTATCACTTTACCGTTTAAAATGATGAAGTACCATCAGTATTGTGACTATATCGGCGTAGATATGTATCTTGGTTGCTTTGAACCGGTGCTTAAGACTCCGAGACAGTTCAAAACGATTCTTAATTTTGTCCGCCGTATAACAAATAAGCCGATTATCCTTTGTGAATTCGGATACATCGGACTTGGTGAGCCGAAGAGCCAAGAAGAGAAAACTGCAATTCTTCAGCAGTATGGCTACAACAGTGAACAGGAAGCACGTGCAGACATAAATAATTTCATTAACAATCTTCCCGAGGATATGAAGGAAGAAATTATTGAAAACTACAGTGACCGTTCTGACAAAGAGAAGGGCGACCTCATTTTTGACGGAGAATACAGCAACCACCTTTACTGTGAGCTTCAGGAAGGATTCGGTCTTTACAGATACGAGCATACACCTGAAGGTCAGGCTGATTTCTTTGAGTATACGATACCGATGGTTGCAGACCTTGACTATGTAATCGGTATGTTTGTTTACTGTTGGCAGGATAGCGGCGATTGCTATGTTTGCGGACAGGTAGAATGTCCCGTTGAAACCAAGTGGGGTCTTGTTGATTATAATGGTGACCCGAAGCCTTCATACTATGCCGTGAAGGAAGCTTACGCAGAATTATAAAATCAGAAAGCGACTTGCAAACGCAAGTCGCTTTTTTTCAGAATTTTCCTCTTAGCTCCACAACTTTGCCTATAATTGTGACGGGCAGAGTAACAATTTCCTCTGCAGTGAAAACAAGAGGTTCATATTCATTGTTGAACGGTATCAGGGTAAGCCCGGTACCGTTTTTTATTACTTTTTTGATGGTTGCATCAAGGTTGTTTATAAGCACAACACCGATTTCGCCGTTTTCGATATAGTTCTGTTTACGTACGATTACAACGTCACCCTGACAAATCCTGGGTGTCATACTGTCTCCGACAACCTTAAGACCGAAATGTTCGCCTTTAGCTGCCATCTCGGGAGAAATATCTTCGTAATCGATGATGTTTTCAATAGCTTCAGCGGGACAACCTGCACGGACATATCCGAGTACGGGGATGCTGTTTGGCTTTGACGGTACGTTCTTTTTCATAAGAGTATCAATTGATACTCCGAAAATATCTGAAAGCTTTATAAGAGCAGTTTTATCGGGGAGAGTTCGTCCTTTTTCCCATTGGCTGACAGCAGTCTGATGAACACCACAGAGAGATGCAAGCTCACGTTGGGTTATTCCTCGTTTTAATCTCAGGTCCTTGATAATCGTCATAAATTTCACCTTATAATATTTTTTTACAATGATATTATGAGTGATACTATTGAAAAAGTCAAGAGAAAATATAAAAATAATATTAATTTTATTAAAACTCTTGACAAAATGAACAAATGTTCCTAAAATAATAGATGTGCTATTGAATAAGCCGTCGGACGAAAACGGAAAGCGAGGTTAAAATGAAAAACATATCTGACGAAGTGATTTCAATTGAGGAAGCACGTGCTGCTCTGCGATGTATGCGGTTGTGCAGTTTTGATGAAGAAGAGGCGCTTGAAAGCGTAGACAGCCTTGTTCATCGGATCCGCAAAGTCGGGACAGCAAAGCTTGTTGAGGAAATAATTGAAAAAAGATTGAGTGAAACACAAAGATGTTTTATGAAAGAATATTGGTATCTTAACAAAAATACGGCACAGATCGCAAGAGAAAACGGAGTTTCACAGGCTAATGTTTACAGAACGATTGCAAGAGCCAGCGAAACAATCAAGGAGCTGATTACTCCACTCGTGATGTACCACAAAGACCTTGCTATGGCAGAGATTACGCCGTTATATTTTGATGAAATTATGAAAATCGCTTCAGCTTTCAGAAAGAACGATGGTCAGCTTTCAGCACAGCTGAAAAATATCCGTCTTTCAAAAGCGGTAACGCCTGAGCAGGCAGCACAGGCGGTGTGCATTACCGTGAATGAGCTGGAGAAAATCGAAAACGGCAAAAAAATGCCGTCAGCGGAAATTCTTGAAAGGTACAGTAAAGCTTTTGGGGTTGAAATTAATCTTAAATTTATAAACGGAAAGGGACGATATGAATGGAAAGAAGCCTGACAGAGCTCAGCGAAGATTATTTCAAGGCGGCTGAGGATATTAATTGCCTGATTGCAAAATACAGAAAACAGCTTAACGAAGCTTATATGGCAAACAATTATCTTAAGACTTATGAAATCAAGAGAAAATTAACGATATTCTATGACCAGAAAAGGGATATCCTTGCTACTGCATATGCGTTAAAGAATTATTATGAAAAAGACAGAAGGATGGTGTTGGCGTGAATAAAATTATTCTTAAGGTTACGGCAAACCGCCTTGAAATTGAAAAGGATACATACACAACGGGCGGCAGCGTGAATTTTGACAGCTGTTCGTTCGTTTTTGATAACACATGGAACGGCTTCGCAAAGACAGCAGTTTTCGGATTTGGTAATTCGGATTACACAAGAGTTGAACTCGATAAGGACGAATGTAAAATACCTGCGATCTGCCTTCAGGACGAAGGATTTATTAAAATCGGAGTGTATGGCGTGAACGGTGACGGTGTAGTTATTACTACGAATGCCGTTGCACACCGCGTCAATGAAGGTATCGGTGAAGTTAACAACTGGTATGAAGAAGATAATCTCTTTGTTTACAATGCCCTGAAAGAGCTTGAAGGCGCAATCGAAAAGTATAAAGGCTCACTTGAAACAAGATTTAACGACCTGCTTAAAAACCTGCGAAGAAAAGGTAGTATCAGCGATATTGATGTCCTGCCCGGTGAGCCTGACGATTGGTATACACCGTCAGAGTTTAAAAAGTCATCAAATTTCCCGACAGCAACGGGTAATGCAAAATATACAGCATACCTGAATGCAATATTCGGCGCTCTTGCAACCGAGTTTCCGGAATACGTGAGCGTTGAAGATATCGGAACGGATGAAAGCGGAGCTTTCCCGATTTATGCCTACACTTTTGAACCGCTGAATTATGAAAAGACCGTTCTTGTAACAGGGTGTATTCACAGTAACAATGATGTAACACTAAAAGCATTGTCGCATTTCTTTGATGAACTGTGTCGGAATTTCAAAAGTGACAGAACGCTGGCGTATCTGCGTTCAAAGGTGAAATTTGTTGTTATACCTGTTGCAAATCCGTACGGTTTTGTCAACAAGAGCAAACGTAATGTAAACGGTGTTGACCTCGGAAAGAACTTCCCGTACAGATGGGACGACTGTTATTCCGTTAATAAGGGCGACGGACCGTTGAGTGAAAGTGAATCCGTTGCGATTCTCAGCTTGCTTACCAGAATCTATGAGGACAAATTATGTGCGGCACTTGATGTCAATTCCGGTTTGTTCAATTACTGCTCAAAGATGCTGTTCTATCCGAGATATAAGGATAATTGCCTGAGCGCACTTGCTGAAACTCTCGGAAGATACAACTACGAAAACAGAGATGACGACGTACTCAGCAAGGCAATCATTGCACCGACGGTAAATCCAAACTTGCCAAATTTCCTTGCTGAAACATTGGGCATAAATGCCTGCAGTATAACCTGGTCTCCGTACAGCTATTCGGGCGATGAGGTCACAAAGTTTACGGAGTTTATCGGAAATGTTCTCTTCACTTTGTCAAAAAACAGCACTTACACTTTGAGGGAAGAAAAACTGCCGTTTGTGAAGCATTTTTCATGGAGAAGCTCAGGTGACAGTGATGCACACAAGATAATCGCTTCTGATGCGTACCGTAAAGTGCCGATAAGTGCCTTTGAATTCGATGTCGTGAAGCCTTGCTGTATGACTCTTATAGGTTATGTGATTCTTAAGGTAACAAACAACTGTGAAATTACGATAAACCCTGTATTGTGGCAGGATAGCTCACCCGAGCAAACATATGAAAAAAGAATTGTGATGAATGAATTTTCTCTCAATCTTCCGCTTGGTACAGGTATCCATGTTATCCCTGTCGAGTCTGCTCTGCAGGCGTATGCATCGGATACAAATACTCAGATGACAACGGTTTATCCGAAAAAGGTGCGTTTTGCTTTGGCGGCAAATTCCGATACCGATTCAGCAGCTGATATAATCGGTTTTTCATTTACGTTGAATGCATTTGAAAGTAATTCGGGCAAGGCTGTTGAAATCAGCCGACCGATGGGCGCGGCAACGGATTTTTCTGATCAGCATGAAGTGCCGACACAGGAAGTTTTGTATCCGAAGGAGATTGTAACTGAAAATGATGCAAGGTACGATGATTAGTGTTGAAATGGAGCTGTCGTCGCTTTTTCTTGCTTTAAGACTTTCGAAGCAGGTTGAACTGTGCAGGTTCAGCGGCGACGACGATTTTACACTTTTTCGTACCTTTGCTGAAATAATACGGGAATATGAAAATGAAAAGGAGAAAAAGAGTAATAAATGAGTAAAGTCACCAATATAATTTTTAACGGAAAAAATCACTATATAACATCACCGTACGGCAGACGTGCGGTGATGAACACTTCAGCAGGTGCTACAAATCCGTTTCATTACGGTACGGATTACGGCACAAACGGAAAGAAGATTGCACAGTATGCAATTGAAAAGGGGAGTGTCATAAGTTGCGGAAAGGCTTCTGACGGAGCTTTGTATGTGTGGGTTAAGTATCCGCGAATAAATAAAAAAATGCTTCACTATCACCTTGATAAAGTGAAAGTGAAAGCGGGTCAGGCAGTGCAGAGAGGAACACTTCTCGGTTATACCGGAAAAACGGGAAAGGCTACGGGAGTTCATCTTCATCTTGCCGTCAAGGATTTAAAGACGGATAACTACGAAGACCCCGAAAAGTTTGCACTTTCATATAAGGAACCGATTGTATATAAAAAGGGGACATATGTCGTAACTGCTAACCTTCTGAGGGTAAGACGAGGACCGTCAACTGACTATGATTACAAGAAGTTTTCGTTCCTCACCCCGAATGCTCAGTCACAGATACGAAAGCTTAACGCAGGAAACTCCGCACACGGACTTGTAAAGGGTTGTGTGTGCACAGTATCTGAGGTTGACGACAACTGGGGAAAGATTCCGTCGGGCTGGATTTGCCTTGACTACTGCAAAGTGAAGGAGGCAACATGACGGACATCATAACAGCGTTGATAGCTTTATGCGGTACAATGTTCGGTACTTTCGGCGGAATTCTTGCTGCGAACAAGTTAACGATATATCGCATCGAACAGCTTGAACAAAAAGTATCAAAACATAACAACCTTGTTGAAAGGATGTTCTGCGTTGAAAGCTCGGTTAAGTCTGCACACCACAGAATAGATGAATTAAGGGAGGAAATTAAGTGAAAAAGATAAATCTTAAAGGCGTATCAAAACAGACGTGGGTAAGAACGATTGTGCTCATTCTTGCGCTTGTCAATCAGGCACTTGTAATGTTCGGGGTAACGGATAACGAGGTCGAGCTTGAAACATGGACGCGGTACGCTACATACATCTTCACTGTGATTTCAGCAATCTGGTCATGGTGGAAAAATAACAGCTTCACTCAAAAGGCACAGGAAGCTGACGCGGTATTACACCAATAAGCTGAATTTTGAATAATCTCCTGAAAAAAGACAGTCCTCTGATTTTACTCAGAGGGCTGTCGCTTTTATACTGTATTAATTATTTAATCAGGCTCTCGCCGTTCATTTCCTTGGGCTGTTCGAGTCCGAGGATTGTAAGCATTGTGGGAGCAATATCAGCAAGTCTGCCTGTTTCTTTAAGCTCACAGTCATAACCGACTACGCAGAAGGGAACGGGATTTGTTGAGTGAGGTGTGAAGGGGTTTCCGTCGTCGCCGATCATTCTGTCAGCGTTACCGTGGTCAGCTGTGATAAGCACTGCACCGCCCATTTCGAGTGTTGCATCGCAAACTCTGCCGACGCACTCGTCAACAGCCTCAACAGCCTTAACGGCAGCTTCCCAGATACCTGTGTGACCAACCATATCGCAGTTAGCAAAGTTGAGGATAACTGCGTCATACTTGCCTGATTTGATTTTCTCAACAACTGCATCACATACGGGATATGCGCTCATCTCGGGCATAAGGTCAAATGTCGGAACGTCGGGTGACTGAATAAGAATTCTGTCTTCGCCTTCAAAGGTCTTCTCTTCGCCGCCGTTGAAGAAGAATGTTACGTGAGCATACTTCTGTGTTTCAGCGATACGAAGCTGTGTCATATTCTTAGAAGCAAGATACTCACCGAGAGTCATTGTAAGCTCTTCCGGCGGGAATGCAACTGTAACATTAGGCATTGTTTCGTCATACTGTGTCATGCAGACAAAGTTAAGCGGGAAGAAGCCGTTTCTTCTCTCAAAACCGTCGAATGCTTCATCAACAAAAGTTCTTGTAATCTGACGTGCACGGTCAGGACGGAAGTTAAAGAATACAACGCTGTCGTCAGCTTTGATTGTACCTTCCTTATTAAGAACGGTAGGAACGATAAATTCATCGGTTACGCCGTTTGCGTATGAAGCTTCCATTGAAGCCTTGCCGCATTCAGCCTGGATGCCTTCACCGTAAACCATAGCTGCATAAGCCTTTTCAACTCTGTCCCATGCGAAGTCACGGTCCATTGCGTAGTAACGGCCTGAAATTGTTGCGATTTCGCCAACACCGAGTTCCTTTGTCTTGTTGTAAACGTCCTCAACAAAACCTGCGCCTGATGTAACGGAAACATCACGTCCGTCCATAATGCAGTGAACGTAAACTTTCTCAAGACCTTCCTTTTTAGCCATTTCAAGAAGGCCGAAAAGGTGTTCGATATGGCTGTGAACACCGCCGTCGGAAAGAAGACCGATAAGGTGAAGAGCTGTGCCCTTTTCCTTACAGGAAGCGTAAGCGTCCTTGAGAGCCTTGATGTCAAAGAAATCACCGTCTGTGATAGACTTTGAGATTTTAACGAGCATCTGATAAACGACTCGTCCTGCGCCGATGTTTGTGTGTCCTACTTCGCTGTTACCCATCTGACCGTCAGGAAGACCAACGTCAAGACCTGAAGCGCCGATTGTTGTGAACGGGTTTTCAGCGAAAAGCTTTGAAAGGTTAGGTGTGTTGGCAGCTTCGATAGCGTTGCCCTTATCGCCGGGGTTGATGCCGAAGCCGTCCATGATACATAATACTACGGGTTTTTTCATAATTAATCACCATTCCAAAAATATGGGACGCTTTTCGGCGTCCCACGTAATAATTGTTGATTGATTATTTGCTTGCTGCCTTAACGATAGCTGCAAAATCGGGAGCCTTAAGAGCTGCACCGCCGATAAGACCGCCGTCAACGTCTTCCTTGCTGAGAAGCTCATCAGCGTTACCTGCGTTCATTGAACCGCCGTACTGAACAACAAACTTGTCAGCAGCTTCGCTGTCGTAAAGCTCAGCGATAAGCTCGCGGATAGCCTTACAAACTTCTTCAGCCTGGTCAGCTGTTGCTGTCTTGCCTGTGCCGATAGCCCATACAGGCTCGTAAGCGATGATAATTCTGTCAAGCTCTTCCTTGGAAACGCCTGTAAGAGCAATCTTTGTCTGAGAACGAACAACTTCCATTGTGATGTTCTGCTCTCTCTGCTCAAGATACTCACCAACGCAGAGGATAACTGTCAAACCGTTGTCAAGAGCAGCTCTTGTACGGTCACGAACAGTAACGTCTGTGTCACCGAAGTATGTTCTTCTTTCAGAGTGACCTGTGATAACATACTCAACGCCGCAAGCTTTAAGCATTTCAGCAGAAACTTCGCCTGTGAAAGCGCCGCTTGCTGCCCAGTGGCAGTTTTCAGCGCCAACTTTGATGTTTGAACCCTTTGTAGCTTCAAGAGCTGCGAAAAGGTCGATATAAGGAACGCAAACAACAACGTCACAGTCAGCATCTGCTACGAGAGGCTTGATTTCGTTGATAAGAGCTGTTGCTTCAGCAGGAGTCTTGTTCATTTTCCAGTTACCTGCGATAACTGCTTTACGAAGTGATTTATTCATCTTTGTGACGTCCTTTCAATTATTTGTTGTTAAGAGCTACGATACCCGGAAGCTCTTTGCCTTCAAGGAATTCAAGTGAAGCGCCGCCGCCTGTTGAGATGTGTGACATCTTGTCAGCGAAGCCGAGCTTCTGAACAGCAGCTGCAGAGTCGCCGCCGCCGATGATTGAGATAGCACCTGACTCAGCAACAGCAGTAGCAACTGCGATTGTACCCTGAGCGAAGTTCTCCCACTCTGAAACGCCCATAGGTCCGTTCCAGATAACTGTACCGCTGCCCTTGATAGCGTCTGCAAAGATTTCCTGTGTCTTAGGACCGATGTCAAGACCCATCCAACCGTCAGGAATATCGTCGCTGTTAACGATCATAGCCTCAGTATTGGGATCGTATTCCTTACCAACCTTGTTATCAACGGGGATAAGGAAGTTAACGCCCTTAGCCTTAGCTGTTTCCATCATCTGCTTTGCATCCTCAACACGGTCCTCTTCAAGAAGAGATGTACCGATGTTGTGACCGAGTGACTTCATGAATGTGTAAGCCATACCGCCGCCTACGATGATAGTATCGCACTTGTCGAGAAGGTTTGTGATAACGCCGATCTTGTCAGAAACCTTAGCACCGCCGAGGATAGCAACGAGGGGACGCTTCGGGTTAGCGAGAGCACCGCCGATGAAGTTGATTTCCTTCTGGATAAGGTAACCGCAAGCTGCGGGAATGTAATCTGCTACACCTGTTGTTGAGCTGTGAGCTCTGTGAGCTGAACCGAATGCGTCGTTAACATAAAGGTCAGCAAGGTCAGCAAGCTTCTTTGAAAATTCGGGATCGTTCTTTGTCTCTTCTTTGTGGAAACGAACGTTTTCAATAATCATAACGTCACCGTCGTTAAGAGAAGCGGCAAGGCTCTGTGCGCTTTCGCCAACAACGTCTGTTGCCATCTTAACTTCCTTGCCGAGGAGCTCAGCAAGACGAACAGCAACCGGAGCAAGAGAGAACTCAGGCTTGAATTCACCCTTCGGTCTGCCGAGGTGAGAGCAAAGGATAACCTTTGCGTTGTTTTCAATAAGGTACTTGATTGTGGGGAGAGAAGCAACAATTCTCTTGTCGCTTGTGATAACGCCGTCCTTGAGAGGTACGTTGAAGTCGCAACGAACGAGAACTCGCTTACCGCTTACCTCAAGATCTTCAACGGTCTTCTTGTTAAGTGCATCCATTGTTTTCATCCTTTCAAAATAACTGCATAGAATTGAATAACTCTACGCTTAATTTTTTTACAGGTAGTATTTTATACTAAAAAGGGAAATATTGCAAGTAAAATCATGTCAAAAAATTAACATTTATCAGTATATACATAATTTGCCTGAAAATCGTCTGTTTATTCACAATTTTGTGCAATTTCAGGTTGTAATATAATATGTATATAACTCTGAAAGGAAACGGCTTATTGACGTGTGAGCAACCTGAGTGATATAATTAAAATTAGAGTTACAATTTATTATGGGAGGTTTCCGATATGAAGCGGTGTCTAAGTCTTGTTTTAACTTTATTTATGATGATTTCGGTTATGCTGATAACCTTGGTTTCAGCTGCAGCCGAAGAATATGATGAAGGTTTGCAGCCGGGCGGTATGGGTTATGAATCGCCGATAATTTATTATGAAAGCGGGAATGCCGTAGAGTTGGGTGGTCGACTGACCTTTGATACAAGCTTTGGTACGATGAGCGAGTCAACGCTTCCTTCTTCGTATGATGCCCGTTCAAAAGGGTATGTCACGTCCGTTAAAAACCAGGGAGCGTCAAACAACTGTTGGGCATTTGCAGCAACAAGCGTTCTTGAAACCAACAGCATTGTTAACGGTTACACGAAGCTCAGTGCGACGGATTTTTCTGAGCCGCACATCGCTTGGTTTTCGGTTAATACCAAAAGTTCTGATATAAGTGACCTGAACTGCGGTGAAGGTGTTACAGGTGATGCGTATCTTAGTGGCGGAAACAGCCACGATGTTACGGAAGCGCTTGCCCGTTGGGCAGGTATTGCTGACGGAAGAGGTGTCACATCAAGCTATCCTACAACATCGTCACAACTTTCAAAGCTTCCTAAATATACTGATGCTGACAGATATGACACAAGCTCGGGTGTTATAATCAGGTCAATGGAAAAATGCACGACTGAGGATGAAGTTAAGCAATGGATTATGGATAACGGAAGTATAACTGCATCCTACCATCATTCAAATTCTTCAGATTATATAAAAAATGGCAGTAATTATGTTGCATACTGTTACTCTGATAACGATGTTTTTGCAACGAACCATATGATTGCCGTTGTAGGTTGGGATGATAACTTTTCAGCAAGTAAATTTAATTCAAAAAAGGCTCCTGCAGGTAATGGTGCGTGGCTTTGCAAAAACAGCTGGGGTTCCGGCTGGGGCAACGGAGGGGGATATTTCTGGATTTCGTATTACGATACAACAATAAGTGATTTTTGCGGATACACAACTCAGTCGGTTGATAAATTCGACAATAATTATACATACAACGCAAGCGGATATTGGAACACGATATGGTTCGGTTCGTCAATTACAATAGCGAATGTTTTTACTGCAAAATACAGCGAGGAGCTCTCAGCAATTTCGACTTATACACACAACGAAGATGTTAATGTAGAGGTAAGTATTTATAAGAATGTTTCAACGGGCGAATCAGATGACCCTACAAACGGAGAGCTTATGCAGTCTTTTGCCGTGACATTGTCGCATATAGGTTACCACACAATTGATTTGCCGCAGACGGTGCCTCTTGAACACGGATGTGTATTTTCTGTTGTTCTTAATTTATCTACAGCTTCGGGATCTATAAATGTCCCGATAGAAGCGGGAGAGAAAGCAACCTCGACCGAAGGTCAAAGCTTTATTTTGCGAGGCGACAACTGGTATACGACGGAGAGTTATAACGCTGAAAAATTATATAAAAATTTCCTTATCCAGGCTTTTTCTGTCACCACCTGCGATCATCTGAATCAGGAAACTGTTGTTAAAAAATACGACGATTGCTCAGGTCAGGGATACGAAAGAATTGTTTGCTCAGACTGTAACGGAATTCTGAAGGAAACTCTCTTCCCGAGGATAGCTCATACACCGGGTGAGTGGACAACCGTAAAAGATGCAAGCTGCACAGAGACAGGTCTTTCAGTTAAAATATGTACCGTATGTAATCAGACTGCTGAAACTCAGGAAATACCTATGCTTGAACATACGGCTGAGTGGAAAACTAATCGGGAACCGACCTGCACAGAAGAAGGTAGAGAGGAAAGAATATGTACGGTGTGCGGGAAGTACCTTGAATCACGTGTAATACCCATGATTGACCATACTCCGGGTGATTGGGTGGTTGAACGAGTAACGACTTGTACAGTAGCCGGTATTCTTGCAAAAAAATGTACCGAATGCAGTCTGATACTTGAAACACAGGATATTCCGGTGACCGGACACAGTCCCGGCGATTGGGAGGTTAAGATAGAAACAAACTGTTTGAGAGACGGAACTCTGGCAAAACTGTGTAAAACATGCGGTGTGATACTTGAATCACAGCCGATTCCTAAGATTGATCATGACTATATGTACAGCATTGTTTTAAATCCGACTTGTATTGAAGGCGGAGTCGGAAGATATACCTGCTCTATGTGCAGACAGTTTTATGAGGAGAGTATCGAGCCGACCGGTGAGCATACGTATTCCGAATGGGAGCTTCTCAAAGCACCGACCTCCACGGAAGACGGTGAAAAGAAGCACACCTGTAACGGTTGCTCAAAGTCCGAAACTGTTGTAATCAAAGCAACAGGATTTGAAATCAGAGAAGGAACGTCTGTTGATTATCTTACAGGTGTTATCAGCGGAATAAGAGCAGGGGAGACTTCGCTTGAAACATATGTTGAGATTATCGATGAGAAGTATACGTGGGAATATGAAAACGGCGGAAGACTCGGAACGGGTACAAAAGCTTTTCTTAAAAACGGTGACGAAATCATCGGTGAATATACCGTTCTACTTTATGGTGACGTTAACGGCGACGGCTGGTACGACGGTGAGGATGCCGTTCTCGTAAACTGTTTGGTTAATAATATGATTAACAAGGACAGCTTGCCTGAAGTCTGCTATACGGCTGCGGATTGTAACCATAACGGATATGTTGATGCAAATGATATTAAATTGCTCAACGAGGCAGGACTTCTGCTTGCTTCGGTTGACCAGACAAAGACAGCAGAAATACTTTTTGAAACATCTTCGGCATATTCGGCGTATATTGATATTATAGATCAATCACCTGTTTCGGTTGAGGAAGAAACTTCAAAGGATAGTATAGAAAACGAAACTTTGACTGAGTCTGAAAGCACGGAAATATCATTCAGTATTATGGGAATTATAGTCGGATTAATCACGAAGTTATTCGATATAATTTTGACAATATTGGCAAATTAAAGTAAGTGAACTGCGGAACTTTTGCTCCGCAGTTTTTACTGTCAAAAAACAAAAAATTACTGTAAAAAAAACAAAAATTTTATATTGACAATAAAGTAACAAAGGGAGTATAATACTCTGCAATAATATAAAAATGTCGGGTAAACCCGATGTAATATGGAGGCATTCTTATGGCAAGAGTATACAATTTCTCAGCAGGTCCTTCAATGTTGCCTGAGGCAGTTCTCAAAAAGGCAGCAGAGGAAATGCTTGACTATCAGGGCTGCGGACATTCCGTTATGGAAATGTCACACCGTTCGAAGGTTTTTCAGTCAATCATCGATGGTGCACGCGAGCTCGTAAAGGAACTTTACAACGTTCCCGATAACTACAAAATTCTTTTTGTTCACGGCGGCGCATCAACTCAGTTTGCTGCTCTTCCTCTCAACTTTATGAATAAGTCAGGTAAGGCAGACTTTATCATCTCAGGCCGTTGGGCAAAGATGGCTTACAACGAAGCAAAAAAATACGGTGATGTTCAGATTGCCGCTTCTTCAGAAGATAAGATGTTCTCATACATCCCGAAAACAACACGTGAAAGCTTCCGTCCGGATGCTGACTACGTTTACTATTGTATGAACAACACAATCTACGGTACAAAATACAACTACATTCCCGACACAGGTGATATTCCTCTTGTTTGCGACGTTTCATCATGCTTCTTCTCTGAGCCTCTTGATGTTTCAAAGTTCGGCGTTGTTTACGGCGGTGTACAGAAGAATGTTGCTCCTGCAGGTCTTGCAATCGTAATCGTACGCGAAGACCTTCTCGGAAATGCACGTGATTACACACCGACAATGCTCAATTATCAGACTCACGCTGATGCTGAATCACTTTACAACACCCCCCCGTGCTACATTATTTATATCTGTAAGCTTGTTCTTGAATGGTTCAAGGGCTTCGGCGGTCTTGACGAGATGAAGGCACACAACGAAAAGAAGGCAAAGATTCTTTACGATTATCTTGAAGAAAGCAAGATGTTTAAGGGCACTGTTGTCAAGGAAGACCGTTCACTTATGAACGTTCCGTTCGTTACAGGTGATGCTGAGCTCGATGCAAAGTTCGTCAAGGAATCAACAGAAGCAGGCTTCATCAACCTCAAGGGTCACAAGACTGTCGGCGGTATGAGAGCTTCTATCTACAATGCTATGCCTATCGAAGGCGTTGAAGCACTTGTAGAATTCATGAAGAAGTTTGAAGAAGCTAATTCATAAGGAGCGTTTACTATGTATAATATTCTCACACTTAATAAAATCGCTGCCTGCGGTACAGATAAGTTTGATAAAAACCTCTATGCATACGGCGAGGATATAGCAAATCCTATAGCGATTATGGTGCGTTCAGCTTCAATGCACGAAATGGAGCTTGCGCCCGAAACAATCGCAATCGCACGTGCAGGTGCAGGCACAAACAATATCCCCGTTGAAGCTTGTGCTGAAAAGGGTGTTGTTGTTTTCAATACACCCGGTGCAAATGCAAACGCAGTTAAGGAGCTTGTAATTTGCGGTATGTTTATGGCTTCACGCCGTGTAACTGCTGCTCTTGACTGGTGCAAAACTCTCAAAGGTGAGGGTGATGCAGTAGGCAAGCTTGTTGAAAAAGGTAAGTCACAGTTTGCAGGTCCCGAAATCCTCGGTAAGACTCTCGGTGTTATCGGTATGGGTGCAATCGGATTTAAGGTTGCTCAGGCTGCGGAAGCACTCGGTATGAAGATTGTCGGCTATGACCCGTATATTTCAGAGGGTATTAAGTCAGCTATGTCAGATGATATGGTACTTGTTGACGATATCAACGAAATCTTCAAGCAGAGCGATTACATCACAATTCACGTACCACTCACAGATTCAACAAAGAATACTGTAAATAAGGATACACTTGCTCTTTGCAAGGACGGCGTAAGAATCCTTAACTTCGCACGTGGCGGTCTTGTTAATAACGATGACCTCAAGGCAGGTCTTGAAAGCGGAAAGGTTGCAGCATATGTAACAGACTTCCCGTCAGATGATGTTATCGGTGTTGACGGAATTATCGCAATTCCTCACCTCGGCGCATCAACACCCGAGAGCGAAGACAACTGCGCAATTATGGCTGCAGATGAGCTTATCGCTTACATTGAAAAAGGCGAAATCGTAAACTCGGTAAATATGCCTGCAATGAAGCTTGAACCCGTCAGCGGTGCACGTACCTGTGTTATCCACAAGGCTGAAGCAACAGATGCTGTCAAAGCTGCGCTCGGTGCAGATGCAAAGTCAGCTGTAAGAGGCGAATTTGCTTACACTGTGGCAGATGTTGATGCACTTGCAGCAGTTGAAGCGATTGACGGCGTAATCAAAGTAAGAGTTATCAAATAAAACTTTAAACAAGAATAATGGTGGGGTATACCTCGCCATTATTTTTTTGCTTAAAGTAAAAAATTACCACCCGGAAATTAATCAACAAAACTGAAATGTATGTTGACAAAGCAACAAAAAAATGATATCCTATCCCCAATATGTTAAAATGTCGTATTATAGCATTTTGTAAAAATCAGAAGATGTTTTAAATATATGGGAGGAAAAAATGAAGGAGTATCGTGCAGGAATTGACGTTGGTTCAACAACGGTAAAGCTGGCTATTATTGACGAAAATAATGAAGTCGTTTTCGGTGTTTACAGACGTCATATGGCGCAGTGCCGTGAGGTGCTTGCGGAGCTTCTCAAGGAAGCTGTCAAAGAAACAGGAATTAAAAAACTCAAGATAAACATAACAGGATCGGGTTCGATCAACCTTTCAAAATCGCTTGATATCCCGTTTGTGCAGGAGGTAGTTGCTGTTGCGACTGCTTTGAAATTCTATGCTCCGCAGACGGATGTTGCAATTGAGCTTGGCGGTGAAGATGCGAAGATTATCTACTTCAGAGGCGGTCTTGATGAAAGAATGAACGGCGTTTGTGCAGGCGGTACCGGCTCATTCATCGACCAGATGGCAGCTCTTCTCCAGACTGATGCCGCAGGACTCAACGAAGCAGCAAAGGATTACAAGCAGATTTATCCCATCGCTGCAAGATGTGGTGTTTTTGCGAAGACTGATATTCAGCCGCTTATCAACGAGGGCGCAACAAAAGCAGACCTCGCGGCTTCAATTTTCCAGGCTGTCGTTAACCAGACAATTTCAGGTCTTGCCTGCGGTAAGCCGATCAAGGGTTGTGTTGCATTCCTTGGCGGACCGTTACACTTTATGCCTGAACTTAAGAACGCTTTTATAAGAACGCTTAAACTCACAGACGAAACAATAGCAGACCCGAAGAATTCACATCTTTTCGCAGCTGCAGGTGCCGCTATGACAGACGGCGGAAGCGAAGTTGAGCTTGATGAACTTATTGCACGCTTTGACCAGGGTGTTGAGGTATCATTTGAAATGCCACGTCTTCCTGCTCTTTTCGAAAATGAAGAAGAGTACAATGAATTTGTAAAAAGACACAGCGAGGCTGTTGTGCCGAAGTCTGATATTTCGACTTACAGCGGTGACTGCTTCCTTGGTATTGATGCAGGTTCAACAACGACAAAAATTGTTCTCATCAGCGACGAAGGCAAGCTTCTTTATTCTTTCTATTCAAGTAACGAGGGTAATCCTCTTGAAACGGCTAAAAAAGCTATTGCAGAAATTCATGAAAAGCTTCCTGAAGGCGCACGTATCGCAAGAACCTGCTCAACAGGTTACGGTGAAGGTCTTCTTAAAACAGCATTCAACCTCGACGAAGGTGAAGTTGAAACAATCGCTCACTGTACTGCCGCTTCATTCTTTGATAAGGATGTTGACTGTGTTCTTGATATCGGCGGTCAGGATATGAAATGCATCAAGCTCCGTGACGGTGCTGTTGATACAATTATGCTTAATGAAGCGTGCTCATCAGGATGCGGTTCATTTATCGAGAACTTTGCAAATTCACTTAATTATACTGCTGCCGAGTTCAGTAAAGAGGCTCTTTTTGCAAAAAATCCCGTTGACCTCGGTACACGCTGTACCGTATTTATGAACTCAAACGTTAAGCAGGCACAGAAGGAAGGGGCAGGCGTTCCAGATATTTCTTCAGGTCTCGCTTACTCGGTTATTAAAAATGCACTTTATAAGGTTATCAAGCTTGCTGACAGCAAGGACCTCGGTTCACACATTGTTGTTCAGGGCGGTACCTTCCACAATCAGGCTGTTCTCAGAGCATTTGAAAAGATTTCGGGTGTTAATGCAATCTGTCCGGATATTTCAGGTGTTATGGGTGCTTTCGGTGCGGCTCTTCTGGCAAAGAACCGTTACAACGGACAGCCTTGCTCAATGATGTCACTTGAAGAGATTCTTAACCTTACATATACAAGCACAACAACACGTTGTAAGGGTTGCTCAAACAACTGTATGCTTACAATCAATAATTTCCCTGACGGTCGCCGCCATATTACGGGTAACCGCTGTGAAAAGGGTGCAGGAGAGAAAAACAGATCAAAAGCACCGAATATGGTTGAATATAAGCTCAAGAGAATTTTTGACTATCCGAATCCCGAAAATGCTCCGCGCGGAGTAATCGGTATTCCGAGAGTTCTCAATGTTTACGAAAACTTCCCGTTCTGGGCAACATTCTTCCATAAGCTCGGATTCAGCGTTGAGGTTTCTCCGCTTTCAGACAGAAAAATTTACGAGCTTGGTATGGAATCGATTCCGTCAGAATCAGAATGTTATCCTGCAAAGCTTTCACACGGTCACGTTCAGTGGCTTATCAATAAGGGTATAAAAACAATTTTCCACCCCTGTATTTATTACGAACGCCAGGAAACACCCGATGCACAGAACCACTACAACTGTCCGATAGTTGTTTCTTATGCTGAAAACCTCAAAAATAACGTTGAGGCTGTCAGCGAGGGCGATGTAAAATATCTTCGTCCGTTTATGGCTTTCACAAGTGAAGAAATTCTTGCAGACCGTCTTATAAAACTTTGTAAGAAAGAATGGTTAATCGGCGAGGATGAGGCTCGCGAAGCAGTTCACGCCGCATGGATTGAACAGATAAAGGCAAAGGAAGCAATCCGTGAAGAGGGTGCAAGAGTTCTTGCAGAAATGGAAAAGAACAACGGCTACGGTATCGTCCTTGCAGGAAGACCGTACCACATTGACCCTGAAATCAATCACGGTATTCCCGAAATGATCGCTTCTTACGGCTTGTCAGTTCTTACCGAAGACAGCCTTCCGATTAACTTCAATCCCGAAAGACCGATGCGTGTAAACGACCAGTGGGTTTACCATTCAAGACTTTACACAGCGGCAGAGTTTGTAAGCAGACGTGATGACCTTGAGCTTATTCAGCTTAACTCATTCGGTTGCGGTCTTGACGCTGTTACAACAGACCAGGTTTTCGAAATCCTTGATAACAGTAATAAGCTCTACACGGTTCTTAAGATTGACGAGGTTAACAACCTCGGTGCCGCAAGAATCAGACTCCGCAGTCTTCTTGCCGCAATGAAGCAGAGACACGAAAGAAACGTTAAGCCTGACCCGAAGCCGCTTAACTATAAGAGAGCTGAATATACCCAGGCTATGTTCAATGATAAGTATACAATCATCGTTCCGCAGTTCAGCCCGATCCATCTTGATATGGCAGAGCCGGTTCTTGCAAAGTATGGCTTCAACATTGAAGTTCTTCAGAACGACAACCGTCAGGCAATTGATACGGGTCTTAAGTTTGTTAATAACGATGCCTGCTTCCCGTCAATTACCGTTGTCGGTCAGATTATGGATGCTGTGCTTTCAGGTAAATACAACACGGATAAGCTTGCTATCATTATGACACAGACAGGTGGTTGCTGCCGTGCAAGTAACTATGTCGGATTTATCCGCCGTGCACTCGGCAGTGTCGGACTTTCTCATATTCCGGTTATTTCACTCAATGCAAACGGTATGGAGAAGAATGAGGGCTTCAAACTCCCGAAGAAGATGATCTGGGACGCTATAAAGCTTATTATTTTCGGCGACTTATTTATGCGATGCCTTTATCGTGTACGCCCGTACGAAAAAGTTGAAGGCTCAGCAAACGAATTGCACGCAAAACTCCGTGACTTGTGTATCGCTCACCTCACAGGCGAGGATAAGACATATTCTTACAACGAGCTTTGTCAGAAGATTGTTGATGAGTTTGATAAGTTCCCGATTCACGAGAATGTCAGAAAGCACCGTGTTGGTGTTGTCGGTGAAATTCTTGTTAAGTATATGCCGCTTGCAAACAATCACATCGTTGAGCTTCTTGAAAAAGAGGGTGCGGAGGCAGTTGTTCCCGATCTTATTGACTTCTTTAACTATTATATTTATAAGAATGACTACAAGCATCAGTATCTCGGTTCAAAGTGGACAGCTTCTGCGATTGCTCACGTTGGTGTACGAATGATCCGAATCCTTAAGCGTCCTGCACTCAAGGCTCTTGAAAACAGTAAGAGATTTGAAGCACCGATGAAAATTGAGGATGTTGCCGAGCTTGCAAAGCCGTTCCTTTCACTTGGTAATCAGTACGGTGAAGGCTGGTTCCTTGCAGGTGAAATGGCAGAGCTTATTACAACAGGTACACCTAACATTGTTTGTATCCAGCCGTTCGCTTGTCTTCCGAACCACGTTGTCGGTAAGGGTGTTATCAAGGCTATGAAAAACACTTATCCGCAGGCAAACATTGCCGCTGTTGACTACGACCCGGGTGCATCCGAGGTTAATCAGGTTAACAGAATCAAGCTTCTTCTTTCTGCGGCAGACGAAATAGCAAAGAGTGCAAAATGATTGAAGAGTGATTGAGGAGTATAAAATGAAGGTTTTTGAACAGATTATCTCAAACCACGCTTTTGTTTCATTTGTTCTGGCTTGGTTTGCGGCACAGTTTGCCAAAGGTATACAAGGCATATTCAAAGAAAAGTCGATAAAGGGTTTCCGTCGTGTCATTGCAAACGGCGGAATGCCCAGCTCACACTCATCAAGCGTGTGTGCCCTTTGCACTGCAAGTGTTTTAGCGTACGGATTTGATTCTTTTCAGTTTGCGATATCGGCACTTATTGCACTTGTTGTAATGAACGATGCATTCGGTGTACGTTACGAAACAGGAAAGCATTCAAAGGTACTTAAACGCTTGCTTAAAGAGGGCGACGTTGATATGGAGGTTGAACTCAAGGTTGCGGTCGGACATACACCGCGTCAGGTTGTGGTCGGTGCCGCACTTGGTATTGCAATTTCTCTTGCCCTTAAGTATTTGTTTTACAATTAAATTCTGAACCGTTTAAACAAGGCAGCCGATCGGTTGCCTTGTTGACTTTTATATGTATAAAGTATATAATTTACTTGATTACAGCAGGGAAATCGTAGTGTTTTCCTGAAAATTAAGGAGGCAGACCTATGTATGTAATGGCTCTTGATCAGGGTACAACAAGCTCACGCGCAATTGTTTTTGATAAGCAGGGCAAAATAGTATCTAAAGCACAGAATGAATTTGATCAGATTTATCCGAAGACAGGTTGGGTTGAACACAACCCTATGGAAATCCTTTACAGCCAGCTCAAGGCGATAGCAGCTGTTATCAATTCAGGTGAATTTGATGTTTCAAAAATTGCAGGTATTGGTATTACAAACCAGCGTGAAACAACGATTATCTGGGATAAGGACACAGGTAAGCCTGTTTATAATGCAATTGTATGGCAGTGCCGCCGTACGGCTGAACTCTGCGAGCAGCTGAAAGCTGAAGGTCTCGGTGATTATATCCGTGAACATACAGGTCTTCTAATCGATGCTTATTTTTCAGGCACAAAAATCAAGTGGATTCTTGATAATGTACCGGGCGCACGTGCTGCGGCAGAAAGCGACAAGCTCCTTTTCGGAACGGTTGAAACGTGGCTTATCTGGAATCTTACGGGCGGTAAGGTTCACGTAACAGACTATTCAAATGCATCAAGAACGATGCTCTTTGATGTTGATAAACTTCAGTGGGACGAATACCTTTGCGAAAAGTTAGGTGTTCCGATGTGTATGCTTCCCACTCCCGTTGAATCAAGTCAGGTTTACGGTGAAGTAGCTCCTAATATTCTCGGTCTTGAAGAGCTTGCAGGTGTTCCAATCTGCGGAGCGATAGGCGACCAGCCTGCTGCACTTTTAGGACAGGCTTGCTTCAATCCGGGTCAGGCGAAGAATACATACGGTACAGGTTGCTTCCTTCTTATGAACACGGGCGAGAAGAGAGTTGACTCAAAGTACAACCTTCTTACGGGTGTTGCATGGAGCCTTAACGGAAAGACTACTTACTCAATCGAGGGCAGTGCGTTCAACGCAGGCTCTGTAATCAAGTGGCTCCGTGACGAGATTCACCTCATCGACAATGCAAGCCGATGCGACGAGCTTGCAGAAAGTGTTCACGACGCAAACGGAATGTATATTGTTCCTGCATTTACGGGTCTCGGTGCTCCTTACTGGGATATGTACGCAAGAGGTACAATTGTCGGACTTACACGCGGTGTTAACCGTGCACACTTCGCAAGAGCTGTCCTTGAAAGCATTGCTTTCCAGTCGACAGATCTGCTTGAAGCTATGACAAAGGATTCAGGTATCCAGCTTTCTGAGCTTCGTGTTGACGGCGGTGCAAGTGTAAGTAATATTATGATGCAGATTCAGGCAAACCTCATCCGCACAATGGTTAACCGTCCGAAGACAGTTGAAACAACGGCTCTCGGTGCAGCTTACCTCGCAGGTCTTGCAGTCGGAATGTGGAAGAACCTTGACGAAATCGAGCGTAACCGCGAAGTTGAAAAGGTATTCATTCCGAAGATGGAACAGGCAGACAGAGACAAGCTTTACAAAGGCTGGCTCCGAGCTGTTGAACGCTCAAAGGATTGGGCAACCGAAGAATAATTTAAATTGCAGTTTACAATGGCTATTTTTCCTCTGGAAAAGTAGCCTTAAACTTGGAGGATATGTACAATGGACTATGCAAAAGAATCTCTTAAGCTCCACTATGAGTGGAACGGTAAGATTGAAGTAATCGCAAGAGCAAAGGTTGATAATAAAGAAGCTCTTTCTCTTGCATATACACCGGGTGTTGCTCAGCCGTGTCTTGAAATTCAGAAAGATGTAAACAAGAGCTACGAACTCACACGCCGTTCAAACCTTGTTGCCGTTATAACGGACGGATCAGCTGTTCTCGGACTCGGCGATATCGGACCCGAAGCAGGTATGCCCGTTATGGAAGGAAAGTGCGTTCTCTTCAAAGAGTTCGGCGGTGTTGATGCTTTCCCTCTCTGCATCCGCACTCAGGATGTTGATGAGTTCGTGAATACTGTTTTGCTTCTTTGCGGAAGCTTCGGCGGTATCAATCTTGAGGATATCGCGGCACCCCGTTGCTTCGAAATCGAAAGAAAGCTCAAGGAAAAAGCTGATATTCCTATTTTCCATGACGATCAGCACGGAACGGCGGTAATCTGCTGTGCGGCACTTATCAATTCTCTTAAAATCGTTGGTAAGAAGATTGAAGACTGTACCGCCGTGTTCAACGGTGCAGGCGCGGCAGGCGTTGCAATTGCGAAGCTCTTCAGGGTTATGGGTATCGGCGATATCATTATGTGTGACCGCAAGGGCGTTATCTGCGACGGGGACGACCTTGCTCCCGCAAAACAGGATATCGCAGACTTTACAAATAAAAATCACATACGCGGAACACTTGCAGATGCGATGAAAGGTGCAGATATCTTTATCGGCGTTTCAGCTCCGGGTGTTGTCACTCAGGATATGATCCGTTCAATGGCTGAGGATCCGATAGTCCTTGCGATGGCAAACCCTGTTCCGGAAATTATGCCTGAGCTTGCGAAAGAAGCAGGTGCGGCAGTTGTGGGAACAGGCAGAAGCGATTTTCCGAATCAGGTCAATAACGTTCTTGCATTCCCGGGTATCTTCCGCGGTACACTTGACGTAAGAGCAAGTGATATAAACGAAGAAATGAAGATTGCGGCGGCAAAGGCACTTGCAGCTCTCGTTTCCGATGAAGAACTCAGTCCTGATTATGTTATCCCGAAAGCGTTCGACCCGAGAGTCGGCGGTGCGGTTGCACAGGCAGTTGCACAGGCCGCAAGGGATTCAGGCGTAGCAAGAATCTGATTTATGAATATAATTGTTAAAGTCCGACAGGGTTCTGTACTGTCGGACTTTTGTATGTTTTTGAATTAATGATTTAGGTAAATATTCAACAAATTCGGGTTTGTGGGGTTCTTTGATTTCGCACAATCTATCTCTGTGCGCGTAGGGACCGGCCTCCCGGACGGTCCGCAGATTCTGCTGAGTTAACGGACGGTCGAGGACGCCCGTCCCTACGCAGTTGACTGAAAC
>JAZSPL010000072.1:0-34822 GCA_045537435.1 Acutalibacteraceae bacterium
GGTCGAGGACGCCCGTCCCTACTCGTTCTACTAAAGTCGGTGCTATAATTTCAGCGTCGCAGACCCTTAATGTTTGCGATGCAAACACATCATTAGTGAAGCGACATCATTCATCATATCCGCATCTCGGATATATCATTGTAAATGCATCGCCTTTGCCCCACAAACCCGAATTTGTGCATAAATATTAAATCAGATAAAAATTAATCCCGACAAAGCGATTTGTCGGGATTGTGTTATTTTATAACCTTTGCGGAGCCGTTGCCGAAATCGACGTAATAGTCAACGCCTGTCATATCTGCCTTTCGGGGGTAGTCTGTTGAAAGAATCTGTGCTCCGCTTTCAAGCGTTTTTCTGCGGTCCTCTTCGTTATAGCTGCCGAAAGAATCAACTCGTGTTCTTACAATAAGATTCTTTTCATAAATCAGCTCTGTTGAATGCTTTTCAATATCATCAGGTTTATTGACAATCAACACAGATGCATAAGACTTGTCCCTGTCCTTATAACGAAGCATAGGGAACATTGCACGGGATTTTAACGTTTCATCCTGCTTGATGAATCTGCCCGTTACACCGTCCGTATCGTGGAAGAACACGGCTACTCTGCCTGCGCAGTCTTTAAGAGAGATCCAATCATCTGCCTCGCGCATTTCCTTGAGTGAGCCGTGCTCACCCATCATCTCTGCAGGAGTTATCAGCTTTTCACCGAAAGCCTCGCGGATAAGATTATCAAGCACGTTTGCGTACTTGAGATTTATAAACCTCATGCCGACTTCAAGGAGGAAAAATTCCTTCGGCTCAACGATAATCGATATCGGCAGATGTCCCGGGTTAGCATCCGACCACATTTTTATTTCTTCAAGTGCAAGCTCAAAATCGTAGCACGATGACGTCATATCAATCAGCGGCGAATGCGTGCAGACGAAGCTCACATCATCCCCGTTCACAACGGTTTCAACGTCAAGCTCGATACTTCGTATTCCTACATTGAACTGTTCGGTCAGAGTGTCGCTGCAATATGTCGGTGCATCACCGTTAATAAGACCGAATGTGACAGTTTCAAGGTCACGGTAAACTTTCTGATATGAAGGCACACTTTGAAGCTGGTAGCTGTTGTGCGTTGCGATATATGCCACTTCATTGAACTTAACACCGTCCGCATACGCTTTCTGAACATCAAAACCTACGAGTTCACTTTCGTTTACAGGAACATAATCCCCGCTTTTATAAAGCTCTGAAAGAGCATTGATTCTCTGAATCTGCGACTGAATATTTTCTTCTCTTGCAATTTTGCTTTCAGAGATAATTGCAGGCAAACCCGAAAAAGCAAAGAAAACCAAAGAAAGCAAAGCTGAAACAAATTTAATCATATGCATCACCCGATAATAACTTATAGTAAAATTCTAACATAAGAATTAGTCTTTTTCAATCTGCAATACGTAATAAAAGAAAAAATCTCCCGAGATTTCTCTCGGGAGAAAATTTATTAAGAAAAGATTACCACTGGAAGTTTGAAACCTTAACTGTTGATGTTGCTGTACCGTTAGCTGCCTTAACTGAAACAACTGTATACTTGATTGTTGTAAGCTGAACTGCCCAATCCCATGAAGCTGTAAGACCTGTCATCTGACCTGTCTTTGAGTTGATTGTAGCAACGATCTTTGCATTTGTAATCTGCTCTTTTGCTGTTTCAGCAGAAGTGTTGTCAACACCGTTGATTGCTGTATGGATATTTTCACTGCTCTTGTAGTCGAAAGCCTTCTTGTCGCCCTTACCTGTGTAAAGACCTGAACGCTGAAGCGGTGAAGTATCTGATGAACCGGAAGCAGAAGCCTGGCTCTGACCGTTCTTGATGCCGAGAGTGATTGTGTAAACGTCGCCGTTTACGTCACACTTAGCTGCTGTAAGGTCTGCAACTGAAAGAGAAGCCTTGCTGAGGAATTCAGCCTTGCCCTTCTTGTTTTCATAATCTGTTGTACCAACACCGAGGAAGTCGTTAACCATGTCAACAACGAGTGGAATCTTAAGAAGTGCACCGCCTTCAAGAGTTTTCATTTCTGTTACTCTTGACTTCTTGTAGCCTGCCTTTTCGTTGATTACCTTGTTGATTGCATTGTTGTAGTAATTTACGATTTCTGCGGGAGCTGTCGGAGCTTTGTTTTCGTCAGGCTTTGCAGCTGTTCCTGCGTCGGGTGTAGCTGTACCTGCATCAGGTGTAGCTGTACCTGCGTCAGCATCAGGAGTTGCTGTGCCTGCGTCAGGTGTAACTGCGCCTGCATCCATACCTGAATCAAGGCTGCCGCCCATATCCAAGCCTGCGTCAAGACCTGCATCCATACCGCCGTTGTTCATTGCAGCTTCTGCTGCCATGCTTGCTGCTTCAACCTTAGCGTCAGCAACCTTAGTAATACCGTCCTTGAGAGAAAGAGATACAAGCAATACGCAGATGATAGCTGTAATGCTAGTCCAAATTGTCTTTTTCATGCTGTTTCGTCTCCTGTCTTTATTTTTCTTTATTTATGTCGTATTCAGACAATTGTAATGATAACACATCTACATAGAAAAATCCAGCATTTTTTTCACTTTTTTAAATTTTTGTAAACTAAGTAAAAAAACATCATATAATAATAGATTTTTGCTATTGAATATGTTATAATACATTTTATAATGTGGAGGTGTGTAATCTTGAGCAAAAAGTTTATTTCGTGGAACGTTAACGGAATCCGCGCGTGTATGACAAAAGGCTTTATGGACGTTTTCAACGAGCTTGATGCCGATATCTTCTGTCTGCAGGAAACAAAAATGCAGGAAGGTCAGCTTGAGCTTTCGCTTGAGGCTTACCACCAATTCTGGAGCTTTGCCGAAAAGAAAGGTTATTCCGGCACGGCAATTTTCACTAAAGAAGAGCCGATAAGTGTAAAATACGGAATCGGCATTCCTGAGCTTGACACCGAGGGAAGAATTATCACCCTTGAATTTGAGGATTATTATTTCATCACGGAATATGTTCCCAACGCTCAGGACGGACTGAAAAGAATCGACCACCGTATGAAGTGGGAGGATGCTTTCCGCGCTTATGTTTCGGAGCTCAACAAGTCAAAGGGTGTTGTTTTCTGCGGCGACCTTAACGTTGCACACAAGGAAATCGACCTTAAAAACCCGAAAACAAACCGTGGCAATCCCGGTTTCTCTGACGAAGAAAGAGGCAAGTTCCGCGAGCTTCTCGACGCAGGTTTCATTGACACCTTCAGATATTTCTACCCTGACCTTGAAAACGCTTACAGCTGGTGGTCATACCGCTTCAAGGCAAGAGAGAAAAACGTCGGCTGGCGTATTGACTATTTCTGCGTTTCTGCGGATATGGCAGACCGCCTTGAAGGCGCAAAAATCCATTCGGAAATCTACGGCTCAGACCATTGTCCCGTTGAGCTTGTGATACGATAAAAAACAGTTACAATATAAGGAGAGTGGCTCTTATGGCAAAAAGAGATGACTACATATCGTGGGATGAGTATTTTATGGGTATTGCTCTGCTTTCCGCAAAGCGAAGCAAGGACCCGAGCACTCAGGTCGGCGCGTGTATCGTGAACGAAAACAAAAAGATTATGTCCGTCGGATATAACGGTTTCCCTCACGGCTGTAGCGACGATGAATTCCCGTGGGAGCGAAGCGGTGACAGCGAAATCGACACAAAATATCCTTTCGTTTGTCACGCAGAGCTTAATGCAATCCTCAACAACGCAGGTGCATCGCTTAAGGGTTGCTCAATTTACGTTGCACTTTTCCCGTGTAACGAATGTGCAAAGGCTATTATTCAGAGCGGTATTAAGAAAGTTCTTTACCTTTCTGATAAATATAAAGACACAGACGGAGTAAAGGCATCGAAGAAGATGTTTGACGCCGCAGGTGTTGAATACCGTCAGCTTACAATGTCCCGCGAAAACATTGTAATTAACTTTGACGAAAAATCAGTATAATTTTCGAAAGGATCGAGTATATCAGATGAACTTATTGAAAAAAATCTTCGGCGATTATTCTACCAACGCGGTTAAGAAGATTACGCCGACAAAAAATAAAGTTCTTGCTCTTGAGGATGAATATTCAAAGCTTTCAGACAAAGAACTTCAGCACAAAACAGTTGAATTCAAGGAGCGCCTTGCAAACGGTGCAACTCTTGACGATATTCTTCCCGAGGCATTTGCTGCCTGCCGTGAGGCTTCGTGGCGTGTTCTCGGAATGAAGCACTTCCCCGTACAGATTATCGGCGGTATCGTTCTTCATCAGGGACGAATTGCAGAAATGAAAACAGGTGAAGGTAAAACTCTTGTTGCTACCCTCCCCGCTTACCTCAATGCGCTTTCAGGAAACGGTGTTCATATCGTTACAGTCAACGATTACCTTGCTCGTCGTGACTCCGAATGGATGGGTAAGCTTTACCGCTTCATGGGTCTTTCCGTCGGTCTTATCGTTCACGGACTTTCCAACGAAGAGCGTAAGGCTGCTTATGCCGCAGACATCACATACGGCACAAACAACGAAATGGGATTTGACTACCTTCGTGACAATATGGTGCCCTACAAAGAAAACAAAGTTCAGCGCGGACATAACTTTGCCGTGGTCGACGAGGTTGACTCAATCCTTATCGACGAAGCAAGAACTCCGCTTATCATTTCAGGTCGCGGCGACCGTTCAACAGAGCTTTACACCCTTGCAAACAATTTTGTACGCGGTCTTACAAAGACTGTTGTTAAGGAAATCGAATCCAAGCAGAATGCTGAAGATGTTTCTGCTGACGGCGACTACATCGTTGACGAAAAAGCTCGTACAGCTTCTCTTACAAAGAGAGGTATTGCAAAGGCTGAGGCTCACTTCAACGTCGAAAACCTTATGGATGCGGACAATATGACGCTCCTTCACCATATCAACCAGGCTATCAAGGCTGTCGGTGTTATGCGCCGTGATATCGACTACGTTGTTAAGGACAATCAGGTTCTTATCGTTGACGAATTCACGGGTCGTATTATGCTCGGCCGTCGATACAATGAAGGTCTTCATCAGGCTATTGAAGCAAAAGAAGGCGTTAAGGTTGAGCACGAAAGCAAGACTCTTGCTACAATCACATTCCAGAACTATTTCCGTCTTTACAAGAAGCTTTCAGGTATGACAGGTACGGCTATGACGGAAAGCCAGGAATTCCAGGAGATTTACACTCTTGACGTTGTTGAAATTCCGACAAACAAGCCGATGATCCGTAAAGATCAGGATGACGTTGTTTACAAAACAGAAGCCGCAAAGTTCAACGCTCTTATCGAGCAGGTTATTGAGTGTCACGAAAAGGGACAGCCCGTACTCGTCGGTACTGTTTCAATTGAGAAGTCAGAAATTCTTTCAAAGCTCCTTAAGCGCCGCGGAATTCAGCACGAAGTTCTTAACGCTAAGTTCCACGATAAGGAAGCTGAAATCGTTGCACAGGCAGGTAAGCTCGGTGCCGTTACAATCGCAACTAATATGGCAGGCCGTGGTACCGACATTATGCTCGGCGGTAACTCAGAATACCTTGCAAAGGCCGCAATGCGCCGTAAGGGTTACACAGACGAGCTTATTGCAGAGGCAACAGGCTTTGCAGAGACAGACAACGAAGACATCATCAATGCAAGAGCTGAATACACAGAGCTTGAAAAGAAATTCAAGGACGAAATCAAGGACGAGGCACAGCAGGTTCGTGACGCAGGCGGTCTTTTCATCATCGGTACAGAGCGTCACGACTCACGCCGAATCGACAATCAGCTCCGCGGACGTTCAGGACGTCAGGGTGACCCGGGTGAGAGCCGTTTCTACCTTTCACTTGAAGATGACCTTATGCGACTTTTCGGCGGCGACAGACTTCAGAACGTTATGACAACGCTCAACGTTGATGAAGATATGCCGATTACAAACAGAATGGTTTCAAAGTCAATTGAATCCGCTCAGCGTAAGAAGGAATCACAGAACTTTGCAATCCGTAAGAACGTTCTTAAATACGACGACGTTATGAACAGACAGCGTGAAATCATCTACGGTCAGCGTAACCGTGTTCTTGACGGTGAAGATCTCAAGACATCGATCCTTAATATGCTCGACGAATCCGTTGCAGCATCGGTTGATTTCTACTGTGCAGCTGCTCTTCCGAAGAGCGATTGGAACATCAAGGGTCTTCGCGACAAATACCTTGGCTGGATTACGGACGAAACAGACTTTGAAGATGAGTCTTCTTTCGACAGAGATGCTGTTAAGGAAGAGCTTATTGCTCGCGGTCACGAGCGTTATGAGCAGAGAGAAGCAGAGCTTACTCCCGAAATTATGAGAAGCCTTGAGCATATGATTCTTCTTCGTAACGTTGACAACTTCTGGATGGAGCACATTGACTCTATGGAAGAACTCAAGAGAGGTATCGGTCTTCGTGCTTACGGTAACCAGGATCCCGTTGTTGCTTACCGAATGGAAAGCTACGATATGTTTGACGAGATGAGCGAATCAATCCGCGAATCAACCGTACGTCAGGTGCTTACAGTCAGAATCCGCAGTGAGGAAGACACAAAGCGTGAGCAGGCTGCGAAGGTTACAAGCGAAAGCGGCTCAGGCGACGGAAGCGAAAAAGGCAGAACCGTCCGCAAAAAGGCAACTCCCGGTCCTAACGATCCCTGCCCCTGCGGCAGCGGCAAGAAATATAAAAAGTGCTGCGGCAACCCCGCAAATCAGGGCAAATGAAACAGCCATCAATGAAACGGGCTTCTCCTTGAGGAGAAGCTGTCGCGAAGCGACTGATGAGGTGTAAAATTTTCAAACACGGCAAAACACCTCATCCACCGCAAGCGGTCCCCCTTCTCCTCAAAGGAGAAGGCTTGACAGAGCGAAAGTTTAAACTTTCAGGCACATTTTAAACCAATATTGTCGTGCACGCCTTTAACAAGGGAAGCTTTATAATGAATGAAACCGCAAATTCAAAATTGACAGGAATATCAAAAACTCTTCGTAAAAATATGACAAAGGAAGAAAAGCGTCTTTGGTATGACTTTTTGAAACTTCAACCCTTCACTATCCATCGACAAAAAGTAATCGGAAATTATATCGTAGATTTTTACTGTGCATCAGCAAAACTAATTATCGAATTAGACGGGGCACAGCATTATGAAGAAAAAGCTCTTAAAAAAGACAAAGAAAGAGATCAATACCTTAACGGTTTAGGTCTGTCAGTACTTCGTTATTCAAACAAAGATATCAATGAAAATTTTGAAGGAGTTTGTGCTGACATTTCTAAACATTTCACACCATAACGCAAAAAGACCTGTTCAATCGCGAACAGGTCTTTTTTATATACATTATATAATCAGAACTTAAGCTTCTTTGTTGCTTTGTGGCAGATGATGCAGGCAGTTGTACCGAGCAAGGTTATAACAAGCCACGAAACAACCGTGCCGTTCCAACCGAAGCTTTCCGAAAGGAGTGCAAAACCGTAGGTCGATGCCGCACTTCCGACGTAGGTCATAAAGTTAAGTATACCCGAAAGGGTTGAAACGTTGTCATCATCCGCGAGAGCCGCTGGCAGGAAACAAACTAGTATAAGGTTGATTCCGTGCATACAGGCAACGATTAGAGCTGACATCGCAATCGTGAGGATAACCGAGTTTCCTTTGAAAAACACAAGAAGCACAGCCGACATAACCGCACAGATGAAGAATAAGCCTGCACTTTTGAAGGGCTTTTTGCCGAGTTTGTTGTAAATAATACCTGTAAGCTGAAGGCTTGCAAGGCTGAACAACGGAATTATCACACTGCTTAAAATTGAAATTTCACTACCGAGATTGAAGGATTCGGAAACGAATGTCGGCACCCAGGTTGTAACACCGTCGCGCAGAGAGCCCTGAAGCATAATCGTGAGCATTACGATTATCAGCAAAGGTATGCTGATTTTAATTGCCATTTTACCGCCGTTTTTGCTTTTCTGATGCATCGGGTAAACGATTTCACATTTCTTTTCAATCGCCGTGATTTTTGCATACCATACTGTTGAAATCAGTACAGCAACAGCTCCGTAAACAAAGAATACCGTGCGCCAACCTGCGATTTTGATTATCAGCGGAGATACAAGATAAATCAGTATTGTCGCAATCGTACTTCCCCAGCTTACGACAACACAACCCTTGTTATAATCGTCCGAATTCATCGCGGAGGACATAATCTTTACCATCGGCGGCCACATAAACGATTGTGCAAAGCCATTGAATGCCCATACAACGCACATCCACGCACCGTTCGGACAGAACGGAATAAGCAGATTCATTGCAACCGTCGTTGCAAAGCCGATTACCATAAGCATTTTCGGATTGATTCTGTCGCCGAGCCAACCGCTTATAAGCTGACCTACACCGTATGTAATAAATCCGAGAGTTGTGACAAGCCCTGCGGAGGTTTTGTCGATATCCCCTGCCTGAATTATCGCGGCAATAACTGCGGCAAAATTAACTCTTGTGAGGTAACTGACAAAATAAGCAGCCGCGCAAAGCAAGGTTAATTGCTTTGCATCTTTTCTTTCTAACTTCTGCATAAAATAATTCCTAACGTAAATCAGGGACGGAAAATCCGTCCCGTAATTTTTTAGTCTTCTTTTGTTTTGAGTGCAATTCCGAGCTCGTCAAGCTGAATTGTATCAACAGGTGCCGGGCACTCTGTCATCGGTTCGCTTGCATTCTGTACCTTCGGATATGCAACAACATCACGGAGGCTTTCGCAACCGAGCATCTGCATTACAAGACGGTCAAGGCCGATACCCATACCACCGTGAGGCGGTGCACCGTACTTGAACGCATCTGTAAGGTAGCCGAACTTTGCATATGCCTCTTCGTCTGAAAGACCGAGAAGCGTGAACATTCTCTTCTGAAGGTCAGGATTTGTGATACGGATTGAGCCTGAGCTGAGCTCAACACCGTTGAGAACAAGGTCGTATGCCTTCGCACGTACCTGAGCCTTGTCTGTTTCAAGGTACTCAAGGCATTCGTCCATCGGAGATGTGAACGGATGGTGCATTGCAACCCATGTCTGTGCATCCTCGTCCCAATCAAAGAACGGGAACTCTGTGATCCAGAGAAGGTTGAACTTGTCCTTCGGAATAATATCAAGCTTCTTTGCAACTTCCTGACGGAGTGCGCCGAGAACTGAATAAACAATTGAATTCTTAACGTCGCCGATGATAAGAACAACGTCGCCTGCCTTTGCGTCTGCACGCTCAAGGATAGCCTTCATTTCGTCCTCTGTCATAAACTTGGCGAAGGATGAAGCCATTGTGCCGTCCTCGTTAAGTCTTATCCATGCAAGACCCTTTGCGCCACTGCCGCGTACCATTTCCGTGAGCTTATCAATCTCTTTACGTGTAAGAGTTGTTACGGCATTCTTTGCTGTGATACCGCGGACTGAACCACCCTCTGCAACGGGACCGCTGAATACGCCGAAGCCGCAATCCTTAACGATGTCGCTGAGGTCATAAAGCTCCATACCGTAACGTGTATCGGGCTTATCAGAACCGTAACGGTCCATTGACTCTTTATAAGTAAGACGAGGAATCGGAGTTTCGATTTCAACACCGAGAGCTTCTTTGAAAACCCTCTTCATATAGCCCTCACCGATTGCAAGAACGTCTTCCATATCAACAAAAGACATTTCAAGGTCAATCTGAGTAAATTCAGGCTGACGGTCTGCACGGAGGTCTTCGTCACGGAAGCAACGTGCAATCTGCATATATCTGTCAAAACCTGCTACCATTGAAAGCTGCTTGTAAAGCTGAGGTGACTGCGGAAGAGCATAGAATGTTCCGTTGTGGATACGGCTTGGAACAAGGAAGTCTCTTGCGCCTTCGGGAGTTGACTTGATAAGAATCGGAGTTTCAATTTCGATAAAGCCGTTCTCGTCAAAGTAGTCACGTGTAATCTTACAGATTTTATGACGCATAATGATATTCTTCTGCAAGTCAGGACGGCGAAGGTCGAGATAACGGTACTTGAGTCTTGTAAGCTCCGATGTCTGGCAGTTTTCAACGATTTCGAACGGAGGAGTTTCACTCTTGCCGAGTACTCTCAAATCCTTAACGTCGATTTCGATTTCACCTGTCGGAATGTCCTTATTCTTTGAAGAACGCTCACGGACGATACCCTTTGCCATAAGAACGAATTCGCTTCTTGCAGCAAATGCTTTTTCAAAAATTCCCTTATCTGTGTTTTCGTCAAATGCAAGCTGAACGATACCTGTTCTGTCACGAAGGTCGATGAAAATAAGTGCGCCGAGGTCACGCTGACGCTGAACCCAACCTGCAACAGTTACTTCCTTGCCTGCATCTTCAATTCTTAAATCGCCACAGTAATTTGTGCGCTTTAAACCTGTCATAAAATCCATTACATTATGCCTCCCAAAAATTTGCTTAAATCAATTGCTTCGGAGTTGTTTACCAGATCCTGCAAGTCGTTTGCCGCATTCTGAAGCGAAAGCTCCATAAATGTATCTGCAAAGTCATCGATTGCAAGCTCGGTAATTTCACCTGTCTGCATATTTTTAACTTTTGCAACGTTTGCTTTGATGTCGTCCTCGCCGATAACGGTTGTGAATCTTGCGCCGATTTTATCTGCATACTTCATCTGTGCCTTGAGTGAACGGCCGACAACATCAAACTCTGCAAACATTCCTGACTGACGAAGCTCCGTTGCCATTGCAGCAGCTTTAAGAGAAGCTTCTTCGCCGATGTTTGCAATATATATTTCGCACTTCTTAGCTTCCGGAAGCTTGATTCCCTGAGCTTCAAGCAAAAGAAGAAGTCTTTCAATACCAAGTCCGAAACCGAGAGCAGGTACGTGAGAGCCGCCGATTTCTTCAATAAGACCGTCATATCGTCCGCCTGCACAAACTGCACTCTGTGCGCCGAGTGAATCCGTAAGGAATTCGAAAACCGTTCTTGTGTAATAATCAAGACCGCGGACGATGTGCGGATTAACTTCGTAAGTGATACCCATATTGTCAAGGTACATCTTTACCTTTTCGAAGTGATCCTTACATTCGTCGCAGAGGAAGTCGAGAATAATCGGAGCATCTGCCGCAATTTCGTGGCAGACAGGACTCTTACAGTCAAGAATTCTCATCGGATTTCTGTCAAGTCTGTCAAGGCATGTTCCGCAAAGCTCACCCTTGCGTGACTCAAAATAAGCCTTGAGAGCCGCGTGATATTCCTTTCGGCATTTCGGACAGCCGATTGAATTTATTTCAAGACGGATTCTGTCGATTCCGAGGAAACCGAAAACTTCGTTTGCAACAGAGATAACCTCTGCATCCGCTGCGGGTGATGCCGTGCCGTAGCACTCAATTCCGAACTGATGGAATTCGCGAAGTCTGCCTGCCTGAGGCTTTTCGTAACGGTAGCAGGATGTTATGTAGCTGACCTTCTGCGGCATAGCCTCGTTTGTAAGACCGTGCTCAAGGAAAGCTCTTGCCGCACCTGCCGTGCCCTCAGGACGAAGTGTAATTGAACGTCCGCCCTTGTCTTCAAAAGTATACATTTCTTTCTGTACGACGTCAGTTGTGTCGCCGACAGAACGTGTAAAAAGCTCCGTATGCTCAAAAACGGGGGTTCTGATTTCTCTGAAACCGAACTCGTTTGCAATTTCAAGCACAGTTCTTTCCACAAACTGATTTTTGTGGCTGTCTGCAGGAAGAACATCAAGTGTTCCCTTGACAGCCTTTGTTATAAGTGCCATAGAAAAATCTCCTCATTTATATCGGTAAATCTATTTCCGATAACGTGCCGAATAACCGCCGACTGTTTTCCTTTTCAATCGGTGGTTATTCAGGTTATTTAAAATTTAGTTTAGTGCTTCGGATTAACGATATCTCGCCAATCAAGGTCGCCTCTGTCAAGGCTGTGGATAAGAGCCTCTGCCGTTGCGATATTTGTAGCTGCAGGTACATTATGCACGTCGCAGATACGCAGCAAGCTGTTTACATTCGGCTCGTGTTCCTTCGGATCAAGAGGATCGCTGAAAATAAGAAGCATATCAATCTCATTACAAGCAATGAGTGAACCGATCTGCTGATCTCCACCCTGAGCGCCGCACAAAAATCTTACAATATCAAGACCTGTTGCATCAGCTACCAGCTTGCCTGTTGTGCCTGTTGCAAAAAGCTTGTGACGGCTTAATATACCGCAGTACGCAATGCAAAACTGGGTCATAAGTTCTTTTTTCGCATCGTGTGCAATAATTGCAATGTTCATAATTTTGCCCCTTCCGTTATATTAGTTTTCCTGTGTAGTTTCTTCCTGTGGTGCCTCAGAAGCCGTTTCTGCAGGCTCCGTATTTTCTTCTGTTTCTGCATCCTCATGTTCTACGGGAGTGATTGTGATAAGCTTTTCGCCCTCAGTAACTCTCATTACGCGAACACCCTTTGACGGACGTGCAAATGTGCTGATTCCGTCTGCAGGAATACGGATGATAATACCGTCAGATGCAATAAGAATGATATCGTCATCATCGCTTACAGATGTAACCGCAGCAATGTCGCCGTATTTTTCAACGTGATAGTTGATAAGTCCCTTACCGCCTCTTGTCTGAACACGGTAATTTTCGAATTCACTCTTTCTGCCGTAGCCTGTTTCGCTGACTGTGAGGATTGTCTTTCCTTCCTCAACAACCGTCATACCGACAACTTCGTCGCCTTCCTTAAGCTCGATTGCCTTAACTCCACGTGCAGTTCTGCCGATGGGACGTGCATCATTTTCGTTGAAGCGGATACACATACCCTTCTTTGTTGCAACGATGAGGTCATCGTCGCCCGTTGTTGTTGTTACCCATGCAAGTTCGTCGCCCTCGTCAAGAGTGATTGCAAGAACACCTGCGCGGCGGATTGATTTATACTCATCAAGGCTTGAACGCTTGATGATACCCTTACGGGTGAACATACAAAGGTATCCTGTTTCTTCATCAAGTGCTGTGAATCGGATCATTGAAGAAACTTTCTCGTCACCCTCAAGCGGAAGAAGGTTAACGATGTTCATACCCTTGCTTGTTCTTGAACCCTCGGGAATTTCATAGCCTTTAAGCTTGAACGTACGTCCCTTTGTTGTGAAGAACGAGATAAAATCGTGCGTTGATGCTGTGAACATCGTTCTTACGATATCATCTTCACGCCTTGTAAGACCCTTGACACCGCGGCCGCCTCGACGCTGAGTCTGATACTCCGTCATCGGGATACGCTTGATATAACCGAAGTCTGTGAATGTGAATACGCAGGTTTCTTCGGGAATAAGATCTTCGATATCCACTTCGCCCGAAACGTTCATAATTTCTGTACGGCGGTCATCACCGTACTTGTCGGCAATTTCAAGAGCTTCACTCTTAACAACGCCGAGAAGCTTTGATTCGTCTGAAAGAAGATCAAGGAAATAAGCAATCTTCTCCTTAAGCTCACCGAGTTCATCTTCAATCTTGACTCTTTCAAGACCTGTCAACTGAGCAAGACGCATCTGAACAACAGCCTGAGCCTGAACGTCATCAAGACCGAAGCGTTCCATAAGAGCTTCTTTACCTTCATTGATACTCTTCGACGCACGAAGAATATTGATAACTTCATCGATGAAATCAAGAGCTGTAAGAAGACCTTCAAGGATATGAGCTCTGTCCTGAGCTTTTTTGAGGTCAAACTGTGTACGTCTTGTAACAACCTCTTGCTGGAAGTCAATATAATTTCTGAGAACATCCTTAAGTGTAAGAACTTTCGGCTCACCGTTAACGATGGCAATCATAATTACACCGAATGTTGTCTGAAGCTGAGTGTATGAATAAAGCTGATTGAGAACGACCTGCGGATTTGCATCGCGCTTGAGGTCGATTGAAATATGCATACCCGCCTTTGAAGAATAGTCGTTGATATCGGAGATGCCTTCGATTTTCTTATCCTTAACGAGGTCTGCAATGCTTTCAATAAGTCTTGCTTTGTTTACTGTGTACGGAATTTCCGTAACCTTGATTTCGAATCTGCCGTTTTTCTTTTCGACAATTTCTGCCCTTGCTCTTACAACAACCTTACCTCGACCTGTTGCATAAGCTGCACGGATGCCTGAACGTCCCATAATGATACCGTTTGTCGGGAAGTCAGGTCCCTTGATGTGCTCCATAAGGTCATCAAGAGTTGCATCGGGATTGTCGATAAGACAGCACATACCGTTAATAACTTCCTTGAGGTTGTGCGGAGGGATATTTGTTGCCATACCAACGGCGATACCCATTGAACCGTTTACAAGGATGTTCGGAAAACGTGACGGAAGAACCGTCGGTTCCTTAAGTCTGTCGTCATAGTTTGTTGTGAAATCGACTGTATCCTTGTCGATATCAGTAAGCATTTTTAAAGCCATCTTGCTCATTCGTGACTCGGTATATCGGTAAGCAGCGGCAGGGTCACCGTCGATTGAACCGAAGTTACCGTGACCGTCAACGAGAGTGTATCTCATTGAGAAGCTCTGTGCAAGACGAACCATTGCATCGTAAACAGAAGCGTCACCATGAGGGTGGTAACGACCGAGAACTGAACCTACTGTATCGGCACACTTACGGTATGCCTTGTCCGGAGTAAGATTGTTCTCATACATCGTATAGAGAATACGGCGGTGAACAGGTTTAAGACCGTCGCGGACATCAGGAAGTGCACGTGAAACAATAACTGACATTGAATAGTCAAGGAACGATTTTCGTACTTCCTTGTTGATGTCTACATTATATATCTTCGTGTTTTCAAGATTGGCCTTGAATTCTTCGCTCTCATGTGGGATTTCTTTAGCCATTTTTCAATCTTCCTCCTTTCTTAAATATCAAGATTCTGAACGTATTTAGCGTTCTTTTCAATAAATTCACGGCGCGGTTCAACCTTGTCACCCATAAGGATTGAGAAGGTTTCATCCGCTTCCATAGCATCTTCAAGAGTTACGCGGAGCATAATTCTTGTTTTCGGGTCCATGGTTGTTTCCCAGAGCTGTTCGGGGTCCATTTCACCAAGACCTTTGTATCGCTGAATATCACAGCTGCCGCCGAATTCTTCAATTTTCTCGTCTCTTTCTTCGTCAGAGAAAGCGTAAGCAAATTTCTTCCCCTTACTGATTTTGAAAAGAGGCGGCTGAGCAAGATATACGTGACCTGTATCGATAAGCGGACGCATATATCTGAAGAAGAACGTCAGAAGAAGTGTTCTGATATGAGCACCGTCGACGTCGGCATCGGCCATGATAACAACTTTGTCATATCTTAATTTTTCAATATCAAATTCGTCACCGATACCCGTTCCGAGTGCAGTAACAATAGGAATAAGCTTTTCGTTGGAAATAACCTTGTCAAGTCTTGACTTCTCAACGTTGAGCATTTTACCCCAGAGAGGAAGGATCGCCTGGAACTGTCTGTCACGGCCTTCCTTTGCTGAACCGCCCGCAGAGTCACCCTCTACGATGTAGATTTCGGTAAATTCAGAGCTTTTTTCTGTACAGTCTGCAAGCTTACCCGGAAGAGAGTTGCTTTCAAGAACTCCCTTACGTCTTGCAAGGTCACGTGCCTTTCTTGCAGCTTCTCTTGCTCTTGAAGCGTCAAGCGCCTTTGTGAAGATAGCCTTTGCAACTGAGGGATTTTCCTCAAAATATGTCATAAGCTTTTCGTATACCATTGCAGATACGATGCTTGTGATTTCAGTATTGCCGAGCTTACCCTTGGTTTGGCCTTCAAACTGAGCCTCGGTAAGCTTTACGCTGATAACCGTCGTAAGGCCTTCACGTACGTCCTCACCCGAAAGCTTTTTGTCGCCGTCCTTGAGGATGCCGTACTTCTTGCCGTAATCGTTGAAAACACGTGTAAGAGCCGTTTTAAAGCCTGTTTCGTGAGTACCGCCGTCGATAGTGTTAACGTTGTTAGCAAACGAAAGAATAACCTCGTTGTAGCTGTCGTTATACATCATTGCAACTTCAGCATACTTGTCGTCCTTTGATGCTGAGAAATGGATCGGCGGAGTGTGAAGCGGAGTCAATGCACGGCTTGTGTTGATATACTCAACAAAGCTTGAAAGACCGCCTTCATAACAGTAAACTTTTTCAACGATGTTTTCAGGGTCACGTGAATCCGTCAATGTGATTGAAAGACCTGCGTTAAGGAATGCAGACTCGCGGAGTCTTCTTTCGAGCACGTCAAATTCATATTCAACTGTTTCAGTGAAGATTTCGGGGTCAGCCTTGAAACGGATGAGGGTTCCTGTTTCTTCCGTGTCGCCGATAATCTTCATGTCACAGACAGGATTACCGCGTGAAAACTTCTGATAATGAACGTGTCCGTCACGGGAAACTTCAGCTTCCATCCACTCTGAGAGAGCATTAACAACCGAAGAACCAACACCGTGAAGACCGCCTGATACCTTGTATCCGCTGCCGCCGAACTTACCGCCTGCGTGAAGCACCGTAAGAACAACCGTAAGAGTAGGGATACCCATTTTGTCGTGAATTGCAACCGGAATACCACGGCCATTGTCACGGACTGTGATTATATTGTCGGGAAGGATTTCAACCTCAATATGAGAACAGAAGCCTGCAAGAGCTTCGTCGATTGAGTTGTCCACAATTTCGTAAACAAGGTGGTGAAGACCGCGCGGACCCGTTGAACCGATGTACATACCCGGTCTTTTACGGACAGCCTCAAGCCCTTCAAGAACCTGAATCTGGTCAGCACCGTATTCTTCGGTAACCGCAGTATTCATCGCCTCTTCAAGCATTGATTCGTCAGTAACGTCAGCCGTTACAGTCTGAATTTCAATTTTTTCTTCATTCGCCACGGTTATTTACCTCCGTTCAACTGATTCATAAATCCGCCGGTTTTCTTTCTCTTCGGCTTGTAGAGAGGCGGACGCTCCAACTTTGATCTTGTTGATGATGATTTTTTAAGAATTTTGTGTGTTTCGATAACAAAGAGTGTCATCTCGTCCATATAGTCAACACAGTTTGCAAGAAGATTTTCGTCGTCGTAAAGTGAACCGAGGATTGTTACAACGATAACGCTCTGCACCTGATTTGTGCCGTCGTTATAAACCTCGTTAAGCATATTGAAGAGCTTCTTCATCTGCTGCGGATCGTTTCTTTTGACTGTTTCACGGAACTTTTCGTTGCCGAGCTTTGTGAAAAATTCGTCTGCGAGGAATTCGCCGTACTTTTCGATATTCTGCTTGTAAGCATCCTTGAGCTCGGGATAAATCTGTACAAATCTGCTTCCGAGAGTTACGAGGTCATAGTAACTTGTACCGCTCTTTGCAGCTGACTTTGAAACGGGCTGCGGAAGCTTCTTCGACTTTTCCTTTTTGCCGTATGTGTCGTTGATGCAGTCATTGATTTCATTGACAACGTATCTGATGTCGCGTTCATCAACTTTTTCAAGGTCGAAGAGAGTTGTTGTGACTTTTTTGAAGTCTTCGTCAACAGCGCTTCCCGATTCAGCAGCTGAACAGAAAAGAGAAATCTTACCTTCAAAAAGTTCAATTTTTGCAGTGCCTTTTTTGCCGCCGTAAAGGATGGTCATACAACCGTTTTTCTCTGTTACGGGCAAAGCACCTTTCTCGATACCCTGAGGTACGATTACGGCAAAGCCGTTATTGTTCATGGTGCTTTCCACACCTTTGATTATTGCTGAAATTGTTGCGCTGATTTCCATATTTTCAAGCTCCTTATGCTATAGTTATAATATAAGCCAATAATTATAGCTATTATAACATATATATACCGTTTTGTCACTATTTTTTTGCATTAATTTTTGGCTTTTTAAGGCTTCAAAAACCTTGATTTTTCTTGACTTGAACAAAAAATTATGTTAATATGTAAAACCGTCTAATAATGCAAAACGGAGATGTTGTAAAATGAAGAACGCACTCATCATTTTCGGCGGTGTTTCAAGTGAACATGACGTTTCTGTCGTGTCTGCAAAATCAGTTATCGAAAACACTCCCAAGGACAAATATAACGTTATTATGCTCGGCATAACTAAGGACGGAAGATGGTATAAATACGACGGTGACGTTGCAAATCTTCCCGAAGATAAATGGCTTGAAGATACAGAAAACCTTACAAAAGCGGTTATCTCTCCCGACAGAAACGATCACGGTCTTCTCGTTTTTGAGGCTGACGGAGTAAAGACTGTCCGTGTTGACGTTGCTTTCCCCGTACTTCACGGCAAGAACGGCGAAGACGGCACAATTCAGGGCTTTATGCAGGTTGCAGGTATCCCCTACGTCGGCTGTGATATGCTTTCATCTGCCTGCTGTATGGATAAGGTTATGACAAATACCCTCGCAGACGCTGCAGGAATTCCGCAGGCAAAATGGTTAGGCTTCAACTCTTACGATTACGGTAAAGAGCCCCAAAAACATATTGAAAAAGCCGCAGAATATCTCGGTTTCCCGATTTTTGTAAAGCCTGCAAACGCAGGCTCATCCGTCGGCGTAAGCAAGGCTGACGACAAGGATTCTCTTGTTGTTGCAATTGAAAAAGCGTTCAAGGAAGATTCAAAGCTTGTTCTTGAAGAGGGCATTGACGGCATCGAAGTTGAATGTGCTGTTATGGGTTACGACGAGCCCGTTGCATCCGTTTGCGGCGAGGTTGTCCCCTGTAACGATTTCTACGATTTCGAAGCAAAATACGTAAACCCTGCAAGTGAGCTTCATATCCCTGCAAGACTTTCCGACGAAAAGCACGAGGAGGTACGAGCAGCCGCAAGAAACGCTTACAAGGCTCTCGGTTGCGGCGGTCTTGCAAGAGTTGACTTCTTTGTGCGCAAGTCTGACGGACTTGTTATGCTCAATGAGCCGAACACAATTCCGGGCTTCACATCAATCAGTATGTACCCTAAAATGTTTGAAGCTTCGGGTGTCCCCTATGCTGAGCTTATCGACAAGCTCCTTACTTCAGCAATGGAGAGATGGAAAAGATGAATTGCCTTATAACAATCCACGATTACCACGACGTGCAGGGACAGCGTGAAAAATCCGAGCTTACAACAACGGCAGAAATCCACGGTACACCCGACAATTACTTCATCATTTACGATGAACAGTCGGATGAACTTATGGGTTGTACAACGACGGTTCACGTTGAAAATTCAAGCCGTGTAACCGTTTCCCGTGAGGGTGCTTACAACACAGAGCTTAAAATGGAGAAAAACAAGCGGAACCTCTGCTGTTACAACACTCCTGTCGGACAGATTATGATGGGAGTTCACACCACTTCAATCCGTTCAGAATATACAGAGAACAAAAAAACAGTTCTCGATTTTTCATATTCGCTCGATTTCAATAACGAGCTTCTGAGCAAAAACAGAATTAAAATTACCGCTAAATATGAGGAGGTAAACTGAAATGTCTTATATAGTGAATAAGGTTCAGGAACAGCTTAAAAATGCAGTTTACTCAGCCGTTGATGCCGCTGTTAAAAACGGCGCATTCGCGCAGATGCCGACAGCAGAATTCAAGGTTGAAATTCCTGCTGACCGTGCAAACGGTGACTTTTCGGCAAACGCCGCAATGGTATGGGCAAGAGAGCTTCGCTCTGCGCCGAGAAAAATCGCAGATACAATTATGGAAAACATCAGCCTTGAGGGTACATATTTCCTCCGTGCAGAGGTTGCAGGTCCGGGATTTATGAACTTCTACCTCAGCGACAGTTACTACGCAGACATCCTTAAGGATATCCGCGAAAAAGGCAACAATTACGGACGTTCGGACTACGGTAACGGCAAGAGAATCAACGTTGAATTCGTTTCCGCTAACCCGACAGGACCGATGCATATGGGTAATGCTCGCGGCGGCGCACTCGGCGATTGTCTTGCAGCCGTTCTTGACTATGCAGGCTACGAAGTAAGCCGTGAATTCTACATCAACGATGCAGGTAACCAGATTGACAAGTTCGCACTTTCACTTGATATCAGATATCAGCAGATTTTCAAGGGTGAAGATGCAGTTCAGCTTCCCGAGGACAGCTACCACGGTGAAGACATCAAGGTAAGAGCACAGGAATTTGCCGATGTTTACGGCGATAAATACATTGAAGCTGACGAAGCTGAAAGAAGAAAGGCTCTTGTTGATTTCGCACTTCCGAAAAACATCAAGGCTATGCAGGATAACCTTACAAAATATCGTATCGAATACGACACCTGGTTCCACGAAAGCGCCCTTCATAACGGCACAGAGCTTAAAGACACTCTTGAGCTTATGAAGGAAAAGGGCCTTACATACGAAAAAGACGGTGCACTCTGGTACAAGAACATTGAAGTGCAGACAGAAAGACTTACAAAGCAGGGTTATTCCCAGGAAGATATCGACAAGCTCGAACTCAAGGACGACGTTCTTATCCGTGCAAACGGAAACCCGACTTACTTTGCCGCAGATATCGCATACCACCGCAACAAGCTCGCTGTAAGAAACTTTGACGTTGCAATCGACATCTGGGGCGCAGACCACCACGGTCACGTTGCAAGAATGCAGGGCGCACTTGACGCAATCGGCGTCGGCGGCGACAAGCTTGACGTTATCCTTATGCAGCTTGTTCGTCTTACACGTGACGGCGAGGTTGTAAGAATGTCAAAGAGAACAGGTAAGGCAATCACACTCGTTGACCTTCTTGAAGAAATCCCCATCGACGCAGTACGTTTCCTCTTCAACATGAGAGAACCGGGCTCACAGATGGAATTTGACCTTGACCTTGCAGTTGAGGAAAGCTCCCAGAATCCCGTTTACTACTGTCAGTATGCACACGCAAGAATCTGTTCAATCATCAAAAAGCTTGAGGCAGAGGGTATTTCGGCACGCGATTGTGCTTCAGAAGAGCTTGAAATGCTCAAAGAGAGCGAAGAACGTGAATTAATCCGCCATCTGGCAGGCCTTACGAACGAGATAGTTGTTGCCGCAAGGAATTATGACCCTGCAAAGATAACTCGCTACGTGGTCGATTTGGCAACACTTTTCCACAAGTTCTACAATTCCTGCCGTGTTAAGTGTGATGACGAAAAGCTTATGCAGGCAAGACTTTACCTTTGCATCTGCGTAAAAGATACTATCAAAAACATCCTTGAGATGCTCAGAATCACCGTTCCCGAGTCAATGTGATTCACTTGTAACAAAATAGTTAAAACCGCTGTAACCATTAAAAGGTCACAGCGGTTTTCTGTTACTTTCAGACACCAAACTGTAACAATTTTTAACCGTAAAAAGTGTTTACTTTTTCCATAATTTGGAGTACTGTTTAATTAAAGATTTGATATCTGTAAAACCATGACAAGGGAGAGTTTGTAATGAAGAGTATTTCCAAGAAAATTTTAGCTGTTTTACTTGCTGCAATCTGTGCATTTTCCGTGTTTGCAGTGAACGCATCCGCATTGTTTGACGATGAAGAGTTCTTCCCGGAAGTGTTTTTTGTCGACACAGTCCTCGAAGACAACATCTATTATGAAATCTACTCAGAAGATGATTATTACTACGCTTCGGCAATCGACTTCGAGGTTGATGAAGAAGGCAATTCACTTCTTGCCGAGTCAGTAACAATCCCCGAAACAATCGAATATGACGGTAAAGATGTAACCGTTACCGAAATCGGCTACGGTGCTTTTATGGATTGTTACACAATCAGAGAAGTAACAATTCCTGAAACAGTTACATCAATTGGCGATATGGCTTTTTACAGTGCATCTTACCTTGAAAAATTCGTCATTCCCGAAACAACAGAGTTTGAATATTTCGGAATTTCTGTTTTCGAAGCAACTCCCGTACTCGGCTACTTTGCAGAACAGTCAACCGACGGTGCAGTTATCCTCGGGCAGAATGTTCTTTTAGCTTACCTCGGCAACGACAAGATGTATACAATTCCCGAAGGAATCGATTTTATTGCTGACTACTGCTTCTTTATGGCAGGTGTTGAAAACGTTATCTTCAACGAAAACATTGCATTAATCCCTCCGTTTGCTTTCGCAAACTGCAGAAACCTTAAGGTAATCACAATCCCCGATTCAATTTATGAAATCGGCGAAGGTGCTTTTTTAAACTGCACCAATCTTGAGAAAATAAACCTCGGCGACTCCCTCAAATACATCGGAACAAAGGCTTTTGAAAACACAAAGATTAAAGACATTTACCTTGGCGACAGCATCATTGACGTCGCATCAGCTTTTGCAGGCTGTGCTACACTCGAAAACATTACTGTCAGCGAAAACAACACTTCTTATTTCTTTGAAAACAATGCTCTTTATTATATTTTCACAGATATGGACGGTAAATTCGAATCAAGCATACTTGAGTACTTCCTTGTTACAGCTGACGTTACAACATTTACAGTTCCCGAAGATGTAATCTCCGTCGGTCCGTACGCTTTCTACAGCTGTAAGCAGCTTGACAAAGTCATCATCAATTCATACGTTGATATCTATGAGTTTGCTTTCGCAAACTGCGACTTTGAAAGCTTCGATTTTACAAATGTCGGTTCAGTCGGCTACGCAACTTTCAGAGGCTGTAACAACCTTACATCCCTCGATCTTTCAACAGTTGATTATATTGAAGATTCAGCATTTGAAAACTGCAAAAACCTTGCAGATGTAACCTTCAGCCCTTCAGTTTATTGCATCGGTGCCCGTTCGTTCGCAAACACGGCTCTTAAAGAAGTTTCCATCAGCGGTGATGATGTTGAAGTTTATGAGGGTGCTTTCGCAGACTGCAAGAACCTTAAGTCAGTTGACTTTAACGAAGGCGTAGCAGTTATTTATTCACACGTTGTTGCTAACTGTCCCGACCTTGAAAGAGTGTTCATTTCAAAAACAGTTGATTATATTGATTACTACGCTTTTGAAGATTGTCAGAACGTTACATTCCAGATTATCAAATATTCAGACGGCGCAGACGCTATCATTGAGTATGCAGACGATGCGGACAATGACGTTACGAAATATGAATTCGTAGGCAAGCTTACAATCTTTGAGCGAATCGCAAAATTCTTCTCAGACCTTTTTGAAAAGATTTACGACTTCTTCTTCCGTTGGTAATAACAAACAATAAATTAAGCCTGTTGCTCGTGCAACAGGCTTTTGATTTTATTCAACTTGTGAGTATTTTTCAATTGCTTCTCGTATTTTGTCGGCACCCTCGCCGTTCTGTGCAGAAAACGGAATTGCTTCAATGTCACCGAATTCGGCAAGTTCTTCCTTGATTGCTTCAAGACGCTTGTTGCGCTCGGTTTTGTTAAGCTTATCGCTCTTCGTCATAACAACAATAAAATCAAAACCTGCCGCCTGCATAAAGCGCATCATATCAAGGTCATCCTTAGTTACGGGATGGCGCATATCCGTCAGCTGAACAACCAAACGGATATTTCTTCCTGAATTGAAGTAACCCTCCATAAGGTCTGCCCAACGTTTTTTCTCGTTAAAATTAACCTTTGCATAACCGTAACCCGGAAGGTCAACAAGCTTCACTCCGTCGCAGTCAAAAAAGTTTACCGTAACGGTTTTTCCCGGTACGGAGCTTACTCGCGCAAGGTTCTTTCTGTTGAGAACCTTGTTAAGCATTGAAGATTTTCCGACATTTGAACGTCCTGCAAAAGCAATTTCAACCGCCTCGCTTTTCGGCAACTGTTGGGATGTGCCGTAAGACGCTTCGTATTGTACTTTATCAAATCTCATAGTCCGCCTCCTCAGGTTCTCATAACGTTATAGCCGATTTTTTTATCTGTTGCCATTGCCGCAACAGCTTTTTTATTCTCTTTCTTCGGAAGAAGTGCGTTTTCAAAAACATCGTCAAGGCTTGTTGCCGAAATGAATTTTATCGCACCCTTTACTTTCGGGTCAACCTCTGCAAGGTCAGCCATATTTTTCTTCGGGATAATAACTTTCTTTATACCCATTCTGTAAGCCGCCATCGTCTTTTCACGAAGTCCGCCGATAGGCATAACTCTTCCGCGAAGAGAGATTTCACCCGTCATCGCCGTGTAGCTGTCAACGGGAGTATCCGTCAACGCTGAAAGAAGAGCCGTTGCCATTGTCACACCCGCCGAAGGACCGTCCTTCGGAACAGCACCCTCGGGCACGTGAATATGAATATCTTTTTCTTTATAGAAATTCGGATTTATACCGTACTTGTCAACACGGCTTCTGATAAAGCTGATTGCCGCCATCGCGGATTCCTTCATAACGTCACCGAGAGAGCCCGTAAGCTCAACTTTACCCGTACCGTCAAGCACAGCAACTTCAACCTGAAGCATCTCACCGCCAACGGCCGTCCATGCAAGTCCGTTGACAACGCCGACAGCAGAATCCTCCTCAATTGTTTCGGGAAGATATTTCTTCGGACCGAGCATACCTTCAAGGCTTGTTACCTTAACGGAAACTGCAGTTTCTTCGCCCGAAACGATAGACGCCGCACCCTTTCTGCAAAGAGCCGCAATTTTCTGTTCAAGACGCCTTACGCCTGCTTCACGGGTGTAGCCATCAATTACATCACGCAACGCCTTATCGTTGATTTTAAAGGTCTTTGAATCAAGACCGTGGAGTTTTACCTGCTTAGGCACAAGGTGCTTTTTCGCAATGTTGAATTTTTCTTCGTGAGTATAGCTCGGAAGCTCGATTATTTCCATTCTGTCAAGAAGAGGCGCAGGAATCGTTGATTTATCGTTAGCTGTTGTGATAAACATAACCTTGCTAAGGTCAAACGGCATATCGATATAATGGTCTGTAAACGTGCCGTTCTGCTCACCGTCAAGCACCTCAAGAAGTGCCGATGACGGGTCGCCCTTATAATCTGAACCTAGCTTATCGATTTCATCAAGAAGGATAATCGGATTTCTTGTTCCTGCCGATTTGACTGCGGCAATAATTCTGCCTGGCATTGAGCCGATATAAGTTTTTCTGTGTCCGCGGATTTCAGCTTCATCGTGAACACCGCCGAGAGAAACTCGTGCAAACTTTCTTCCCATTGCCTCAGCTACGCTTTTCGCAATTGAAGTTTTACCGACACCCGGAGGGCCTACGAAGCAGAGCGTCTGTCCGTATCCGCCGTCCGAAAGCTTGCGCACGGCAAGAGCTTCAATAATTCTTTCCTTAACCTTTTCCATTCCGTAATGGTCGCGGTCAAGCACCTTTCTCGCATTCGCAAGATTAAGGTTGTCTTCCGTCAGCTTATTCCACGGAAGGTCAATACAGGTTTCAATATACACCCTGCTGACCGTTGCTTCGGGAGAAGTCGGAGACATTCTTTCAAGCCTTGCACATTCTTTAAGAAGCTTTTTCTCACTCTCTTCTTCAAGTGCAAGAGCCTTGATTTTCTCTTTGAATTCGTCACATTCTTCAAGCGGAGAAGCTCCGTCGTTAAGCTCTTCAGAAATAACCTTCATCTGCTCGTGGAGGTAATATTCACGCTGGCTCTTGTCAATATTATCCTGAACTTTTCTATTGATATCGTTTTCAAGGCGCATCAGGTCGCCCTCTTTTGCAAGAAGGCAGCAAACTTTTTCAAGTCTGCGAAGCGGATTGACCTCGTTAAGGATAGTCTGACGCTTTTTATATTCAAGCATAATGTTGCCTGCGATGTAGTCTGCAAGCTCACCTGCTGAGTTTTTCTCAAGCACTTCAAGGATAAGGTCGCCAGGCATCTGCGGTGCAACGTCCGCATAATCTTCAAAGAAATCCTTTGTCTGCCTTACGAGTGCGATTTCGTAGTCCTTGTCCTCAGCCTTTATCGCAATACTTTTTCTCATCTTTACATCCGAGATAAGATACGGCTGAGTCTGCAACATATCAACAAGCGATGCACGGTAAAGACCCTCAACGGAAATTCTTATTGTATCGGTGTTCGGAAGCTTCAGGATATGGCTGATTTTTGCAACCGTACCCATTTTGAAAAGCTGGTCAAATTCAGGCTCGTCGTCACGCACATCCTTCTGCGCTACAAGAAAAATCTCTCTTGTATCTGCCATTGCCGCTTTTATTGCATCTATTGATTTCTGTCTGCCGACGTCAAAATTCAGCGACATCCCGGGAAAGATAACAAGTCCCCTGAGAGCCACTGTCGGCATCACCTTATAGTCATTCAATCTGTTCAAAAAATCAACTCCAAAAATATATGGAGCTATTATACATTAAATTTCTCACTTTTTCAACCTAAAAACTTTGTATGTACTGTTGTAAATTGTCAAAAGCGGTGATAAAATAAAATTAATTGTATCAGGGAGTTTTTTATGGAAAGACATCAGCTTATCGAAAGAAGCATAATCAAGAAATACCGCAAAACAATATGGAATAATTTTGTTGCCGCAATCAAGGACTATCAGCTCATAAAACCCGGCGATAAAATCGGCGTATGCATTTCGGGCGGAAAGGATTCGATGCTTCTTGCAAAATGTATGCAACATCTGCAGAAATACAGTGACTTTGAATTCAGCGTTGAATACATCGTTATGGATCCCGGTTATCATGAAGAAAACAGACAAAAAATCATCGAAAACGCAAAAATCCTTGACCTGCCGATAACCGTTTTCGACTCCCCTATTTTCAATTCCGTTTCAAACGTCGGCGGCGGTTCACCCTGTTACCTTTGCGCAAGGATGCGGAGAGGCTACCTCTACAAGCAGGCACAGGATATGGGATGCAACAAAATCGCTCTCGGTCACCATTTCGATGATGCGATTGAAACAACACTTATGAGTATGCTTTACGGTGCAGAAATCAAGACAATGATGCCAAAGCTTAAAAGCACTAATTTTGAAGGAATGGAGCTTATCCGTCCGCTTTATATGGTAAGGGAACGTGACATCATTTCCTGGGCAAGATACAATGAGCTTGAATTCATCCGTTGTGCCTGCAGTGTTACGAAAAAAGACGCTGAAACCTGCGACGGCTCAAAGCGGCAGGAAGTAAAAGAGCTTATAAAAAAGCTGACCGAAGAAAACGATAAGGTTGATATGAATATTTTCAAAAGCATCCACAACGTCAACCTTGCAACAATAATCGGCTACCGTGAACGTGACGGCGGTGACGTTCATCTTTTCACGGAGCATTACGATGAGAGCTGAAAAAATGATTTATTTTTTTGATGATTACGAAAACTTTTCTGCGGAAAATTTTCTTGATTTTCTTCCTGAAAAACGCAGAGAAAAATTTGAAAAATTAAAAATGAAAAGGGACAAAGAAAACTGTGTTGTTTCTTATCTTCTTTTGAAAAAAGTTCTGAAAAATTTCGGAATTGAAAGCTTTGAAATTCTTATCGGTGAAAACGAAAAACCGTTTCTTAAGGATAACGAAAACGTGTTTTTCAATATCAGCCACACCGGTTCAGGTGTTGCCGTTGTTGCCGATACAAGCCCCGTAGGTATTGACATTCAGGACATTCTCGAAGTGAAACGCGGAGTTATTGAACGTTGCTTTTCCGAAAAAGAAAAGGAAATGATTTTCGATTCCGCTTCACCTGAAAAGGAATTCACAAGACTCTGGACGTTGAAAGAAAGCGTCGTAAAATGCAATGCCGAAACCGTTGCAAGTTTAAAAAAATATTGCTTTGAAAGCGAAGAAAAAGCTTTCAGAAAATACGAAAAAACTTTCACAACTTTTGAAAGAAAAAATCTTTTTATTTCCGTTTGCGGAACGAAAGAATTTTTTGAAATAATTGAAATAAAAACGGAGGAACTTTTATGAGAATTTTATTTCAGGGCGACAGCATTACAGATGCCGACCGTAACAGAGAGGATATGCACGATCTCGGAAACGGCTATCCGAAATATGCGGCAAAATATCTTGCAGACTATTTCCCTGCAATTGATTTTGAGTTCATCGACCTTGGTATCAGCGGAAATCAGACTATCGATCTTGTAAACAGACTTGAATCCGATTTCATCGATATACAGCCCGACATTGTTTCAATCCTTATCGGCGTGAACGACACCTGGCACAGAGCAGAAAACAGAGAATGGCTTTCCGACGAGGAGTTTGAGCAGAGATACCGTACTGTCCTTGACGCAATCAAAAAGGAAACAAATGCAAAAATCGTTATGCTTGAGCAGTTCCTTCTTCCTGCCGAGGATAAGCTTTATTTCCGCGAAGATCTCGACCCGAAGATCCAGATTGTCCGTAAGCTCGCAAGAGAATATGCAGACCTCTTCATTCCCCTTGACGGAATCCTTGCCGCTGCAAGCGTAAAGACTGACTGGAAAGCTTTTTCCGAGGACGGTGTTCACCTTACATACGGAATCGGTGCAGATTTTGTAGGTCACATCTATGCAGATTACGTTGCTGAAGTTATTGAAGAAGTCTATTCTCAGGCTGAATAAAATGTCGACAAAGGGAAGAAAGCTTTAACGTTTTCTTCCCTTTAAAAATAGCTTTAAAAAAGTTGGAAATTTCTCAATTTTTCTATTGACAACACAAAAAACATATGATATTATATTTGAGCATTCGGAGAGATACCGAAGTGGTTATAACGGAACGGTCTTGAAAACCGTCGTACGGCAACGTACCGTGGGTTCGAATCCCACTCTCTCCGCCACACAGAGTAAGACTTCCTTTCTTAAGGAAGTCTTACTTATAAAGAACAGAATATTTGGTTTTGTTCACCAATGGAGGATTACTCAAGTGGTGAAGAGGCTCCCCTGCTAAGGGAGTAGGTCGGGTAACCGGCGCGAGGGTTCAAATCCCTTGTCCTCCGCCAAAAATCGGCAAGTTTCGTCAGAAGCTTGTCGATTTTTACTTATTACTTCTTCACTCTTAACTTTTCACTTTTCATGCACCGATTTTGGAAGTAATAAGTAAAAAGTAACAGTGAATAAGTTCGGTCGCGGGAAGGATTATCTCGGCTCTTCAAACATTCTCCGCGAAAGCAAAACTCATCCGCCAATCAGATTTTAAAAATTTTTTCTGAGGTGATACTATGGTTTTCCCTGAAAACAACTCTCGTGTTTCCAAAATTGATACATACCTTAACTGTGCAGAAATTTTTGCATACAGAAGCACCTGCCTTAAAAGAAAATACGGTGCGGTCATCGTCAAGGACGATGTCGTTATTTCAACGGGCTACAACGGCTCACCGAGAGGATTTGAAAACTGTTGTGAAATCGGCTCATGTCCGCGAATGGAAAAAGATATGCACCAAGGCGAAGGCTACGGCATCTGCAGAGCCGTACACGCGGAAATGAATGCCCTTCTCAACTGTTCACGTCAGCAGACTATCGGAGCCGACCTTTACCTTGCAGGAATCAACCCGTCGGACAACTCTGTTCACAAAGCAAAGCCCTGTCCCGTCTGCGCAAGGCAGATTATTCAGGCAGGTATCCGCAACGTTTGTCTTCGTGTCGGCGACGGCGCAGAAAATTATATTGTAATCCCTGCGAACGAGCTGAAATGGTTGCAGGAGTAACAGTACTTTTTTATCGCGATATAGACAATTCATTAAGGAGTGTTAGGCTTTATTATGGACCTGTATGTTGTTTTATTTGTCATTTTTATTTTTGCGGTTGTTGCTTTTTTGGTTTTTAGTGTGATAATGTACATAAGGCAGTGCAAAAGAAATAAACTCAAAAAAGAACCACCGATGACTGAAGCTCCAAAAATTAAAGATAAATTTGAAACTGTAAAATTTCACGCTACGGTTATCGATTTGTTTTGCCGTACAGAAATGTCGGGCACAAAAACACCCCGTTCCGTAAAAGTTTTTACGGTTGTCTTTGAAACCGATGATAAGAAACAAATAAAATTAGATATTCCCGAAGAAATGTATAACGGAATTGAAATAGGACAAAGCGGGGAAGTTACTGTCGTTGAAGATGAATTGTACAGTTTTGTTATTTAAGCTTAAAATATTGCTCACATAAATATTTTTAAAACAATCTGAAAAAGATCGATGAATTCGGGTTTGTCTAGTTCTTTAAATAACGAATTTGCTTGATTTTTCAGGCTCCCTTGTGTAAAGGGAGCTGTCGCGGAGTGACTGAGGGATTGTAAAAATTTTTAAAAATCAAACAATCCTCCCGACACGACTTCGTCGTGCCACCCTCCTTTACACAAGGAGGGCTTGGAACTGTGCAAACTTTTAATCATCCCGATAAACCCAAATTTGTCAAGCGAAAGGAATAACGATTATGTCCGAAATTTTAGAAATAATTATGATCGTCAGCTTCGGTGCTTCGTGGCCGATGAATGTTATGAAATCATACAAAGCACGTACTGCAAAAGGAAAAAGCGTTGCGTTTCTTCTTCTCATTTTCTTCGGCTACATAGCAGGAATTGCTTCAAAATTTCTGAACAAAGCGTATATGGCATCAATCAATGAAAAATGGTACGTACTTTTCTTTTACTTTTTAAATCTCCTTATGGTCGGCACAGACCTGATTCTTTATTTCCGTAACAGAAACCTTGACAAACGCGAGGTGAAACGATGAAAATTCTTTCAATCGGTAACAGTTTTTCCGAAGATGCTCACCGTTGGCTCCATTCCCTTGCGAAGCTTCAAGGTGTTGACATTCAGACTGCCAATCTTTACATCGGCGGTTGCAGCCTTGAAACACATTGGAAAAACTTTTCAGAAAACAATGCTTTTTATGACTATCAGGTAAACGGTAACGATGCACAGGAGAAAATCAGCATTAATGATGCTCTTCTTCGTGAGAAATGGGATATTGTTACTCTTCAGCAAGTCAGCGACTTAAGCGGTATCCCCGAAAGCTACGAGCCGTATATTTCCGCTCTTTTTGAAAAAGTTAAATCTGCCCTGCCCGATGCTGAAATACGCCTTCACCGCACGTGGGCATATGAAATTGATTCCGAGCATCCGGGCTTTGCAAACTATAACAACTCTCAGCAGGAAATGTACGTAAAAATTAAATCTGCAACAAAAGAAATTGCAGATAAGCTGAATGTAAAAATTATTCCGTCGGGCGATGTCATTCAGGCTCTGCGCAAAAACCACAAAGAATTTGATTATGAAAACGGCGGTGTTTCTCTTTGCCGCGACGGTTTTCATTTAAGCTACGATATCGGCAGATTCGCCGCAGCGGCAACGTGGTTTGTTTCGCTGACAGGACAGAAAATCTGCATTGATGAGTTTGAAAATTTTGATAAAAATCTTCTTTGTAAAATCAGAGAAGCTGTAAATTCTCTCATATAAAGCACTAAGCCGTCAGCGTTTGCTGACGGCTTCTTTTTATTTTATGGATGTTATTTCATAGAAAACAACTGCATTCGGGGCAAGCTCGGTTTCGAGCTTCACTTTGCCGTTTTTAACCTCTGCCTCAAAAGTCTGAGGTTCGAGGCGTGAGCATTCCTTGTACTTTGCTTCAAGCTCGTTGAAATAAATATCTCTTGCCCAATCGGCAGAAAGGGTTGTCGGATTTCCTATTTCAGGGTCATCGGGTGACCAAGCGAAGCAATCGTCACCGATTCCGTATTTCACTCTGTCTTCCTGCCACTCGTCAAAGTAGTTGCAGTTATCGTCGATAATATATGCCGTTACCTTAACCTTGTCGCAGTCAAACTGCGGTACTTTCACCTTGAAGTTAAGCTTTGCTGTATTCTGATAATCAACATCGTTTTTGTAGTTATACGCCATAATATGAACCGTGTTTGTTTCTTCGTTATAAGCCGAAACGGCATCAACCTCTATGTTCGGGAAAAGTGCACGGTAGCTCGTTCTTGTTTTTGCAAGTCTTGCACCGTCAAACTTTGCGGCATTGCTTGCAACGTGATAGCTGACGGTTGGATTGCCTGCCAGAAATCCGCTTGAAAGATATGACCACGATGAAAAATAGTTGATATTGTTATTGAACATAGTGCGGTAAATTCTTGCATCGTATGCTGCCTGATATGTGAAACCGACGGTACGTGTAAGAAGCTGGTTATCGGAGCCACCATGGTTGTTTCCTGTAAGAAGTCTGCCTTCATCTACACCAAATATAAGATTTTCAAGGCCGGCTTTGTCTGCAGCTTTTTTGAGATGCTTCATCGTTTTTTCAAAGTTCATTCCGCTTGTTTCTTCACCGGGTGCGGAATCGTAGAATGAAGCGGCAAGATAACAGATTCGGCTACCTTTTTCGCCCGTTTTGTAATTAGTACCTTTTGCACAGTGGTTAATGAAAACTCTTTCATCCCAGAGGCCTTCGGTAACAGCCATTGCATGAGCACCGACGAAAACATCCTTACCGATAACATCGATAAGTGCCTGTACCGTATAGTCATAAAGCTTGCAGTATTCAACCGCCGACTCGTCCGGGTCACCGCTGTTTGCCATAAACCACTGCGCATTTTCGAACTCCGTCATAACACCAAAACGCCAGGATAGCACCTCTTCTTTGCCAAATTCATCAACGAGAGCCTGAGCGATCGCTGCGATGTAATTATAATAAACATTATAATCATCAGGAGGATAGATATTGGTTCCGAAGTCTTCGCCTGCAAGAGCATGGGAAGAATATTTCATCGGGACGCTACCCAGCTTGAGCATCGGCTTTGCGCCGAGTTCAAGAACGCCTCGGCAATTATTTATAAGCGTTGTAAAATCGTAATCATCGAGCACGGTTTTATCGTACGGATCTTTAAAAAGATCGCGGTCAGCGTTACCGCCCGAGCATTGCATAAACTGAACATACTCGACAAATTCAAAGATGTTATTTTCCTCGTTCACCTTTACACCGACAAACGGGTTACCCTGAATCGACCAGATGTTGACGTTGCTTGCAGGGTTCACAACAACGTCGCCAAGCTTCGCTGTATCAACCGTGAAAGAATAATTATTCACGCGGTCAATTCCTGCATTCCACACCGTGCCGAAAAATGTTACGAGTGCAGTAAAAACAGCTACAATTGATTTAAAAAATCCCACTTTACATTCTCCTTTCAGACATCTTTTGTTTATTATATCAAAATCCTACCCATCTTTCAATGTGAATTTATTTTTCCGATTTTACAAAATTCTATTTGTTTCTACATTATTTTATGATACAATAGAAATATCTTTTGAGGAGGTGGCGATATGACTCTTACTGAAGCTATTGCAGCACGTCATTCCGTCCGCAGATATCAGGACAAAAGCATTGAAAAAGAAATTGCCGAAGAATTACAAAAAACAATTGATGAATGTGCAGAAAAAAGCGGTCTGAAAATTACGCTTCAGCTTGATGAACCGGGAGCTTTCGGCTCAGGTATGGCAACATACGGCAAATTCGAAAACTGCACAAATTACATAACCTTCGTCGGCAAAAAAGAGGATGAGGAAAAATGCGGTTATTACGGCGAAAAAATCGTCCTTCGTGCTCAGCAGCTCGGTCTTAATACCTGTTGGGTCGCGCTGACTTATAACAAAGCAAAGCTGGTATGCGACAAAGACAAGGGAGAAAAAGTACTTATCGTTATTGCTCTGGGTTACGGCCAGACTCCCGGACATACCCGCCCGACAAAGCCGATGGAAGAGCTTTGCAAAATCAAAAACGGCGAAGCTCCCGAATGGTTTAAAAACGCGATGGAAGCCGTTATGCTTGCACCGACAGCAGTCAATCAGCAGAAGTTTGTTTTCTACCTTGACGGGAACGAAGTTGAGGCAAAAACGCTCCTTGGTTTTTACGCAAGAATCGACCTCGGCATTGCAAAATATCACTTTGAAATCGGCGCAGGAGATGCCTTCTTCGTTTGGAAATAAAAGATTGACAAAAAATAAACAATTTAATATTGACCTGACAGAACATATGTAGTATAATAAATATACAAAATTAGTACCTGACATAAAGACTTTTTTCTGAGTGAAAGGCTACGGTTGAGTTTCAAAACATTTTCTGTAAATTTGTCTTGCCGTACCCTTTTTCTCGGGGTACGGCAATTTTTTTGGAGGCAGATATGGAAACAAGAGTTGCAGTTATGAGCATTATCGTTGAAAATGGCGAAACAGTTGAAAAGCTCAACGCTGTTTTGCACGATTACGGCGAATTCATCATCGGCAGAATGGGTATCCCCTACCGCGAGAAAAATATCAGTATAATAAGCATATCGGTAGATGCACCTCAGGATGTGATTTCTGCGCTTTCAGGCAAAATAGGAAATCTTGACGGAGTAAACGCCAAAACAGTTTATTCAAATTTTTAAAATAGATTCTGCTGACGAAAAAGTTAGTTCTGATTCGAAAGAAAGGAAGATGTATTATGTATGATCCAAAATCAAAAAAGGCGACGGAGTTTATTTCCCACGAGGAAATAGAGGACACTCTTGCCTATGCTGAACAAAACAAAGACAATGTGGAGTTGATTGACTCAATCATCGCAAAAGCAAAGCTGCGCAAAGGACTTTCTCACCGTGAAGCAAGCGTTTTACTGGCGTGTGAAATTCCTGAAAAGGTGCAGGAGTGCTATGAGCTTGCACAGCAGATAAAGCAGGACTTTTACGGCAACCGTATTGTTATGTTTGCCCCTCTTTACCTTTCAAACTACTGTGTGAACGGCTGTGTATACTGCCCGTATCATATGAAGAATAAGCATATTGCAAGAAAGAAGCTCACCCAGGAGGAAATCAAGGCTGAGGTTATTGCCCTCCAAGATATGGGACATAAAAGATTAGCACTCGAAGCAGGGGAGCATCCCACGATGAACCCTATTGAGTATATTCTGGAAAGCATTAAAACAATTTACTCAATCAAGCACAAAAACGGTGCAATCAGGCGAGTTAATGTAAATATTGCCGCAACAACGGTTGAAAATTACAAAAAGCTGAAAGATGCAGGTATCGGAACATACATTCTGTTCCAGGAAACC
>JAZSPL010000027.1:0-27067 GCA_045537435.1 Acutalibacteraceae bacterium
CATCTGCCCCAGATGCCGGCGGGAGCTGGGCAGAGGTTTTGATTTTTGCCCCTATTGCGGCGAAAAACTCTGAAGAATCCTGAAAAAAGTACTTGTAATCCGCTTTTTTGGGTGATATAATAGTACAGTCCTTGCGTCGGAGGAAGAATACCGACGCCGATTAGTCCAAGAGGAGGTGAATAGAATGAACAGCTATGAAACATTGTACGTCATCAAGCCGGATCTCGAAGACGAGGCTAGAGCAGCTCTCATTCAGAAATTCTCCGCAATTATCACAGATAACGGCGGCGAAGTAGAGAGCGTTGATGAATGGGGCAAGAGAAAGCTTGCTTACGCAATCAACTACGAAACAGAAGGCTACTATGCTCTTTACAACTTCAGCTCTGAGCCGGAATTCCCCGCAGAGCTCGGCCGTGTTCTCAACATTACAGACGGCGTGCTTCGTTCACTTATAATCAAAAAATAAGGGAGGAAGCGACATGATTAACAATGTAGTATTAATGGGTAGACTTGTCGCAACTCCTGAGTTGCGAAATACCCAGACAGGTGTTGCCGTAACGTCTTTCACTCTTGCAGTTGAGCGTTCATTCGCTCGTGCAGGTGAGCAGAGACAGGCTGATTTCATCGACTGTGTTGCATGGAGAAATACCGCTGAATTTATCTCAAGATATTTCCAGAAGGGTTCTATGATTGCAGTTACAGGTTCAATTCAGACCCGTACTTATGACGACAAAAACGGTAACAAGAGAAAGGCAACGGAAATTGTTGTTGACCAGGCAAGCTTCTGCGGCTCAAAAGCAGAAACAGGCACATCAGGTTATTCAGCACCGTCTGCTATGCCTGCAGCTCCCTCATTTGCAACAGCAACTGAGAGTGATTTCGAGGAGATCGCAGGTGACGATGATTTGCCGTTCTGAGTAAATCATCCACAGGTAATCACTGATTAAATCGGGTGACGATTATCAGTGAGAAAGTTTTTTGCCGGAAAGGTCAAAAAACGCAGGCAATACTTTGTGTATTAACGAGTATTTTTGGCGTTTATGGCAGAAAAGTAGCCACTGAGAAGCGTTACTTCGATTTAGTCAGTGGTTACCCAACAAAATAGGAGGTATTTTACAATGGCTTATGATAAGAACAACGGCCGTCCGAACAGAAAGGGCCGTAAAAAGGTTTGTTCATTCTGCGTTGAAAAGGTAGAAGCTATCGACTACAAGGATATCAACAAGCTCAACAAGTACACTTCAGACAGAGGCAAGATCCTTCCCCGTCGTGTAACAGGTACTTGCGCTAAGCATCAGAGAGAGCTCACAACAGCTATCAAGCGTGCTCGTCACGTAGCTCTTATGCCTTACACAGCAGACTGATTGAATTAACAATCATCACACCACAGTTTCTTCGGATTCTGTGGTGTTTTTATTTTCCCCTCCTCCCCTTTCGCGTTGACTTTTATGCCGGTTTTTTGTATAATCTTTGTATACTTTTCAGGAAGAGGTTTTTAAATGTCCGAAAACATCAAAACAAGTTTATCGGCGGCTTTGGAAGGTTTTTCAAACGCTGTTGATTTTACCAACGATGCACTTTACACTTACATACTCATCATTCTTCTCGTTCTTTCGGGACTTTATTTCACGGTAAGAACCCGTTTTGCTCCGTTTCGCCTTTTCGGTGAACAAATCCGTTCAGTTATGGAAAAGCCCTCTGACGGCAAAAATGTTTCTTCGTTTCAGGCATTGATGGTTTCAACGGCTTCACGTGTTGGTACCGGCAACATCATCGGTGTTTCAACAGCTATCTGCCTCGGAGGTTTCGGCTCTGTTTTCTGGATGTGGGTTATCGCCATCGTCGGCAGTGCATCCGCTTTCGTTGAAAGCACACTGGCACAGATTTACAAAAAGAAAGGTCCTGAAGGCTGTTACGGCGGTCCTGCATATTACATTCAGGGTGCTTTAAAAAACCGTCCTCTTGCAGTAATTTTCTCGGTTCTTCTTATTGCAACTTACGGTATCGGCTTCAATATGCTTGCATCGTACAATCTGCAGTCTACTTTCTCAGCATACAGCTTCTATAACACAACAACCCCGTGGATTATCGGTGCGGTTGTTGCCGTACTTGTCGCTATCTGCCTTTTCGGCGGCGGAAAAAGAATTGTTAAAATCACAAGCTTCCTCGTTCCGATAATGGGTGTTGCTTATATTCTTGTTGCTTTGGCTGTGACGGCAATTAATTTTAAAATGCTTCCGTCTGTTTTCGGCAGAATTTTTACTGAAGCTTTTGATTTCAGCGCAATTTTCGGCGGTTTCACGGGTTCATGCGTTATGTACGGCATCAAACGCGGCCTTTTCAGTAACGAGGCCGGTGTCGGTTCTGCTCCGAACGCTTCTGCTTCGGCTGACGTAAGCCACCCCGCAAAGCAGGGTCTCGTTCAGGTGCTTTCCGTTTTCATTGACACAATTCTTATATGCTCCGCGACAGCATTCCTTTGTATGTGTTCAGGCATTGAACCGACGGAAGAACTTTCAGGCGCTCCTTTCGTTCAGGCTGCGCTAAGTGCAACTTTTGGCAAAGCTGGTCCGATTTTCATAACCGTTGCGATGATTCTTTTCGCGTTCACTACTCTTCTCGGCAATCTTTACTATGTTGACCAGGGCATTGCATTCATCAACGGCAAAATTCCCGGCAAGAAATTCACAACATTTTACAGAATTGTTGCATCGCTTCTAATCTTCATCGGTGCAGGTCTTAACGCAGGACTTCTTTGGAACATTTCAGACGTGCTTATGGGTGCAATGACAATTATCAACATTCCCGTTATCATAATCCTCGGCAAATATGCAATCCGCACACTCAAGGATTATGAAAAGCAAAAGAAGGCAGGAAAAGACCCTGTATTCAAAGCAAAAAGCATCGACCTTCCGCACGAGGTTGATTATTGGAAATGATTTTAAAAAGCCGCAGAACTTGCGGCTTTTATTTGTTCACAAATAACTCTTTTATTTTTCATAAATATGGTGTATAATGCAGATATAATCTTTTAAGGAGATTTGTGTATGACTAAAAACATTCTCGTTACCGGTGGCGCAGGTTTCATCGGCAGTAATTTCATTTACTATATGCAGCGCAAGCATCCCGACTATCGTCTTGTGTGCCTTGATGCTCTTACTTATGCAGGAAATCTCTACACTCTTGACGATGCAAGAGGCGACAATTTCCGCTTTGTACTTGGCGACATCTGCGACCGTAAGCTTGTTTTCGGTCTTTGTGAGGAAGAAAAGTTTGATGTAATTATCAACTTTGCGGCTGAAAGTCACGTTGACCGTTCAATCGAAAACCCCGAGGTTTTCCTGAAGACAAACATTCTCGGCACTCAGGTGCTTCTTGACGCTTGTAACAAATTCAACATCCCCCGTTATCATCAGGTTTCAACAGACGAGGTTTACGGCGACCTTCCGCTTGACAGACCTGACCTCTTCTTTAAGGAGGACACACCGATTCACACATCGTCACCCTACTCTGCAAGTAAGGCTTCTGCAGACTTGCTCGTAATGGCATATCACCGCACTTTCGGTACTCCCGTTACAATCTCTCGTTGTTCAAATAACTACGGACCTTATCAGTTCCCCGAGAAGCTGATTCCTGTTATGATTGCAAAGGCACTTGCTGACGAGAAACTCCCCGTTTACGGCGAAGGTCTCAATGTCCGTGATTGGCTTTACGTTGATGACCACTGCAAGGCTATCGATATGATCGTTGAAAACGGCAGAATCGGTGAGGTTTATAACATCGGCGGACACAACGAAAAAGCTAACATTGACGTTGTTAAGACAATCCTTAAGGCTGTCGGCAAGGACGAAAGTCTTATCACATTTGTTAAAGACCGTCCGGGTCACGATATGCGCTATGCTATCGACCCTGCCAAAATCCACGCTGAGCTCGGTTGGGAGCCCGAAACACTCTTCAATGAAGGTATTCAGAAGACAATCGAGTGGTATCTCAACAACCGCGAGTGGTGGGAGAAAATCCTCAGCGGTGAGTATATGAATTACAGAGGTTGATTTTATGAAAAAAATAATTTCAATTCTGCTTCTTGTTGCGGTTTGCTTTACTTTCTTCGCTTGCGGTCATAAGGACGGCGACCTTGGCAAGCAGACAACGGTTGATGCTCAGAACGGCTACACAATCACTAACGAAGTCAAGAATTTCCAATTCAAGCTGGAAGAAGACGAACTTGAAGAAAAGGAAACTCTCCGTAAGGAAGGCTTCAAGGTTCCTGCTGAGAGTGCAAAGGGCAAAATTATGTCCAAGACGGGTGCATTTGACATCGCGCTTCAGGAAGTTACTGTTGATTTCAACACCGTTACTGCATATTTCGACAGAACGAGAGGTATCTGGAAAATCGTATTTTCCGACGTTACAGAAACAACGGCTGAAGACGGAAGCATTTCACGCGAAAGCGTAACGAAAGAATCCGTTTACGTTGATGAAGAAGGCTACACACTTTTCGCTTATACCGAATAATTTAAACGCCCGAGTCTTCGGGCGTTTACGTTTAAAGAGGCTATTTATGAAAACTATCGCAAAAATAAGAACAGACTTCCCGACAAAGTTCGGTATACCGCGTCAAAGCGGTCTTGTTGACGAATTGAAGGGAACGGTTATATTTGAGCCTGAATACAGAAACTCCGATGCTATCCGCGGACTTGAGGATTTTTCACACATCTGGCTGTTATGGAAGTTTTCAGCAGGCGAATCGGAAAATTGGTCGCCCACGGTGCGCCCGCCGAAGCTTGGCGGAAACACAAGAATGGGAGTTTTTGCAACGCGCTCGCCTTTCCGTCCGAACTCAATAGGACTTTCCTGCGTCAGGCTCGAAAAAATTGAATTTACCGAAAATTCAGGCGCTGTGCTTCACGTTTCAGGTGCCGACCTTATGGATAAAACAGAAATTGTTGATATCAAGCCGTATATTCCGTATGCCGACTGTCACTCCGATGCAACGGGAGGTTTTTCCAAAGATGCAAGCAGTCCGCAGCTTAATATTGATTTTCCTGATGAATTATTGTCCTTAGTTCCTGCAGATAAAATTTCAGCTTTGAAAAAAGTGCTTGCTCTTGACCCCCGACCTGCCTACCACAACGACGAAAACCGCGTTTACGGCTTTGGTTTTGCAGGAATTGAAGTTAAATTCACGGTCAGCGGAAACGACCTGCACGTCTGCGCAATTGAATAAGCAAAAGAAAAGACCGTTGGAAAACCAACGGTCTTTAAAAAATCCATTTGAGAGAGATTATTTAATCTCGATCTGTGCGCCAACTTCTTCGAGCTTAGCCTTGATGTCCTCAGCCTCGTCCTTAGAAACGCCTTCCTTAACAGCCTTCGGAGCGCCATCAACAAGAGCCTTAGCTTCTGCAAGACCAAGACCTGTGATGTCCTTAACAGCCTTAACAACCTTAATCTTCTGGTCGCCAGCGCCTGCAAGGATAACGTCAAACTCTGTCTTCTCTTCTGCTGCCGGGCCAGCTGCTGCCGGACCTGCTACAACTGCTGCTGCAGCTGATACGCCGAATTCATCCTCTACTGCGTGTACGAGCTCTGAAAGCTCAAGAACTGAAAGAGTCTTCAACTCTTCAACAATTGCCATAATTTTCTCTGATGCCATGGTAATTTACCTCCATAAAATTTTGTAAATAATTTTTTAATTTAAGTTGCTGAATTAAGCCTCAGCGGGAGCCTCTGCCTTATCGGCAATAGCCTGTACAGCTCTTGCAAATCCAGCGATAGGTGCGCTGAATACATTTGCAACCATAGAGAGCAATGTCTCTCTTGACGGAAGAGTTGCGAGTTCCATGAGCTTTTCCATGCTGATAACTTCACCGTCAATGTAACCTGTCTTGAGGTTGAAGTTTTCGTGATCCTCAGCATACTTGTTGAGGATACGAGCAGCTGCTACGTAATCGTCCTTACATGTAGCAATAGCTGAAGTACCGTCGAGAACGTCGCTCATTGATTCAAGAGCTGTGCCCTTGATTGCGAGCTTGATAAGTGTGTTCTTAACAACAGTGTACTCAACGCCTGCTTCACGAAGCTCTCTACGAAGAGCTGTATCGTCAGCAACAGAGATACCCTTGTAATCTACGATTACACCTGCGCATGAATTGCTGATTCTGTCAGCAACCTCTGCAACTATCTGCTTCTTCTGTTCCAATACGCTTGCACTTGGCATTTTTTTCACCTCTCAAAAATGGGATATGGTGCTATAACGAAAATAATCCCTGCCCACAAACCGTGGACAGGGAACAAACATACAAATATAGATTGGCAGACTTTCGCCTGAATCCTGTATGCTCCTATCCTCGGCAGGTGGTTAAAAACCGTTACGCATAAAGCACCTGCTGTCTTTGAATAAAGAACAGCTTAGATATAATACCACACGATTTTCACCGTGTCAAGTATTAACGAAAAATAAATTAGTCTGTGATAACAGCCTTAGCGGGGTTGATACGTACGCCGGGGCCCATTGTTGAAGCAACAACGCAAGATCTGATGTACTGACCCTTTGCAGCTGCCGGCTTAGCCTTTTCGATTGCGCTGAGGAGAGTCTTGTAGTTCTCGCCAAGCTTTTCAGCACCGAAAGAAACCTTACCGATCGGGCAGTGGATGATGTTTGTCTTACCAAGACGGTACTCAATCTTACCAGCCTTAGCTTCTCCAACAGCCTTAGCTACGTCAGGAGTAACTGTACCAGCCTTCGGTGACGGCATAAGGCCACGGGGACCAAGAACCTTACCGAGACGACCAACAAGACCCATCATGTTCGGAGCTGCGATAGCAACGTCGAAATCAAGGAAGCCTTCGCCCTGAATCTTAGCAACGAGGTCTTCTGCACCTACGATTTCTGCGCCTGCTGCTGCAGCAGCGTCTGCAGCTTCGCCCTTAGCAAAAACTGCAACACGTACTTTCTTACCTGTACCGTTAGGAAGTACAACAGCGCCTCTAACCTGCTGGTCAGCGTGACGTGAGTCAACACCAAGACGAACATGTACTTCTACTGTTTCATCAAACTTAGCTGATGAAGTCTTGACTGCGAGTTCAAGAGCTTCCATCGGCTCATAGAGTGCTGCTCTGTCAACGAGTTTTGCACTCTCTAAATATTTCTTACCGTGTTTCATTAGTTAATTCCTCCCTACAAAGTGGTTAATCGGATGTTTCCTCCCACGCGGGAGATTAGTCTACTACAGTAACACCCATGCTGCGTGCAGTACCAGCGATCATAGACATAGCTGTGTCGATGTTTGCTGCATTCAAGTCGGGCATCTTCTGTTCAGCGATTTTTCTAACCTGCTCGCTTGTGATTGTTGCTACCTTTGTCTTGTTCGGTACACCTGAACCGCTTTCGATGCCACAAGCCTTCTTGATAAGAACAGCTGCGGGCGGTGTCTTTGTAACGAATGTGAATGAACGGTCTGCATAAACTGTGATTACAACGGGGATGATAAGACCTACGTCGTTCTTTGTACGCTCGTTGAATTCCTTAGTGAATGCCATGATGTTAACACCATGCTGACCTAAAGCAGGACCAACCGGGGGAGCCGGTGTTGCCTTACCTGCAGGGATCTGAAGCTTAATAAAGCCTACTACCTTCTGAGCCATTTTTTGCACCTCCAAAATATGTGGTTCGGCGGAGCAATTGAAAAGTTTTTTGCTCCTCCCACGGGGAGCCGGAGCTCCATACCCAAAGGGGTATATAATTAAAGCGAAAACGCTTAATTATCACGTAAAACTGATTTTAATTAATCGGCAACGACTTCAACCTGATCAAGCTCAAGCTCAACCAATGTTTCCTTACCGAACAAAGCAGAAACTGTAACCTTAACCTTATTGTTATCAAGGTCGATTTCTTCAACAGTTCCTGAGAAACCTTCAAAGATTTCATCAATGATGTTGACTGTGTCGCCAACCTCGTACTTGACTTCAACAACCTTCTTTTCAACGCCGAGTCTGTAAACTTCCTCGTCTGTAAGAGGAACGGGCTTACCCTCGGGACCAACGAAACCTGTTGCACCGCGTGTTCCGCGGATTACAAGCCAAGCCTCATCGCTGATTTTCGGCATATCGTTTTCGTCAAGGAATGTTGCGATTTTAACCATAACATAACCGGGGAAGATTTTACGCTCAACCTCACGGGTTTTGCCGTCCTCACGAACCTCAACAACTGTTTCGGTCGGGATTTTGACTTCGAAAATCTCATCCTGCATCTTACGGTTTTCCGCAGCCTTCAAGATGTTTGTTGCTACTTTATTCTCGTAGCCTGAGTAGGTATGCACAACATACCATCTGGAGTCATTAGACATTGCCTTTCCTCCGTATACTCTTAATTATTCAGCAGCTGTCGGTGCTGCTGTGCTTGTTGACGGCGCAGTTGTTGTGGGAGCTGTTGTTGTCTGAGCTGTTGTTGTAACAGTTGTTCTGTTCTCTGCTGCTTCACGAAGCGCATCGATACCGCTTGTAAGACCGAGGTCTACAAGGAAAACTGCAACACCGATTACTGCGATACAAGCAAGTGTGATCAATGTTCCCTTAACAACTTCTTTGCCTGCGGGCCAAGTGATCTTTTTAACTTCGCCCTTAAGGTCTTTGAAGAAGCGAGCAATTGCTTTGAAGATATTCTTCTTGTTCTTCTTCGGCTTCTTGGAAGTCTTTTCCTTTTCAGCCTTAGCAATCTTTTTTGCTGCCTCTGAGCTTTCTTTGTTAGCCATAGCAGTTATCCTCCCAGCTTACTTCGTTTCTTTGTGGAGAGTATGCTTTTTGCAGAATCTGCAATACTTGTTCATCTCCAACCTGTCGGGTGTGTTCTTCTTGTTTTTCATTGTGTCATAATTGCGCTGTTTGCATTCTGTACATGCAAGTGTAACTTTGACTCTCATTTCTTTCGGCACCTCCATTTTACCGGTTAATCCGGACCTTTAAAGCCTCCCTCGTAACGGACTTACACCCTGTAAGTTCCTAAAAGAGGGCACAAAAAAAGAACCCTCTACAAGAGGTACAGATATTTTAGCAGATGCATCAATGTTTGTCAATAGTTTTTGTGCAAATTTTCGGCTTAACACCTTGATTTTAAAGGCTTTGCCGTTTTTCCCAATCGGTAGTGGACAAGCGTGTCTGTCGGCACAAAATATGCGAATTGACTTTAGTCTTTCTATTTGATAAAATGTGTCGTAAGATAAATTTTTATGTGTGGCGATAAATTTATGATAAGAATTAATGAAATAAAGCTTCCTCTTGAGGCAACGATAGAAGACGTCCTTGCCGCTGCCGCAAAGGCTCTGCGTTGCCCGAAAAGAAAAATAAAAACGCTTGAAATCGCAAGAAAGTCGCTCGATTCACGAAAGAAGGATAACCTTTTCTTTGTTTACAGCGTTGACGTTACCGTTGACGGTGACGAAAACGAACTTCTTGAAAGAAGCGGTTGCAAGAAAGCGATGATAACCGAGCCGTTTTCATACAGTTTGCCTGAAAGCAAAAGAAAGAGCAATCTTCGTCCCGTTATCGCAGGTTTCGGCCCGGGAGGAATGTGGACGGCATTGACACTCGCACGCGCAGGACTTCGCCCGATTGTTCTTGAAAGAGGCCGTGATATCGACAGACGTACAGCCGACGTTAACAGATTCTGGACAACGAAGGTTGTCGACGAAACATCAAACGTTCAGTTCGGTGAGGGCGGTGCGGGCACATTTTCTGACGGCAAGTTGACAACGGGCATCAAGGACAAACTTTGCAGAAAAGTGTTTCTCGATTTCGTTGAATTCGGTGCACCTGAAGAAATCCTTTATTCGTGGCGACCGCATATCGGCACGGACAAGCTCGTTCAGGTTGTCAAGAATATGCGAGAGGAAATTAAAGCTCTCGGCGGCGATGTGTTTTTTTCCTGCTGTCTTACTGACGTGATTATTGCAAACGGCGTTGTTCACGGCGTCACATATATAAATGAAAAAGGCGAAACAATCGACCTTGAAACAGACAGCCTGATTCTCGCAATCGGTCACTCTGCAAAGGACACAGTCGAAATGCTGTATAATAAAGGTATAGACATTATGCAGAAGCCGTTTTCTGTCGGCGCGAGAATTGAGCACCCAAGAGAGATGATTAACCGTTCGCAGTACGGCAAATTTGCAGGGCATCCTGCTCTCGGCGCGGCAGACTACAAGCTCGCCTGCCATCCGCCCCACGGCAGAGGTGCTTACACCTTCTGTATGTGCCCCGGCGGTACGGTCGTTGCGGCGGCAAGCGAAAACGGCGGTGTTGTCGTAAACGGAATGAGCAACTTTGCACGTGATGAAGAAAACTCAAACTCTGCACTTCTCGTCGGCATTGAGCCCGAAGATTTCGGCAGTGACCATCCCCTTGCAGGATTTAAGCTTCAGCGAGAAATTGAAGAAAAGGCCTTCCGTTGCGGCGGCGGTGATTTTACCGCACCTGCACAGCTCGTCGGCGATTTCCTGCAGAATGTTAAATCCACTCAGCTCGGAAATGTCAATCCGTCCTGCCCGACAGGAGTTAAGATGGGTGATATCCGTGAAGTTCTCCCCAAGAAAGTTACGGACACAATGGCTGATGCGATTGTTAAAATGGGTCAGCAGCTCAAGGGCTTTGACCTTCCCGACGCTGTGCTGACAGCGCCCGAAACACGTTCATCCTCTCCCGTAAGAATTGTGCGTGACGAATTCTATCAGGCACTCAAAGTAAGAGGCCTTTATCCCTGCGGTGAAGGTGCAGGATATGCAGGCGGAATTGTTTCCGCGGCAGTTGACGGCATCCGTTGCGCGCACGCCGTTCTCAGTGATGAATTTTAATATTATATAATGTATAGTAACGGACTGCCTTAAATGTGGCAGTCCGTTTTTTAGGGTAACGATAATATTATCAAGATATTGACAAATTCGGGTTTGTCGGGATTAATATTCAATCTACATCGTAGGGGCGACCATTGGTCGTCCGTGGAAATTCTGCTTAATTCAACGGACGACCAATGCGCGCCCCTACGAACCCTGTTTCAGTCAACTGCGTAGGGACGGGCGTCCTCGACCATCCGTTAACTCAGCAGAATCTGCGGACCGTCCGGGAGGCCGGTCCCTACGTGCACAGAGATAGATTGTGCGAAATCAAAGAACCCCACAAACCCGAATTTGTTATGCTTCATCTTATGTCTGTTGTTTGGCGGTTAGAGTATAAAATATTTGTCAAAAAATATCGTCAAATTATTGACAAAGTTATCTTTATAGAATAAAATAAACTTTGTTAAAAATTTAAACAAGTCGGAGGTTCCACTGATTTTATGAACTACACAATCGCGCAGAAAATCATTAAAAACCACCTGCTTTCGGGTGATATGACCGTTGGCAGCGAAATCGGTCTCAGGATCGACCAGACTCTCACTCAGGATGCAACAGGTACAATGGCTTACCTTGAGTTTGAGGCTATGGGAATTGAAAGAGTCAAAACTGAACTTTCAGTTGCTTATATTGACCACAACACACTTCAGACAGGCTTTGAAAATGCTGATGACCACCGTTTTATCCAGAGTGTTGCGAAGAAGAGAGGTCTTCGTTTCTCACGTCCGGGTAACGGTATCTGCCATCAGGTACATCTTGAGCGTTTCGGCGCTCCCGGTAAGACACTTATCGGTTCTGACTCACACACTCCTACAGGCGGCGGTATCGGTATGCTCGCTATGGGTGCGGGCGGACTTGACGTTGCTGTTGCTATGGGCGGCGGCGCATACTATATTACTATGCCGAAAATGGTAAGAGTTAACCTCACAGGCAAGCTTTCACCGTGGGTTGCCGCAAAGGACATCATCCTTGAGGTTCTCCGCATTATGTCCGTTAAGGGCGGTGTCGGTAAGATTGTTGAGTATGGTGGAGAAGGTGTCAAGACACTTTCAGTTCCCGAGAGAGCTACAATCACAAACATGGGTGCTGAGCTTGGTGCTACAACATCAATCTTCCCGTCAGACGATATCACACGTGAATTCCTTAAGGCTCAGGGCCGTGAAAAGGATTGGATTGAGCTTTCAGCTGACGAAGGTGCAGAATACGATGAGGTTATCGATATCGACCTTTCAACTCTCGCTCCCCTTGCAGCTATGCCTCATATGCCCGATAATGTTAAAAAGGTCGAAGAAATCGGCGAAATCAAGGTTGATCAGGTTTGTATCGGTTCATGCACAAACTCTTCACTTATGGATATGCTCAAGGTTGCGGCTATTCTTAAGGGTAAGACTGTTTGTCCTTCGGTAAGCCTTTCAATCGCTCCGGGTTCAAAGCAGGTTCTCAATATGCTTGCTCTCAGCGGTGCACTTTCAGATATGATTGATGCAGGTGCAAGAATCCTTGAGTCAGCCTGCGGTCCGTGTATCGGTATGGGTCAGTCACCTAACTCAGCAGGTGTATCACTTCGTACATTCAACCGTAACTTTGAAGGCCGTTCAGGTACTGCAGATGCAGGTATCTACCTTGTAAGCCCCGAAGTTGCAGCGGCATCAGCTCTTACAGGTGTTCTCACAGACCCGCGCAAGCTCGGCGAAATGCCTGAAATTGAAATGCCTGATGAATTCATCATCAACGACAATATGATCGCAATGCCTGCTTCACCTGAAGATGCAGACGATGTTGAAATTATGTACGGCCCGAACATCAAGCCTTTCCCGAAGACAGAGGCTCTTCCGGAAGAAATCACTGCAAAGGCAGTTCTTAAGGTCGGCGACAATATCACAACAGACCATATTATGCCTGCAGGCGCAAAGATCCTCCCCTACCGTTCAAACATCCCGTTCCTTTCAAACTTCTGCTTCAAGCAGTGTGACGAGAAATTCGCAGAGCATTGTAAGGAAGCAGGTAAGGGTATCATCATCGGCGGTGCCAACTACGGTCAGGGTTCTTCAAGAGAGCACGCGGCTCTTGTTCCCCTTTACCTCGGTATCAAGGCTGTTGTTACAAAGTCTTTTGCACGTATCCACTGTGCAAACCTTGTTAACGCAGGTATTATTCCGTTCACATTCAAAAACGAGGCTGACTACGATAAAATCAGCGTAAATGACGACCTTTGCCTCACAAAAATCCGTGAAGCTATTGCAAACGGCAGCGAAGTAACACTCAAAAACATTACAACAGGCGAAGAATACGCTCTTGATTATCAGCTTTCTGAGCGTCAGAGGGACATCATCCTCGCAGGCAGCCTTCTTGACTACACAAGAGAGAACTCATAAGGAGAATTACCATGACAGAATTACAGATTAAAAATGCAGTAGAAAAATTTGAAGCCCTTATGCGCGAGCAGAGCGACCGTTCAGATGCAATCAAGGCTCAGGGCGATTTTGTTGATTTTGAAAAGCTTGATAAAATCATCATCGGTGTCTGCGGCGGTGACGGTATCGGCCCTGTTATTACAAAAGAAAGCGCAAGAGTTCTTGAATATATGCTTGCCGATAAGGTTGCGGCAGGCAAGGTGGAATTCAAGGTTATCGACGGTCTTACAATTGAAAACCGTGTTGCAGCCAACAAGGCTATTCCCGATGACGTACTTGAAGAGCTCAAGGCTTGTCACGTTATCCTCAAGGGACCCACAACAACACCGCAGGCAGGCGATCCGTGGCCGAACATCGAAAGTGCAAACGTTGCAATGAGAAAGGCTCTCGACCTTTTTGCTAACCTCCGTCCCGTTAAGGTTCCCGATGAGGGCATCGACTGGACATTCTTCCGTGAGAACACAGAGGGTGCTTACGCTGTCGGCTCAAAGGGCTTCAACGTTACTGATGACCTTGCAGTTGACTTTGTTGTTACAACAACCGAGGGTACTGAAAGAATCGCAAAGCTTGCATATGATTACGCAAGAAGAAACAAGAAAGACAGAGTTTCAATCATTACAAAAGCAAACATCATCAAGACAACTGACGGTAAATTCCTTAACCTTTGCAAAAACATCGGTAAGGATTATCCCGAAATCACAACTGATGAATGGTATATCGACATCACAACAGCAAAGCTTATCGACCCGAAGCGCCGTAAGGACTTCAAGGTATTCGTTCTTCCCAACCTTTACGGTGACATCATTACAGACGAAGCTGCTGAATTCCAGGGCGGCGTTGGTACGGCAGGCAGTGCAAATATCGGTAAGAGATACGCTATGTTTGAAGCTATCCACGGCTCAGCTCCCCGTATGATGCGTGAGGGCAGAGGTCAGTATGCTGATCCTTGCTCAATGCTCCGTGCTTCCGTTATGCTTCTTTCTCACATCGGTGAGCAGGAAAGCGCAGACCTTCTTGAGAAGGCTCTCGACATCTGTATGTATGAAGAGAAGAAACTTCAGATCACAGGCCGTGACACAGGCTGCACTTGTGAAGAATTCGGAAACTACGTTATGGAAACAGTAAAAAAACTCAGAGCATAAATACCATTACAGAAAGGAATTATTATGCCAAAAGAGAAAAAGGACATATCAATGTCCGTAATCAAGCGTCTGCCGAGATATTACAGATTTCTCGGCGAGCTTAAGAAGAAAAACATTTCAAGAATTTCATCGCGTGAGCTTTCACAGATGATGGGCTTCACGGCATCTCAAATCAGGCAGGATCTTAACTGCTTCGGCGGTTTCGGACAGCAGGGCTACGGTTACAACGTTGACCAGCTCCGCACTGAAATCGGTTCTATCCTGGGCGTAGGCAACGGCTTCAAAACCATCATCATCGGTTGCGGTAACCTCGGTAAGGCTATCGCCGCACATATGGCTTTTGAAGACAGAGGATTTGAGCTTGTAGGTATTTTCGACAAAAGATCTGAAGAGATGCAGGATATCAGAATCAAGGGTATTTCCATCTCCCCTGTTGAGGACCTTGAGATTTACTGCAAAGAGGTTGAGCCGATTGTTGCTGTGCTCTGTACTCCGACACTTGCAACTCCCGAAATTGTTGACAGACTTATAAACTTAGGTATCACAAATTTCTGGAATTTCAGCCATTACGATATCAATTCAGTTTATCCCCAGGCAAATGTTGAAAATGTTCACCTTAACGACAGTCTTATGACTCTTAGTTATCAGATTACTAACAACGGAGGTAATACATAATGAAAGTTATGTCTTTTAACATCCTTTGCCACGGTTGTGAAGGTCACGATTGGTTTGACCGTCAGGACGATGTTATTGCTACAGTACGCAAGTATATGCCGGACATTTTCGGGCTTCAGGAAGCTCATCTTGACTGGATGAAAGCATTCTGGAAAAATATGCCTGAATATGACTACGTCGGTGTAGGCCGTGACGACGGCAAGGAAGACGGCGAATTTTCTCCCGTTTTCTATAAAAAAGACAAGTTTGACTTCATCGAAGGCAACACTTTCTGGATAAGCGAAACTCCCGATGTACCGTCAAGGTCCTGGAACACAGCCTGCACAAGAGTATGTTCATACGCAAAACTCCGTGACAAGGAAAGCGGTAAGGTTTTCGTTGCAATGAACACTCACCTTGACCACATAAGCGTTGAGGCACGTAAGAACGGTGTACGTCTTATCAACGAATTTGCAAAAAATATTGACTGTCCCATCGTTATCACGGGCGACTTCAACATTCCTGAAAAAACGGACTGCTATCCCGATATGATCGGCTACGGAATTTTCAAAGATACGAAATACGTTGCTCCCGTCACCGAGGACACTTTTACATTCCACGAATTTTTCCACCACAACGGTGAAAGATCAGTTATCGACTTTGTGTTTATAACAGAAGGCTTCAATGCTTTGGTTTATCAGGTTGCGCAGGACAAAATTAACGGCGCATTCCCTTCTGACCACTGTCCCGTTATTGCTGAAATTGATTTTGAATAATTCTGAATTCTCAGGTCATTCCGACCTGAGAATTTTACATTATACGAAGTATGTAAAAGCTGCAAGGTTTTTGTATTGATTTATTACGGTTTTTATGTTATAAACGATGTTGTTCAAGTTAAAATGAAAGGAATAAAAAAATGAAAAAGAAAACTGAAAAAAGCGCTAAAAAGCATAAAGGCTTAAAAATCTTTGGCTGTATTATTCTTGTACTTGTTCTTTTCTTTGCTACAATCAACATAATTCCGCCGAAGAAAAATCTTGAGGAAAATCCCTTTGTTTTAAAAGAAGGTCAGCCGACTATGATTGCGGCTCATCGTGGCGGTGCGGCAATCAACCCCGAAAACACTCTTCTTGCTTTCAAAGAAGCTGTTCTTACATACGACGTTGATATCGTTGAAAGCGACATTTATATGACAAAAGACGGCTATCTTGTATTCAACCATGACAGCTACATCGACGAAACCTGCAACATAAACGGTGATATCAGTTATGAAGAGATGAAAGCTCTTATTGAAGATGAAAGCAAGCGCCACTACATCGCGGATATGACGCTTGAAGAACTTCAGCAGTACAACTTCGGCTACTATTTTGAAGACGAAAACGGCGAGCGAATTTACAAGGACGTAGAAGATTTTAAGGCTATAGGTCTTCAGATGGCAACAGCTGATCAGCTTTTTGAGTTTTTCTACGAAAGCCACCCCGACCTTATGTTCATTCTTGAAATCAAGAATGAAGGTGAAGAAGGTAAAAAGGCTTGCAAGCTTTTCTACGACATGCTCAAAGAAAGATTCCCGAACTATTTGGATCAGATTGTTGTCGGCACATTTAAGGATGAAATCGGAGCAGAACTCAAAGAAAAATATCCTGACCTTCTTGACGGTGCGGCACCCTACAAAGCAGCACAGTTTGTTCTTACACAGTATCTCGGCGTAAATCTTTTTGACAACAGCAATTTCTCAACACTTCAGATTCCCGTTTCTTACGATATCGGCTTTGAGCTTCCGCTTGTAAGCAAGAGCCTTGTCAAGCGTGCTCATCGCAGAAACATTGCCGTTCAGTACTGGACAATCAACGACCCTGACGAAATGCGTACTCTTATCGAGCTTGGTGCAGACTGCCTTATGACAGACAACCCGAAGCTTATGCGTGAAATCCTTGAGGAATACAAATAAGCAAAACAATACCCGGATGTTCAACGAGCATCCGGGTGACTTTTTTGCAGAAAAACAGATTTGCACAAAAAAACAACCTGCCGTTAAGCAGGTTGTAAAAAATCAGAACTTTTCTTCCTTATTCTTCTTCTTTTTCTCTGTTTTTCCTTTAGCTTCCAAACGAGCAGCTTTTTCTTTGTCTGCTGCTTCCTTGGCTGCTGCTCTTTCAGCTGCAAGCTTTTCGTTAGCTGTGTTGTTCTGGCTGACAGCCCAACGTGTGATCTTGATGTGGTTTCTGTCTGCGCCTGTTTCAATAACGATTGTATCGTCCTTTACAGTAACGATTCTGCCGATAATACCGCCGATTGTTGTGATTTCGTCACCACTCTGAAGGTTGTCACGCATTGCCTGCTCTTCCTTCTGCTTTTTCTTCTGCGGTCTGATCATCATAAAGTACATAAGAGCAACCATACCCACTAACATAATGAGCATTTTAGGATCGCCAAATGCATTTCCCATAATTTCTTCCTCCTTAAAAACAATGGTAATATTATACAGTACTTTGTATAAAAAATCAAGTTAATTTTTTATCTGTAAAATGTTATATTCTTGTGTCGAGTAAATCGACATATTTTTCTTTGAATTTGTCAAACGTTCCGTCCTCAAGAGATGCACGTATTTTTTCCATAAGTGTATTATAGAAATAGAGGTTATGCGTTACGCAAAGGCGCATTGCGAGCATTTCCTTCGCTTTGAAGAGATGACGGATATATGCTTTTGAATGCTTTCTGCAGGTCGGGCAGTTACATTCGGGATCAATGGGTGTGTCATCCTTCTGATATTTGGCATTGTTTATATTGATTATGCCGTTCATCGTGAAAAGATGACCGTGACGTGCATTGCGGCTCGGCATTACGCAGTCAAAAAGGTCAACTCCGCGGCTGACCGCTTCAATAATATTTCCGGGTGTACCGACGCCCATAAGGTAACGGATTTTATCCTTTGGTGCATACGGCTCAACAGCAGAAATAATGCGGTACATATCCTCTTTTGGCTCACCTACAGCAAGACCGCCGATTGCATAGCCGTCGAGGTCAAGCTCTGCGATTCTCTGCATATGCTCAATTCTGAGATCATCATATACACAACCCTGATTTATACCGAAAAGAAGCTGATTTTTATTGATTGTGTCGTGCAACGAATTGAGTCTTTCCATTTCTTCCTTGCATCGGATGAGCCAACGGGTTGTTCTTTCACAGGAATTCTTTGAATATTCATGAGTTGACGGGTTTGCAACACATTCATCAAAAGCCATGGCAATCGTTGAGCCGAGATTTGACTGAATACGCATACTTTCCTCGGGTCCCATAAAGATGCGTTTGCCGTCGATGTGGGATGCGAAAGTTACACCCTCTTCCTTAATCTGACGGAGCTTTGCAAGCGAGAAAACCTGAAATCCGCCGCTATCGGTAAGAATCGGTCCGTCCCATCCCGTGAATTTATGAAGACCGCCGAGTTCCTTTACAAGCTCGTCACCCGGACGAACGTGCAAGTGATAGGTATTACAAAGCTGCACCTGAGCACCGATTTCTTTTAAATCGTAGGCATCAAGAGCACCTTTGATTGCGCCGCAGGTTGCAACATTCTGAAAAGCAGGGGTTTTTACTGTACCGTGTACGGTAGTGAATTCACCCAAACGAGCTTTGCCTTGCTGTTTTATTATTTTAAAAGAAGCCATCTTATTCTCCTTTATGATTTGCTATAAACATCGCGTCTCCGAAACTGAAAAACCTGTATTTTTCATCTACGGCTGTTTTGTACGCATTCATTGTTTTCTCGTATCCACAGAAAGCACTGACGAGCATTATAAGCGTACTTTCGGGCAGATGAAAATTTGTCAGAAGCGCATCAATGCACTTGAACTCATATCCCGGATAGATAAAGATGCTCGTCCAATCGTCGTATTCACAGACTTCGCCCTTTGCCTGACAGACTGATTCAAGCGTACGGCAACAGGTTGTTCCGACCGCAATAACACGTCCGCCGTTTTTCTTCGTACGGTTTATTATTTCCGCTGTCCGGGCAGGGATTGAATAATGTTCTGAATGCATCTGATGCTCTTCGATGTTTTCCGTCTTAACAGGTCTGAAAGTACCTATTCCGACGTGGAGCGTCACGAATCCGACTTCTATCCCTTTAGCCTTGATCTTTTCAAGAATTTCGGGAGTGAAATGAAGTCCTGCCGTCGGTGCAGCGGCGGAGCCGAGCTCCTTTGAATAAACGGTCTGGTATCTCTCACTGTCTTCAAGACGTTCCTTTATGTAATGCGGAAGCGGCATTTCACCGATTTCATCGAGCACATTATAAAAATTACCTTCGTAATCGAATCTTACGACACGGTTGCCGTTTTCCATAACGGAAAGAACGGTCGCCTTCATAAGTCCGTCACCGAAGATAAATTCGGAACCTTCTCTCGCCTTTTTACCCGGTCCTGCAAGGACTTCCCATTCGTGAGCATCGTGCTGATTGAGAAGAAGAAATTCAACGACCGCGCCCGTGCCGACCTTCACGCCGTACATACGCGCAGGAAGCACTCTTGTATTATTGAGAATAAGGCAATCGCCCTCTTTAAGATAATCAAGAATATCATAGAAATGCTTGTGCTCAATATCGCCCGTTTTCTTTTCTAAAACAAGCAAGCGGGATGCATCTCTCGGCTCAATCGGGTGCTGCGCGATAAGCTCTTCGGGCAAATCGTAAAAAAAGTCGCTTTTTTTCATCATAAAACCTCAAAAATTTAGTGTTTTCCTGAACATTGGTATTGACTTTAAATATTTATAATGGTATCATATTCACCAAATATTCGTGTTCATATTTGTATTATATTACAAAGCCGTTGAATACGCAATACATTTTTAATTTTTATTTACAGGTGATTCAGTATGAAAACTTACAAAGTTGGTATTATCGGCGCAACAGGTATGGTTGGCCAGAGATTTGCTTCTCTTCTTGAGAACCACCCCTGGTTTGAGGTTGTTCTTGTTGCAGCAAGCCCGCGTTCAGCAGGCAAGACTTACAAAGAGGCTGTAGGCAGCCGTTGGTGCATGGACACTCCGATGCCCGAAAGCATGGCAGACCTCGTTGTTTACGACGCAACAGCTGACGTTGAAAAAATCGCAAAGCTCGTTGATTTCGTTTTCTGCGCAGTTGATATGAAGAAGGACGAAATCAAGGCTCTTGAAGAAAGATACGCTAAGGCTGAGTGCCCCGTTGTTTCAAACAACAGCGCTCACAGAGGCACACCCGACGTTCCGATGGTAGTGCCTGAGCTTAACGCTGACCACATCGAAGTTATCGCTTCACAGAAGAAACGTCTCGGCACAAGCCGTGGCTTCATCGCAGTTAAGTCAAACTGCTCACTTCAGAGCTATGTTCCTGCTGTTTATCCTCTTGACAAGGCAGGCTACAAAGTTGACGACGTTCTCGTTTGCACATATCAGGCAATTTCAGGTGCAGGTAAGACATTTGAAACATGGCCTGAGATGATCGACAACGTTATCCCCTTCATCGGCGGTGAAGAGGAAAAGAGCGAGCAGGAGCCTCTCAAGATCTGGGGTAAAATCGAAGGCGACGAAATCGTTAATGCAGTTGAGCCTCACTTCACAGCTCAGTGCATCCGTGTTCCCGTTTCAAACGGACACCTCGGTGCTGTATTTATGAAATTCGCTGACAAGGTTCCTTCAAAGGAAGAAATCCTCAGCATCTGGGAAAACTTCAAGGGCATTCCGCAGGAGCTTTCACTCCCCAGCGCACCGAAGAAGTTCCTCAACTATTTTGTTGAAGACAATATGCCCCAGACAAAGCTTCACCGTGACCTTGAGGGCGGTATGGCTGTAAGCATCGGCAGACTCCGTGAAGATACACAGTACGATTACAAATTCGTATGCCTTTCACACAACACTCTCCGCGGTGCTGCAGGCGGTGCCGTTCTTCTTGCTGAGCTTCTTGCTGCTAAGGGCTACATGGACTGATTAAATTAAAATAACGTTTAAAGCCGTATCGAAGTTTAAACCTCGGTACGGCTTAATTTTATTCATAGGAGTAGATATGTTTGAAGCACACTGTTTTTAAAGGTTCGGCGTGTGCAATAATCACACCGTTTACCAAGGACGGAAAAATTGATTATCTGACGTTGAAAAAGCAGGTTGAGTTTCAGATTGAGAACGGCACGGATGCGCTTGTCGTCTGCGGTACAACGGGAGAAGCCTCCGTACTGTCAAACCGCGAACACCGTCAGGTTATCCGCGCGGTTGTAAAATATGCAGAGAAGCGTGTACCCATCATTGCAGGTACCGGAAGCAATTCAACCGAAGCTGCCGTTAAGCGTTCAAATGCAGCTGAGAGTGCAGGTGCAGACGCACTGCTGATTGTAACCCCCTACTACAACAAATGCTCTCAGGACGGACTGATTAAGCATTATAGCTTTATAAGTGAGCGTACCTGCCTGCCGATTATCGTTTACAACGTTCCGTCGCGTACGGGTGTTGACATCAGACCCGAAACATATAAGGAGCTTGCAGAGATACGCAATGTTGTTGCAACAAAGGAGGCAAACGGAAACATATCCGCACTGATGAAAACTCTTTCACTTTGCCGTAATAAGCTTGACGTATACTGCGGTAACGATGACCAGACAGCTGCTTTTATGGCTATGGGGGCCAAGGGTGTGATATCGGTCCTCGCAAACATTATGCCCGGTGAAATGCACAAGCTCGCAAAGTTGTGTTCGGACGGCAAAACAAGAGAAAGCGTTACCCGTCAGCTTGAATTACTTGATATTGCAAACACAATGTTCTGCGACGTAAACCCCATTCCTGTAAAATACGCTATGAATGTTATGGGACTTGACAGCGGTGTTTACAGACTGCCGCTGAGCGACACGAGTGAAATCAACAAACGGCATATACGGGATGCACTCAGGGAGCATAAATTGATAGAGCCTTCAAAACGTACATAAAAACAAAAAACTTGACAAATCATATCATATATGTTACTCTCAACCAAACTGATTCGGGGTTTTATTTATGAAAACATATCTTTTCAAAAAACTTGATATGTATACTCAGTGGCTTGCACCATATTACTGTTGCAGGTCTATACCCCTATATTCATTTCGGGACATATAAATTTATCGATATGATTATAAACGGTGTAGGCTTTTATAAGAAGCTTACACCGTTTTTCATTCAGGAGGAATGTAATATGAATTTTTTCAACAAGAAAATTGAAGCAACCGCAAATTCGGTAGTAGATTTTTACAACAACTACGACGAAGAAGCCAGACTGACACGAAGAAGCAGAATGCCTGAATATCTTACCACAATGCAATATATTGAAAAATATCTTTCACAAGGTGTGAAAATCATTGAAATAGGTGCAGGTACCGGAAGATATTCTCTTACGCTTGCAGAAATGGGATATGATATTACGGCAGTTGAACTCGTAGAACACAACCTCAGCATAATGCAGGAAAAAGTTAAACCTCATCATAATATCAAAATCTTTCAGGGAAACGCTTGCGATTTGTCTGCATTCAGAACAGATACTTATGATATCGTGCTGTTGTTAGGTCCTATGTATCATCTTTTCAATGAAGAAGACAAGCATAAAGCACTCAGCGAGGCTATAAGAATTGCAAAACCCAGCGGTGTTATTTTTGCTTCATACTGTAACAACGATACATCAGTATATAAATTCTTTTACACAAACAGAATATTGGACTACCTTGACAAAGGGCTTATAAAAGACAATTATCATACGGTTTCTGCAGAAGAAGAAATATTCGAATTATACCGCAAATCTGATATCGATGAGCTTATGAAAAAGCATAATGTCACAAGACTTCACTTTGTGGGTGTCGATATGCTGTCATATATTTTCGATGATAAGTTTGATTCATTAAACGACCGTGAATTTGAGGAATATATGAAGTTTTTATCAAACCTTCGTGAACGCGAAGATTGCGTCGGAATGTCAATACATATGCTTGATATATTCAGGAAAAACAGCTGATGTATTCGGGTTTGTGGGGACGAATATTCAATCTACATCGTAGGGGCGGCCATTGGTCGTCCGCGAAAATTCTGCTTAATTCAACGGACGCGCAATGCGCGCCCCTACGAACAAGATTCAGGCAACTGCGTAGGGGACGACGTCCTCGACGTCCCGTTTAAATTCGTGTGAAATTAACGGTCGATTCGTGAATCGACCCTACGTTTGTTATTTCAAAACACCTCTACAAACCCGAATTTGTCGGGCAATCTTATAAAAAAGGTACAGCGAAGATTTGTATCATCTTCGCTGTGCTTTTTAAATTTATACAAATTTCACATTGAACTTTTCTAACCAATAATTAAACTGTATGAAATATGCTATGGTCTGCGGTGTGGTCATAAGCTGACCGTACCATGGCTCGGATTTATCTGTTGTCAAAAGTTCTGTTAGTTTATCCTTTCTGATGAAATTAAGCAATGGTGACGTATCGTCCGAAATTATTGTACCGAGGATATCCGAAACTGCCTTGCGGTAGGACGGATTGTGTGTTTTGGGATACGGACTTTTCTTCCTGTAAAGCACCTCATCGGGCAGGTAATACCTCATAGCGTACCGCAGAAGTCCCTTTTCGCAGTTGTTGTGGTCTTTCATCTCCCACGGTACGTTGTAGAGGTACTCAACAATTCTGTGGTCACAGAATGGCACTCTTACTTCAAGCGAAGAATACATACTCATTCTGTCCTTTCGGTCAAGAAGCGTTTGCATAAACCAGTCGAGGTTAAGCTTCATCATCTCCGCCATTCTTGCTTCTTCACCGTCGGCATCGGTAAGCTTCGGTGCTGATTCTACGGTGCTTTTATAACGTGAATAAACAAATTCATCGGGATTTATCATTGAAGCAAAATCATCCTTGAGGAAAGAAAATCTGTACTTCGTCGACTGCGCCCACGGGAAGCCGTCTGTATCGCGGATTTCTTTGTTTCTGTACCATGGATAGCCTCCGAAGATTTCATCCGCACATTCACCTGACAGTGCAACGGTTACCTGCTCCCTTATCGACTTGCAAAGAAGAAGCATTGAAGAATCGACATCTGCCATACCCGGCAGGTCACGGGCATCAACTGCAGAAAACAACGCGTCTGTCAGGTCATCCGTTCCGATAACAAGTCTGTGATGCCTGGAATCAAGATAATCTGACATCAACCTTATATACTCGGTGTCGGAATTCGGCTGAAATCTGCTTGATCTGAAAAATTTATCATTGTCCTCATAATCAACAGAAAAGGTGTGCAGGGTCTTACCTTCGCGTTTAAAGGTTTCATTCACGACGGATGAAATTATGCTTGAATCAAGACCGCCTGAAAGAAATGTTCCCAACGGTACATCGGAAACGAGCTGTCTTCTTATTGAATCAGTTACAAGAAATTGAACGGTTTCCGCCGTCGTTTCAAAGTCATCGGTATGCTCTTTCGCTTTGAGTGTCCAATACTTTTTAATTTCTAAACCGTCACTGTCGAAGAAAGCACATTCGCCCGCTTTCAGCTCTTCAATCCCTTTGAAAACACCGCAACCGGGTGTTCTTCCGGGACCTAAAAGCATTATTTCGGCAAGCGAGTTTATATCCATTACCGCATCGATTTCAGGGTGTTCAAGAAGTGCCTTTATCTCGGATGCGAAGACAAGTCCACTTTCCGTCTTTGAGAAGAAAAGAGGTTTAACGCCCATTCTGTCGCGTGCAAGGAATAGTCTTTTTTTTGCGTGTTCCCATACTCCAAAAGCGAAAATTCCGTTAAAAAGCTCTACGCAATCTTCTCTGTATTCGCAATAAGCCTTCAGCACAACTTCCGTATCGGAGCTGCTGAAGAAGTTATATCCCCTGCTTTCAAGTCGGTTTCTTATTTCGAGGGTGTTATAAAGCTCTCCGTTATAGCAGACAGTAAAAGTTTCATTACCAACGGCATAGGTCATCGGCTGCTTTCCGCGTTCGATATCAATAACAGCAAGTCTTCTGTGCATAAGCACGGCTTCGGGTGAGAAGTATTCACCGTGTTGGTCGGGTCCGCGCCTCAGAAGAGCATTCTGCATATTATAAAAATATTCTTTGTATTCTTCAAGATTTCTGCAAAAGGATATCTGACCGCAAATTCCGCACATAGTATCACCTCATCTGTTTTCTGTACTTTTCTCTCGTGGCAAGCCCACCCCTTATATGCCTTTGCGCTTTGTTTTCGTCAAGGACACTCCTCACCTGCCTGAAAAGCGACGGGTTGATTTTTTCAAGCTTTTCCGTAACATCCATATGTACTGTAGATTTTGATATGCCGAACACCTTTGCGGCAACTCTTACCGTAGTCCTGTTTTCTACAATATACTCCCCTATTTCAACAGCTCTCAACTGAGTCAAATCATCCAAAAAACAACCCTCCCGGAATACATATCACAAAATTGATATGCCCGAGAGGGTTCAAATATGCTTGGCAGTCCGTCTGAACTGTGCAGGGTTCAGCTTTTCTGTCCACCGTCGGTGTGCAACGACGGGTTAAGCCGAAAATCAAAGCGCTTCTGCAGGGAAGCTTTTTTGTGCGTCATCCGAAAGAACTTTTGCAATAACACCCGAATGAGTTATAAACATAATCTGTGCAACTGCCTTTTCGCCGATTTTCTCGTATACTCTCCCTGCACTCAAAGTGCCGTCATAGACCGTGTGTGTACTGTTTGCAACGTAGCCTATTGTGTCTATATACGGAAGCTCAACGCGGATTGCTTCGGAATCAAAATCGTTTTCTTTCTCTTTTACAAGTCTGACTTTTCTTCCTACCTTAAAAGGTTTCTTGCCGAGATAGTAATCAATACCCGTAATCGTGACGAAAATTTCTTCCATTTACAGTACCTCCTTTTTAATAAATCTATTGCTTACTTTCCCTTGAGACGAATATAGCACAAAGAGTAATCCGGTTCAACAGCGATTTTTTACAGAGTACGGTTTTGGGGACTGTGAGAAATCAGTTTGGAATATTTTTATTAAAAAATATACTGGTTGAGGTTTAACGGATTATCCAAATTGAAACACAAATTCGGGTTTGTCGGGATGAATATTCAATCTACATCGTAGGGGCGACCATTGGTCGTCCGAGGACTTTCGGTGCTTTTGACGGACGCGCAATGCGCGCCCCTACTGTCTATAATTTGAAATTATTCTAACAGCGGCAGCAAGCCTCCGCCCTACGATGTTTATTTTAAATTTGTTGCTGTATTGGCGGAATGTATCCCTGTTATAAATTATTTATCCGCCGTCTTGACAGAATTATTATTCACAGCTACAATAATACAAAAAAGTTTTCAGGAGGACTGTCAATGTTTCTTAGCGATTTACCTGTTGAATTGTTTGCGGTCGCACTTTTATTTTTAATTCCGTTAGGTATATATGAATATATAAAATCTGAAAAACAAAATCCGGGCAATCCTTTGAATAAAATGATGTTTTTCGCCATCCCGGTGCTCGTTGTGATATTTTTCAACAAATTTACTGACCAGCTTAATGTTAATGCAAACATTGAAAGAATAATGAGCATAGTAACGATAATATCCTGTGTGTTATTTTTTATCGCTCTTGCAACAGCTTGGACACTCTCATACAAAAAAGGATATATTGACAAAGAAGAGCTTAATCGCAGAAAGCCGTTACTAAAAACCTGCGGAATAGTTATAGCGATTTGCATAATTATTTTAGCAATAATTCTCGGTCTTGATAAATTAGATGAATTAAATTTGCTTCCGTAAAACACTTCAAGGTTTTGACGTTCAAATTCGGGTTTGTCGAGGTGTTTTAAATAAAAAACGTAGGGTCGATTCACGAATCGACCGTTAAAATAGAATAAATTTGAACGGGACGTCGAGGACGTCGTCCCCTACGCAGTTGCCTGAATCGTGTTCGTAGGGGCGCGCATTGCGCGTCCGTTAAATTAAGCAGAATTTCCGCGGACGACC
>JAZSPL010000064.1:0-53615 GCA_045537435.1 Acutalibacteraceae bacterium
GGTCGTCCGCAAAAATGTGATTGATTTAACGGACGCGCAATGCGCGCCCCTACGAACCCAATCTCAAAATAACTACGTAGGGACGGGCGTCCTCGACCGTCCGTTAACTCAGCAGAATCTGCGGATGGTCCGGGAGGCCCACCCCTACGCACACAGAGTCGGATTGTGCGAAATCAAAGATACCGATAAACCCGAATTTATCAGGACCTTTGCAGAACGCATTTCCTGCATATAAAAAATAAAAGACGGATAAATCCCGTCTTTTAATGTAACATTTATTTAATTATCTTAACCGCTGTGCCGTAAGCAACGATTTCTGCTGCGCCCTGCATAATTGCCGAGCTTCCGTACGTTACGCCGATAACTGCATCTGCACCGAGAGCCATGGCTTCCTCTGCCATTCTCTGTGTTGCGATTGCACGAGCTTCATTGAGCATCTCCGTGTAGCCTCTTATTTCGCCGCCGACGAGCGTTTTCATTCCTGCCATAAAATCTTTACCCATATGCTTTGTCTGCACGACTGAGCCTTTTACTATCCCAAGAGCTTCAATTTCTTTTCCGGGAACATAATTAATACTTAAAAGTTGCATCTTCAAGACCTCCGTTAATTTCTTTTATTCTTTCCCTGAGAACTGCGATTATTGCAACGCAGACAATCAGGTAAACAATTATTGCGATTGCCGCCATGGGAACGGGAACAATATCTGCAACAATCAAAAAAATAAAGGCGGCAATATATGCAAGAGAAAACAGGATTACAAACACCGTTACAATTACAGGCGCAATTTTTTTCTTAGCTTTCTTTTCCATAACGATACCTCCCGTTTGATTTTATCATAAAGTAACTTGTGATTCAACAATTTTATGGTATTTCATTATTTATGTAGATTTATTTGCAATACTATGATATAATTGCTCCATAAAATGAGAGGAGATGCTGAAATTGAAAAAAGTTATTTCGTTTTTTCTTGCAATAATCTGTGCTTTCAGTTTTGCATCAACTGCAGCTGCAAGGCGTGTCGGTGATGTCAATTCAGACGGTACAACCAATTCTTCAGATGCACTTGTGATTCTGCAATATTCCGTCGGCAAAATTACAGAAATCAACAAGGAATATGCCGATATCAACGATGACGGCTTCATCAATTCGAGTGATGCACTTGTTGCACTCAAAATTTCAGTAGGTAACTATGACGGTGACCTTGAAGTTGACGATAACCTTGCAACCTCGTACAAAAAAGATGTTGTTGACCCGATACTCAAAAGCGGAGAGTTTACTCTTAAAACCGAAGTGACAAAGGCAGAAGGCACCAATGTTGTTACAACTATGATAAGGGGCGAGGATGCCTGTGTCGAAACTAAGGCAAAAGGACAGCTGGTAAGACTTCTCGTTCTTGATTCAGAGACATATCTTATTTTTCCGGATTTTATTGCTCCCGGTATTAATATTTATATGAAGAGCAACGAGCAGGTAGATCTTTCTATCGGCAGTGCAGAAGATGCAAAATATGTTAAATCGGAAGAAGTAACTGTTGACGGTGAAAATCTTGTTTGTGAAACCTATGAGCTTAAGGACGGCACAGTTTCTAAGTATTATTTCAAAGACGGAAAATGGGTTATGCTTAACGTAGCATCAGACGGAGAAACAACGACACAAAAAATCCTGGAATTCAAAAAAGGCGTTGAGAAATCAAAGTTCAGTCTTAACGGTATGATTGAAATTAAGGCATAGTAAAAAGGAAGCTGTAGTTTTACAGCTTCCTTTTTACTATATAATTTCTGTTATTCTTAAAAACAATTTCAGGCATTCTCCGGAGTTGCGATGTATTCCAAGAAGAGCTTGAACCATCGTACGAACGAAGTGATTGCAACCTTGAGTTTGTCAAAAAATGATATCGGTTTATAAACATCAGGATCAGCATCCCAGTTTTCCGTGTTGCAGTTTTCTTCAGTCATCGGGTAGAGCATATCCGAATCTTCATCGTAAACCATGAACTGACTGTACGGGAAATCATCTATAGTGAGCTGTCTGTCCGCTGAAGCAACTTCATAAAGAATTTTTACTTCATATGTGGTCCAGTTTGAGTGGCTTGAGCCCTTAATGAACCATGTGCTGTCAGGAGCGATACATGTTGAAGCATCAATGAACTTGTCGGGAGAAATATACTTTTCTTTTCCCTCAGAAATTCTCATATTGATATATTCATCTGAAAGTGTTTCATAAACGTTTGATGTTGTTGCGCCGAAAGATGAACGCTTAACTGAAGCAAACTGGTCTGAAATAACATCAGATGATACGCAGTTGGGAATTATCTGGAAGCCGTACTTAGAGATAACGCCGAAGTTTGCACCGTCGTCTTTGATTTTCTGAATGAGTTCGGGAACTCTCTGACGAACTTCTTTATCGTAATTGTCAAGTTTTTCAATAAGTCCTGCATATTTTACTCTCTTTTCGCTGCCTTCAGCACCAAAAACATAGTACTTAGCTGACTCATAGTCTTCAGGTGATACACATGCCCAGTAATTAGGCCATGTATAGAATGTGGAAATTGCAAGAGCTGAAGTTGCACCTTCAATAAGCTTATCATAGAAGATGTTCTCTGTTGTGCTGATAACGCTTTCAAGAAGACCTGTGCGAACGAGCATATCGATTGTTTCCATAATAAAGTCATCTATGCTGAACATACCAAGACCGTCTACGTCACGAAGGATTCTCATAAGAGCAGGAGGAGCAACGTCGAACTTTCCGCAGATAACTTCACTAAGAATTTCTGCACCGCCAACTACGCTGCCATCCACACCGATACCCTGAATATCTTTGGCACCGTATTTTGCAACATAAGCCATAACGACGTTAGTACCGAGGCATGTTGCGGCAATACCGACTTTTTCACAGCCTGTTGTTCTTTTTATGTCCTGAACAAAGGTATGGAAATTGTCCGCTGTTTCCATCGGGTCAAGTCGCCAGTCGTAATGGAACCAGTAATCCTCCCATGAATAGTAGCCCTTGGCACCCTTCTGGTCATTATTGCGTTTGTTTTCCATCTCCTGCTTTCTTCTTTCTGACAAACCGGAGTTGTTGGTTACATTACCGTTTTCGTCAAGCAGTGAATTAGCAAAAATCTTGCTGATCTCTGTTTCAAGGTTTACGTAAAGGTCGTTCCAATTGTCTGTAAGAAGACCTTTGGTAAGAGCAGGAAGAAGGCTTTCTGCCATCGATTTGTACATCTCGCTGTTGTCAGTTCCGGATTCGGAATCTCCGGCTACGAGATTTGCAATATCTTTGTAATGGAAAATTTTATTTCCTTCGGCATCATAAAGTGCTTCGCCGTCACCTGAAATACGGATAACGGGAATCTGACTTCTGCTTTCATTAATTTCGACCCAGGAAAAAGCCGGGATCGCAAGTGAAAAAATAAGTGCGATTGAAAGAAAAACGGATAAGAATTTTTTCATAGAAAACAACACCTCTCAATATTAATGATATATGTTGGACAAAACCCACAGTTAGTCTAACAATAATGTAATTATAACTGTATGTGAAAAAAATGTCAACAGTATATGAAATGTATTTGGTTGATACAAATAAAAAACGAGACACCCTGTCGGATGTCTCGTTTTATGGCAGCGGAATAGGGATTCGAACCCCAACAAACAGAGTCAGAGTCTGTCGTGCTACCGTTACACAATTCCGCTAAAGAACAAAAGTTATTATACACAGCGAAAATGTATTTGTCAACACTTTTTTGAAAATTTTTCAAAGTTTTTTATTTTGTTTTTGCAGTCTTCTTTTCAAGGATAATTGCAACGGCTAACGCAGAAAAACCTGCAACGAGTTTACCAACAATTACGGGAACAATATGCTTTTCATTATAAGAAAGAGTAAAGGCAAGGTGGTCGCCGAAAACGAATGCGGCAGAAACTGCAAACGCAAGGTTCATCACTCTGCCTTTGCGGTTCATTCTGTCTGCGCTTTCCATCGTAGCGATTGAATTTGCAAGCGTTGCAATAAGACCGACAACGGAGTTTTCATCAAGATTGAGCTTCTTACCGAGTGCGGAAAGAGGTTTTTTAAGGAGCTTTGAAATGATTGCAATAAGCGGAAAAGTACCTGCGAGAGTAATGCAGATTGTGAAAACAGTTGCCGCACTTTCCAAAAGTGGTGCTGTGTTTTCAAGAATTATTTTGCCCGTCAGAGTCTGGAAAATTCCGAGTGCGAGACCGCAGGTGATGAGAATTGAAATAAATTTTCCGAAAACTGAAAATATTTTGATTGTGATTTTTGGAAATTTAAGAAGTCCGATAATAATGATAACGGAAATGAGCAGGGCAGGTATGAGGTTCAGAAGAACCGTAAGCGATGAAATTCCCATTGTGATGCCCGAAACGAAGCAACCGAGCGGAATTGTACATATACCGCAGAGAAGTCCTAAAAGCACATCGTCGTGGTTTTCTTTTTTTGATGACTGAAGCGCAACGGGAATTGTGAAGGATATTGTTGCACCGAGCATTGACGCAACACAAAGACCGTGAAATGCACCGAGAAATTCATTTGTCGCGACAGAATCTGCAAGCGCCGCACCGCCCATATCGTTTGCGATGAGTATGCCTGCAAGAGCAGACGGGTCGAAATGAAAGAGGTTTGCAACGGGTGTAATAACCGGCAAAAGCAGGTCGGCAAGGGCAGGGGCAATCGTCATCATACCCAGCATTGAAAGCGAAAGAGGACCGAGAGTTGTAAGCCCTTTTTCAAATTCATCACCGAGTTTCAGTTTGTTGCCGAAGACTTTATCAAGCGCACCTATTACGGCGAAAACCGCCATTATTGTCGCAAGTATCTGTGCCAAAATATCACATCCGTTTTTTATACTTCCTACATTATACAAGGCGCAGACAAGTAAAGCAAGATAATTTTATTCAATATAAACCGCAATCGCCGTCATATCGTCAAGGTGTTTACCGATTTTTCTTTCGCACGCGGAGTTGATGATAAAACGTGCGAGCTCATCGGGCGAATTGCTTGAGTCCCACGTCCGCAATTCGTGCTGAATCCAGTTATTACAGTCACCAAGCACACCGTCGGATACCATTAATATAATATCGCCTTTAGTGAGGTTTGCCGTTGCATTTGCAAAACCGATATCTTTAAGAATACCTATCGGCAGAGAAGTCTGCTCGAGCTGTGCAACACTGTCTTTATGACGGATAAACGTTGCCGCCGCACCTGCTTTCATAAAATCCGCTTTGCCCGTGTAAAGATCTATACAGACAACGTCAAGAGTCGAAAGAGATTCGTCCGTACTTTTTACAAGCAAGGCAGAATTTGTTATGGAAAGGGCGCTGTCAAAGCTGACCCCTGATTTTACAAGCCTTGAAAAAAGCTCTGTTGCCATAGCCGAATCAATAGCGGCTCGGTTGCCCGTACCCATACCGTCGCTTAGGATTACTATGTACCTGTCGTCAGCGTCTCTGAAGCTTCTGTAATAGTCGCCGCATACGGGCTCATCGTCCGTCGCACGGCTGATCGCACCGATTGCAACGTTGAAATCAATACTCTGCCTGAATGTGAGGATGCTGTTTTCTCCGTTTTCTTCAAGGTCGGGAAGATTCAATTTTGTGCCTGTTACGGTTGAAAGGCTGTGGGTGAAATTTGTGATATTGAAATCGGCGCGAGGTTGGGTAACGTTAAGTGCAACAGTTGCTCTGCCGTATTTGTCAAGGTAACATTCTGCCGTGTTTACGTTAAGTCCGAATTCACGCGCCTCGTTTGCGCAAAGCTCGGCAATGTCCGCGTTTGCCCTGATATCCTCGTCAAAATCAAGTGCAAGGTGGCTGAGAATATCCGCCATATTGCTGAACTGTTCACACATAAGTCCCTGAATCTGCTCAACTTTTCCTTGCGCCCCGAGTGAAGCGACAAACGAAAGATAACGGTTATAAAGCTCGCTTCGCATTTCGCTGAAGCTGTAGCAGGAGGTGTAAAAGCCTTTCGGAAAGCGTGTTTCGTCAAGCTCAGCATTGTTTGAAAGTGTATGCACGATTTTTTCGATATCCTCGTCTTTCGGGTTCTTCACCTCGCTTCTGCAGCTTTCCTTCAGCTCGCATTCCGAACAGACCTTGCACCATGCGTTTTTCAGAACGTGATTGAGCCGTGTCTGCATCAGCGGATTGAGAGTGCTTTGAACGGTTGATATACAGGATGAAACTTCGCTTATTGCATCTGAGGTTTCAAGCAGTCTGTCTGTCAGCATCCGAGAATTTTCGCTTCTTATACAGGTTGGTATCGGTGCATTGACTTTTGATGAAAGGGAATCGTAAAGACTTTCGGGAATTGCGATAAAAACGGAGCAGGCGATTATTCCTTCAAAAATTGCCATATACGATGTCAGATTACCGTCAGCAAAGGCGCAGACTGTAAGTGGCAGAAGATAGCCTGCGGCACAGAAAAGCTTGCCTTTTCGGGAAAACTCTCCGCCGACAAGTCCGCCGAGAGCATAACCGATACTCACGAGTCCGATTTCAACGCTCAATCCTGCAACCGAGCCGAGGCATATTCCGCAAAGTGCACCGCCGCTTGAATTGCGAAGTCTTGCAGAAATCAGTACAAGAAAGGCAAATACAACCGTTACGGGAGAAAGCTGAAGAAGCTTGTATTTATAAAAAGGCATAAGGATAATTCCTGCGGTCAGGAAAACGGTCAGGATTTCTGATGTTGTGAAAAACGAAATGTCTTTTCTGCCCCAGATGATTTCCAAAGAGCGAAAGAAAAGATATGCCCCTGCACAGCAAAGTAAAGATTCGTATGTAACGGAAAGAAGTGATTCAACGTCAAAGCCTATTGCAAGTATGATTGCCGCGCCTGTAAGAAAAAGGCTGAAAAAGGAATTCAGCAGAAGCGCAATACCGTGAGACTTTTCGGGCAGATATCTTTCGTAAAGATTGCGGATGAGTATGCAAAGAAGGGCTGCGGCGCAGTATTTTACGCAGTCTGTGCCGTCAAAAAAGAAAAAGGCGCCGATTATTCCTCCTGCTCCTGCCCAGAATGAATTTGCGACGTTTGATGCGGCGGCAAGGGAAACGGCAAACGGAGAAAACTCACCCGAAACAAAAGGGTTGGTGAGTAAAAAAGAGAGGATGAAAGTCAGCAGACTTTTTACAACGGGATTGAATTCAAAAGAGTTTACCGTATCGGCACTTTTGCGGATAACAAAATCCCTGACCTTTGTTATTTCCATATTTTTATTCCTTTCCTGAAGTTTTTATCTATTCTATAACTTCAGGGTGAAAAATTGTGTCGCATCATCTTGCAGATAAAACGGAAAAAATATCATAAAGACGTGATTTAAAAAACATATTGTAATTTACTGCACCAACGTGTTATAATATATTGATTTAATATTTTTTAATCTGGTGAGTTATATGGAAAAAGAAATGACTTCTCCCCGCGAGGATTTAATAATCGGCAGAAACGCCGTAAGCGAAGCGTTAAGAGGCGGAAGAGCGATTGACACTCTTCTTGTTTCAAAAGGTGAACGAAACGGCTCAATCGGCAGAATTATTGCAGAATGCCGCGACCTCGGTGTTGTTATCAAAGAGGTTGACCGAAAAAAGCTTGACCTTATGTGCGGAGGTGCTGTACATCAGGGTATTGCCGCTTATGCCGCATCGCACGAGTATTCGACGGTTGACGATATCTTTGCACTTGCTGAGGAAAGAGGCGAAAAGCCTTTCATTATTATATGTGACGAGCTTGAAGACCCGCACAACCTCGGTGCTGTTATCAGAACGGCGGAGGCAACCGGTGTGCACGGTGTGATTATCCCGAAACGACGCAATGCTTCTCTCAGCTATGTTGTAGGTAAGGCTTCTGCAGGTGCAGTCGAATATGTGCCTGTTGCAAGAGTTTCGAATATCGCACAGACGATTGACGAGCTTAAGGAAAGAGGAATCTGGTTCTATGCCGCAGATATGGACGGCGAGGATTGGTGCAGTGTTAATTACGACGGCGGTGTCGGACTTGTAATCGGCTCAGAGGGCAGAGGAATCAGCCGTCTTGTTAAAGAAAAATGTGATTTTACGGTATCAATGCCGATGAAGGGCAAAATTAATTCACTTAATGCGTCGGTTGCGGCAGGTGTTCTTATGTATGAAGTCGCACGACAGAGAGCAGGAATAAAAGCAAAGGGGTGAAAACCTTGTCTGAACTTAACAGAGATGAACTTCGAAATCTGCTTGAGGGCATAAGGGAAGAACGCCGCTTAAAGGGCGTTGACGAAAACGGCGAGCCTGCAAGAATCTGGTCGAATGAAGATATTGACCGTCTGCTCGGCATTGCTGAAGAAATGCAGTCTGAAGCGAATGTACAGAAAACGGAAAGTGAATACACAAAGACTGTTGAAATTCCTGTTGTTGAAGAGCTTGCAGAGCCTCTCCCTGCTGAAGAAGTTAAGGTTGTTGATATTTCAGAATCCAATGAACCTGCAGAAAACAAAGACAGACTCAGGTCTATTTTCAGCGACGAGGCTGCACCTGTAAAGAAGATAAAGTCTTTAAAGAAAAAGGTTGCAAAAAAGTCAGGCACAAAGAAAAGCCTTTTGGAAAAAGGCAAGGAATTTTTTGATTCATTCAAAAGTACGCAAAAACAGGATAATAAGTCATTGTTCCTTGACGATGAGTTTGACGAGTTCGAAGAAGATGAATTTGACGTAAATGAAGAGTATTCGAACGATGAGGATTATAACGGAGAAACAATCCGCATCGGTGATCTGAGTGAATTTGAAACGGATGTTGACGATGCCGACGGAAAAACGAAGACTATTTCCCTTGAAAAACCCGGCCGTGTGATACGCAAGGGTATCAGCAAGGATGACTCCGACCTTGAAGGAGCTCCGACGATTGTATCCGTCGAAGAAGAGTTTGACGAAAATTCTCCGTATAACGAGGATTTTAAAAAGCAGATCCGCGAAGAGGAAGAAAGCGGACAGATTAAAATGGAAGGCTTTGTCGATGTTGATCAGCACGAAAAGCCGGAAAGAATTGAAGAAAGCGAAGCGGAAAAGGAGCTTTTCAGAAAGAGAAAAGCAAAGATTGATAACTTCGTGCTCTTCGGTGACGAAAACGAAAATGATCCATACGGCACGGACAGCGAAAAAGAACGTCTCGGCGATTTGTTCGGCACGAATGACGACAGACCGCGCCGTAAGGCAGAGCCTGAATTTGTCGGTGTTGAATATTCACAGATAAAGGACGCAAGACGTGTCCGCAGATATCTTAACACTCAAAAGAAAAAGAGTATGCACCGCGTCATAATCCAGACTGCGCTTCTTGCTTTTGCAATGCTGACAAGTATTGCCGCGGCAGCTCATACAACTGTTGCGGGTGACAATATTCTTACAATTTTTTCGGGATTTGTAACGATTGTTGCATCTCTTATCACAAGCAACCAGATGATTGCTTCTTCCTTTGAAAATCTTAAAAAGAAAAAGTTTAATGTCAATTCCGCGGCGGCGGTTGTGTCTATACTCTGCTTTGTGCAGACGCTTCTTATGTTTGTGCTCTATTTCCTTGATGAAAACACGGTCAGCGTTTTTGCGGGAGCAGGTGTTGCATCGCTTCTTCTTGCCGAACTCAGCTCTTATGTAACATTCAGCAGAACTTCAGATGCACTCGAAATGTGTACGGGTATAAACAAGGACAGCCTTTACAGTATTGATGCCATATTGGACGACAAGGACGTAGTGGAATTCGGCAAACACGTAAAAGTGCCGAGTCCGCGAATCCGTTATTCGGGAAAAACACGTTTCCCGTCGCACCTTATTGAGCTTTGTACAAGCGAAACCCATACGGATAAGAATATGAAATTTATGTTCTTTATCATATCGGTTATGGGTCTTATTAACTTTGTTATTTCATGGGCAGTCAGCGGAAACTTCCCTGTCGGTTTTGCGGCATTTGTCGTAACTCTTGCAACTTGTGTGCCTATTTATGCAACGCTTCTCGTTCAGCTTCCGCTTCGTTGGGTGAACAAGTCTTTTAATAAGCTCGGCGGTATGATTTCCTGTCAGGATGCAGTAAATGAGCTTTGCAGAACAAATACAATTGTTCTTGACAGCAAGGATTTGTTTGACCAGAATCTTTGCGCTATGCACGGCTTCAAGGATTTCAAGAATGTCCGTGTGGACGATGCGATGCTTTATGCCGCGGCAATGGTTATCCGTTCGGGCGGCCCGCTGACAGGCGTTTTCGACCAGATGGTTGTAAACAGACGCGATATCCTTCCGACTGTCAAATCCTTCAGCTATGAAGAAAAGCTTGGCGTTTCGGGCTGGATTTACAACCAGAAGGTTATACTCGGTACAAGGCAGATGATGCTGAATCATAATGTGGATGTACCGGGAACAATTGATGAAGACAGATATCTTATTTCAGGTCACGAGGTAATATATCTTGCAATCGCAAACAAGCTTGCGGCAATGATGGTAGTTGACTATGCTCCGAACAAAAAGCTTGTGCCTTATCTCAAGAAGCTTCGCGATGCAGGTGTTACGATTCTTGTACGCAACTGCGACCCGAACGTGACAGACGTAATGCTTTCGCACTGTTACGATATGCGTCTTGACAACATAAAGATTCTCAATTCCTCATCAAGCCGTATTTTCAAAAAGTACAAGTCACGTCCGAAGCTTAACTCAAGAGCAGTTGCAATCAACGATGGAACAACGTATACATTTATGAGAACGTTCTGCGTTGCCGATATGCTTCGCCACGTGTTTAAAATATCAAATACGCTTATGCTTATCGGAATACTTATGAGCTTTGCTATTGTACTGATTCTTTCAATTATCAACATTGTGGCGGACTTACCTGCGATTTTTATAATCCTTATGCAGGTATTCTTTACGCTGATTTTTACAGGCGTAATAAAGATTCTTTCGTCACGATAAAAAAATCAAAAAAGGTATTGACAAATCACGGATATAGTGTTAAAATACTCGCACAACAAAGTGGAATGGTTCGTTCCCACCTTAACGGTCTCGTCCGTGCGGTCAATATTCAACGGCGGTTTTTCCGTCTTGTATTATGTGATTTTGCACGGGTGGGGTATGTTCCATCCGTGCTTTGATTTTATTATTAAGCATTTGGAGGTGCTTGAACATCGCTACGAAAGAAACTCAGATCAATGAAGAAATCCGCGACAAGGAAGTCAGAGTAATCGACTCCGAAGGTAATCAGCTTGGCGTTATGCCGATCGAAGAAGCTTTGCGCCTTGCAGAAGAAAAAAACACTGACCTTGTTAAAATTGCGCCTCAGGCAAAACCGCCTGTCTGCAAAATTATGGATTACGGCAAGTATCGCTTTGAACAGGCAAAGCGTGAAAAAGAAGCCAAGAAAAACCAAAGAGTTATTGAAATCAAAGAGGTACGTTTGTCACTCAATATTGACACACACGACTTTGAAACAAAGGTTGGCCACGCTATCAAGTTTTTGAAGGGTGGTAACAGAGTTAAGGTTTCAATCAGATTCCGCGGCCGTGAAATGGCTCACCCGGAAAACGGTCTGGTAACAATGAGCAAGTTTGCAGATGCCTGCAGCGAGTTCGGTACAGTAGAAAAACCCGCAAAACTCGAAGGACGTTCGATGCTGATGTTTTTAGCAGCCAAATCATCCAAGAATTAATTAAGGAGGAAAAAACCATGCCTAAAATTAAAACACACAGCGGTGCTAAGAAGCGCTTTAAGCTCTCTAAGAACGGTAAGCCGATCCGTGGCCACGCTAACAAGTCACACATCCTTAACAAGAAGACAACAAAGCGTAAAAGAGGTCTTCGTCAGACAGTTGTTGCTGACACAACAAACGTTAAGCAGATCAAGCGTTTGATTCCTTACAAATAAGAACGTGCTGCTTACGGCAGCAAAAGCTAATTAAATTTTAAATTGGAGGTAACTTACCATGGCTCGTATTAAAGGCGCTACCATGACTCGTAAGAGAAGAAATAAAGTAATGAAGATGGCTAAGGGCTACTATGGCTCAAAGTCAAGTCTTTTCAAGACTGCTAAGCAGGCAGTTATGAAGTCCGGACAGTATGCATATGTCGGACGTAAGCAGAAGAAGCGCGACTTCCGTCGTCTTTGGATCACAAGAATCTCAGCAGCTTGCAAGATGAACGGCATGAACTATTCAACATTCATGAACGGCCTTAACAAGGCAGGCATCGAACTCAACCGTAAGATGCTTTCAGAGATCGCAATCGCTGATCCTGCTGCATTCACAGCTCTCACAGAGAAGGCTAAGGCAGCTCTTAAATAATAAGCTTATATCACGCCCCTTGATATATGGGGGCGTGAATTTGTCTTTTTATAAGTAACACTTACAGGATGTTTTTTATTGATTTTTCAGAAAAGGAGTGCTTGCAATGGAACGTCTTACGGCAAAGAATAACGAGAAAATCAAGTCTGCCGTGGCTGTACGCGACAGTGTGAAAATGCGTCGGGAATCGGGACTTTTCTTCCTTGAGGGTGCGCGTCTTTGTGCTGATGCGGCGGAGAATAACGTTACTGTCTGCAGGGCTTTTTTAACGGCAAAAGCTTTTGAAAAGTATTCCTCATACGCTGAAAAAATTGTTGCGGCAGCGCAGGAAACTTACGAAATCAGCGAAGAAATTTCAGGGAAGCTTTCGGACACACAGAATCCGCAGGGCATATTCTGTCTTTGTAAAGCGGAGGGTAAAAACGCACAAACGGCAGAAATCAAAGCGGACGGAAAGTACATCTTTCTTGAAAATGTGCAGGATCCTTCAAACCTCGGCGCGGTAAGCCGTACTGCGGAAGCACTCGGCATTGACGGGATTTTTGTCTGCGGCGGCTGTGATATCTATAACCCGAAGGCGCTCAGGGCATCTATGGGTTCCGCCTTAAGAATTCCCGTTTATTCGTGTGAAAACGCCGTAGAACTCGTTGAAACTCTCAATAAGAAGGGTCTTGTTACTCTTGCATCAACTCCCGACAGCTCTGCAGAGCTTATCACGGATGTTGATATGTCAGGCGGAGTTGTTTCTGTAATCGGTAATGAAGGAAACGGCATCACTCCCGAAACGATGTCAGCATGCACAAAGAAGGTTACAATCCCGATGGGTGGCAGGGCTGAATCGCTCAACGCTTCAACTGCAGCGGCAATTCTTATCTGGGAGATGGTGAGAAAATGAACGACAAGCTTTATTGGATATGGCTTCAGCAGACCTTAGGGATAAGCGTTTCACTTAGAACGGATGAAATTATCTCGTATTTCGGTTCTGCACGTGCGCTGTATTTTGCAGGTGAAACCGAATGGAGACTGTCGGGTGTTTTCACTCCGAAACAGATTGCAAAGCTCAATAATCAGGATTTGACAAAGGCGAAGAATATCCTTGATACCTGCGTTAAAAATAATTGGCAAACGGTTACACCTGATGACGGGAACTATCCGTCTATGCTTTTCAAACTGCCTAATTTTCCGTTAGTTCTTTATGTCAGCGGAGATTTGGACTGTTTGAAAAACAAAATAGCCATTGCCGTTGTCGGCACAAGAGAGCCGACTCTCAACAGCTCCCGTGTGGCTCGCAAACTTTCAGCATCGCTTACCCGTTCGGGTGCGGTTGTTGTCAGTGGCGGCGCATTGGGAATTGACTCGTCTGCGCATCAGGGTGCGTTGGAAACGGGAGGCAAAACAGTCGCTGTGCTTGGCTGCGGTCTTGACTGTACGTACCCCGTTGCAAACATTGCCCTTCGTAAGCAGATTTCCGAAAACGGAGCACTTGTGACCGAATATCCTCCGGGAGTTCAGGGCGTTGCAAGGAATTTTCCGGTTCGAAACAGAATAATTTCGGGTCTTTCTTACGGTACGCTCGTTATTGAAGCCGGCGAAAGAAGCGGTTCACTTATAACTGCGAATTATGCTCTTGAGCAGGGCAGGGATGTTTTTGCCGTACCGGGAGATATTCTTTTCAGCGGATTCACGGGAGCAAACAAGCTTATCCGTGACGGTGCAAAACCCGTGTTCAGTGCGGTTGATGTTCTCGGCGGATACGCGATGATTTATCCCGAACTGATTGATGCCGAAAAGATAGAAACAACACTTAATATGGAAGAAGATAAAGTTCAACCACGGCACGAACAGCCTGTCAAAAAGCAGGAACCCGTTGTGCAGAAAAAAGCGGAGCCTGACGGACTCAGCAAAAATGCGCGCAAGGTTTACCATGCTTTTGAGGACGGCGGAATGCAGATGGAAGAACTGATTATAAAAACAGGCCTGAGCGTCAGCGCTTTTGCCTGCGCAATGACCGAGCTTGAGCTTTTCGACCTTGTTGAGCTTCAGGCAGGCAAAAACTATAAACTGAAATAGGATGATAGATCAATATGTCAAAGCTTATTATCGTGGAGTCACCCACAAAGGTTAAGACAATTAAAAAATACCTCGGAAAGGATTACGATGTAACAGCATCTATGGGACACATCCGTGACCTTCCCGCAGCAAAACTCAGCGTTGATATCAAAAACGATTTTGCTCCCAAATATTCAGTAATCAAGGGAAAGGAAAAGCTCGTCAAGGAGCTTAAGGCAAAGGTTGCCGAAAGTGACGAAGTATTCCTCGCAACTGATCCTGACCGTGAGGGTGAAGCAATTTCGTGGCATCTTGCAACCTTGCTTGAGCTTGATATGGGCAAGGCAAACAGAATCACATTCAACGAAATCACAAAGACAGGTGTCGAAAACGGAATGATGGCACCGCGTTCAATCGATATGGACCTTGTCAATGCACAGCAGGCAAGACGTATCCTTGACCGTCTTGTAGGTTACAAATTAAGTCCGTTTATCTCGCAGAAAATCCGCAGAGGTCTTTCCGCAGGCCGAGTACAGTCTGTTGCTGTAAAGCTTGTTGTGGACAGAGAAAACGAAATCCGTGCCTTCGTGCCCGAAGAGTACTGGACACTTGATGCGAAGTTCATTGCACCCTGCAGAAAGAGCTTTTCAGCTTCATTATACGGCGATGAAAGCGGTAAGGTGAAGATTACAAACAAGGAACAGGCAGATGCGTACCTTGCACGTCTTGACGGCGCAAAGTACACAGTATCTTCAATCAAAAAAGGTACAAAGAAAAAGAATCCTGCACCACCGTTTATCACGTCAACTCTTCAGCAGGAAGCATCCCGCCGTATGGGATTCCAGGCTCAGCGTACAATGCGCACGGCTCAGGAGCTTTACGAAGGTATTGAAGTTGCAGGAATCGGCACAACGGGTCTTATCACATATATGAGAACGGACTCTCTTCGAATTTCAGAAGAAGCAAGAGCTCTTACAAACACATTCATCACGGACACATATGGAAGCAAATACCTTCCCGAAAAGCCGAGATATTATAAATCAAGAAGCAATGCTCAGGACGGTCACGAAGCAATCCGTCCGACAAATCCAATGCTCACTCCCGAAAGAGTCAAGGGTAGCCTTACATCGGATCAGTATAAGCTTTATACTCTTATCTGGAAGCGCTTTATCGCAAGCCTTATGGCAAGCTGCGTACTTAACACAGTCAAGGCTGAAATTCAGGCTGTGACAGAGGGCAAGGAAGGCTACTGCCTTTTCAATGCATCAGGCTTCAGCGTGAAGTTTGACGGCTATACGGCACTTTATGAAGAAAGCACGGACGAGGAAGAGGAAGATGCTTCAAAGCTTCCCGAGCTCAGCGAAGGCGACAAGCTTAAGCTCAAGGAGCTTGCGGGAAATCAGCATTTCACCCAGCCACCGTCAAGATATACTGAAGCTTCACTCATCAAGGCTCTTGAAGAAAACGGCATAGGAAGACCGAGTACTTACGCAACAATTATTTCAACAATCGTAAAACGTGAGTACGTCAAGCGTCAGCAGAAACAGCTCACTCCGACAGAGCTCGGCGAGGCAATCACAAGCCTTCTTAAGGATAAATTTCCCAAAATCGTTAACACAAAATTCACTGCGGGTATGGAAACAAACCTCGACGAAGTTGGCGAGGGCAACCTTGATTATATCGCAATGCTTCACGAATTTTACGACGATTTTGACAACACTCTTCAGAAAGCAAAGGCAGATATGAAGGATGTCAAGATTCAGCTTGAAGAGGATATGACGGATATTCCGTGCGAAAAGTGCGGAAGAATGATGGTAATCAAAAAAGGCAGATTCGGCAAATTCCTTGCTTGCCCCGGTTACCCTGAATGTAAAAATGCAAAACCGCTTGTTATGCAGACAAATGCAAAATGTCCGAAGTGCGGCGGCGAAGTTATCGAGAAAAAGTCGAAGAAGGGTTATACTTTCTTCGGTTGCGGAAACTGGCCGAATTGTGACTTTATGACATGGGATAAGCCGACTGACGACAAGTGTCCGCAGTGCGGAAAGTCACTTTTTAAGCGCAAGGGCGGTCTTACGGTCTGCCTTGACGAAGCTTGCGGCTACGAAAAGAAAACAGAAAGAAAATCAAGAAAAAAAGCAGAGGAATAATATGAACGACGTTCTTGTAATAGGTGGCGGTCTTGCAGGTGTTGAAGCTGCATGGGCGCTGGCAAACAACGGAATATCGGTTACAATAGCGGAAATGAAGCCCGAAAAGCGTTCTCCTGCGCACAAGAGCGATATGCTCGCAGAGCTTGTCTGCTCAAATTCGCTCAAGGCGCAGAGACTTGCTTCTGCCGCAGGACTTCTTAAGGCGGAAATGGAGCTTCTTGGCTCGGTCTGCGTTGAGTGCGCGAAGGAGTGCAGTGTACCTGCAGGCGGTGCTTTAGCTGTTGACAGAGATAAATTTTCCGCGATGGTTACGGAAAAAATTAAATCACATCCGCTTATTAAAGTCGAATGCAGAGAAGTTACTGAAATTCCTGAAGGAAACGTAATCGTTGCGGCAGGACCTCTGGCTTCCGATGCACTTGCGGAAAATATAAAAGCTCTCTGTGGCGGATCACTCAGCTTTTTCGACGCGGCGGCGCCGATTGTTACGGACGAAAGCATAGATAAATCCTGCGCTTTCACTCAGTCACGTTATGACCGCGGCGGTGAGGACGACTACCTCAACTGTCCGATGAATAAGGAAGAGTACGAAACGTTTTACAACGAGCTTGTCAACGCAGAGTCAGCAGAGCTTCATTCGTTTGATAAGAAAAAAGGTGTCTACGAAGGCTGTATGCCGATTGAGGTTATGGCTTCGCGAGGAGCAGATACAATGCGTTTTGGTCCTCTTAAACCCGTCGGTTTGCGTGACCCGAGGACGGGACACAGACCGTGGGCTGTCCTTCAGCTTCGAAGAGAAGATGCAAGCGGCACGATGTATAACCTTGTAGGATTTCAGACGAATCTCAAGTTCGGCGAGCAGAAAAGAGTTTTCTCTTTAATTCCTGCTCTCAAAAATGCCGAGTTTATCCGTTACGGTGTGATGCACAGAAACACATTCATCGATTCGCCCCGTCTTCTTAACAGCGATTTCTCATTCAGAGGAAGAAAAGGTCTTTATTTCGCAGGACAGATTACGGGTGTTGAGGGTTATATGGAATCAGCTGCGGCAGGTATCCTTGCAGGTCTTAATATGGCAAGATACTTAAAAGGCGAAGAACCGATAAAGCTTCCCGAAACAACAATGCTCGGTGCACTTTCAAACTATATCAGCAACGAAACGGTTGAAAACTTTCAGCCGATGGGTGCGAATTTCGGCATAATCCCTCCGCTTGACGAATTGATCAGGGATAAAAAATTACGTTACGAAGCTCTCGCACAGAGAAGCCTCGACTATTATAAAAAACTACTCTCTGAAGAAAGGAGAGGTGAGAATGAAGAATAACATAAAAGAGTTGCAGGAAAAGCTCGGCTATAATTTCAACGATGAAGCCATTCTTATCCGTGCGCTTTCACATTCATCATATGTCAACGAAAATCATTCTGCAGGCGATTCAAACGAAAGGCTTGAATTTCTTGGTGACTCTGTTCTGGGTCTTATAACTGCGGAAAATTTCTTTAAAAACTACAAAAAACTTCCCGAAGGCGAACTGACAAAGCTCAGAGCCGCAACCGTCTGTGAAAAATCACTTGCAGGTTTTGCAAGACAGCTTGAGCTCGGCAAGTATCTCCTGCTCGGTAAGGGTGAAATACTTACGGGAGGCAGAGAGCGTCCGTCCATTCAGGCAGATGCATTCGAAGCAATAATTGCCGCAATTTACCTTGACGGCGGAATGGAAGCCGCAAGAGCTTTTGTTCTTAAATACATCGAAGAAGCAATCCGTCAGCAACAGTCAATCAGGGATTATAAGACGATGCTTCAGGAAGTTGTGCAGAGAAACCCGGGTGAGCTTGTTGAATACGTGCTCACGGGCGAAACAGGACCTGACCACGACAAACGTTTTGAGGTTGAGGTGCACCTTAACTCAAACGTAATCGGCAGGGGAATCGGCAGAAGTAAAAAGAGAGCCGAGCAGGAGGCTGCAAGGGAAGCCTTGGAGCTTATGGGTCTGTGAGGCACGTAAACGTTGCGCTGTTTGTGCCGCATAACGGTTGCCCGAACCAATGCTCATTCTGCAATCAGCGTGCAATTTCAGGCCACAGAAATCAGGTTGAGCCGTCCGACGTTGACGAAGCGGTACAGATTGCTTTGAAAAACCCCGAAAGCAAAGGTGGAGAAATTGCCTTTTTCGGCGGAAGCTTTACGGCAATTGAAAGAGAAACGATGGTTTCACTTCTTTCTGCGGCTCATAAATATGTTGAAAACGGAAGCTTCAAAGGAATCCGTATTTCAACCCGACCCGATGCGATTGACGAAGAAATATGTCATATCCTCAGAAGCTACGGCGTGACAGCCGTTGAGCTCGGGGCGCAGAGCCTTGATGACAGGGTGCTGACACTCAATAAAAGAGGACATACCGCAGAGGATATCGTCAAAGCAACTAAGCTGTTGCAGGAAAAAGGCTTCGAAACGGGTCTGCAGATGATGACGGGTCTTTACGGTTCAACGGATGAAGACAGCATTGAAACTGCGAAAAAAATAATTGAATTAAACCCCGATACAGTAAGGATTTATCCCACGGTTGTGCTTGAAAATACTGAGCTTTGCAACCTTTACCGAAGCGGTAAATATAATCCGCAGGACGTTGAAGCGGCGGCAGAAATCTGTGCTGTATTGCTTCAGATGTTTGAAGAAGCGGGGGTAAAGGTTATCCGAACGGGTCTTCATTCAGGCGGTGACGTCGAGGGTGAATTTGTTGCAGGAGCTTATCATCCTGCGTTCAAAGAAATCTGTGAAAGTAAAATCTACTTAAGGAAAGTAACGGAGTTTATCCGTGAAAATAAAATCCCTGAGGGAAAAATTGAAATCCGTGTGTCGCCTAAATCTGTTTCACAGATGACGGGACAGAAAAAAGCGAATATCGAAGCACTTAAAAAGCTTGGATATGAAGCTAAAATCACAGCGGATGAAAGTATTGGGAAATACAAAGTTTACATATTAAGGAATGAAACATTATGAGATTAAAAGCACTCGAAATGCAGGGCTTCAAATCGTTCCCTGACAAGACTGTCTTTAATTTTAATCACGGAATGACGGCTGTTGTCGGCCCGAACGGTTCGGGTAAGAGTAACATCGCCGATGCCGTTCGTTGGGTTCTCGGCGAACAGTCAACGAAGAATCTTCGCGGTTCAAAAATGGAAGACGTTATCTTCGGCGGAACAAAAATACGCAAGGCTCTCGGCTTTGCGGAGGTTACCCTGAAGCTTGATAACTCAGACAGAACACTTAACAACTGTGACAAGGACGAGGTTGCCGTAACACGTCGTTACTACCGTTCGGGTGAAAGTGACTATATGCTTAACGGTGCAGTTGTCCGTCTTCGTGATATTCACGAGCTGTTTATGGATACAGGTCTTGGCCGTGACGGTTATTCTCTCGTCAGCCAGGGCAGAATTGCTGACCTTATTTCTTCAAAGTCGGGTCAGCGCCGTGAAATGCTTGAAGAAGCGGCAGGAATTTCCCATTTCCGTTATCGCCGTAACGATGCAAACAGAAAGCTTGCGCAGGCAGAGGAAAACCTTGTGCGCTTAAGAGATATTCTTGCGGAGCTTGAAAGCCGTGTTGGTCCTTTGAAGGTACAGAGCGAAAAGGCACAGAAATTCCTTGTTCTTGCTGCCGAAAAGAAGGAGCTTGAAATCGGTCTCTGGCTCAACACAATCGAAACTTCAAAAACGAAGCTCCGTGAGCAGGAGGACAAGCTTTCAATCGCACAGGCACAGTATGACGGGATTGAAGCCGCACTCAATGTAATCGAGCAGGAAACAGAAAATATTTTTACAAAAAGTCAGGAAATTACAGTCCGTATCGATAACATCCGCCTTAATGCAACCGCATACGAGGAACAGGCTGTGCATATCGACGGTGAAATTTCTGTTGAGAAAAATACAATTCTTCATAATAACCAGACGATTGAGCGTATCCGCCGCGATATGACGGACGCCGCAGACAGCGAAAAGGGACTCAGCGCAGAAATTGAAGAGTCGAAGAAAGAAATCGACGAATTGCTCAACGAAATTGCTGCAAAAAAGAGCGAGCTTGACCTTGCTGCCGCAGATATCGCAAATGCAAGACTTGAAAACAGCGAATTTTCGGATAAGATCGCAGACCTTTCGCAGAAGATTACTGAAATTACAAATCAAATTGCCGACAAGCGAATCGAAGAAACAACGGCTAATTCTTCAATTGAAGAAATTATGGGTCGTGTCAGCAACATTGACGGTGTTCTTTCAACACGTAACGGCTACATAACCGAGCTTGAGGGCAAGAAAAACGAGTGTCAGGCAGAGCTTGACAAAATGAAAGAAGTAGAAACACAGATTCTTAATGCCGTTTCGGGATATAATCTCCGTGTGCAGAACCGTGAGGAAAAAGCAGAAAAGCTTAAGGGCGAAATCGATGCCCGCGGTCTTGATATTCTTCAGAAGAAGGATAAAATCCGTATTCTTGACGAAATGGAAAAGAATATGGAAGGTTATTCGGGCGCGGTTAAGTCAATCGTGCGTGAGGCAAAGGGCGGAATGCTCCGCGGTATTCACGGACCGCTTTCACAGCTTATCAACGTAAGCGACAGATATGCCGTTGCGGTTGAAACAGCTCTTGGCGCGGCAATTCAGAATATCGTTACAGATAACGAAAACGATGCAAAGCGCGCAATCAACTTCCTTAAGGAAAAGAAAGGCGGACGTGCAACATTCCTTCCGTTGACGTCTGTCAAGGCGAAGCCTTTCACGGAAAAAGGCCTTGACGATTGCTACGGTTTTATCGATATGGCAGACGAGCTTCTTGATTACGAAGAGAAGTACGGCGAGGTTATCAGGTCGCTTCTCGGACGTACGGCTGTTGCGGAAGACCTTGACAGCGCAATCGTAATTGCGAAGAAGTATGACTACCGTTTCAAAATTGTTACTCTCGACGGTCAGGTTGTCAACGCAGGCGGCTCAATGACAGGTGGTTCAAGAGGACACAATGCGGGTATCCTCAGCCGAGGTAACGAAATCGATAAGCTCAATGCGCAGATGAAAGAGCTTGTTGCACAGCAGCAGGTAAGTCAGGAAGAATATAAAAAGCTCAGCGAAGAGCTTGCTCTTGTAAAGGCTGACCTTGATGCTTCGCAGGCTGACCTCAAGCGCACGCAGGAAGATGTTATCCGTAAAGAAAGCGAGCTTTCACTCATTGACGGTAAGCTTGATACGGCAAATGCAGCTCTTGAGGAGCTTCGCCGTGAAAAGCAGAATGCAAACCTTCGTATCAGTGACCTTGAGGAGCTTAAAGAAAAGGCACAGGCTGAAATTGACGGATTCAATAATGAACTCGGTTCTTTACAGGCTGACCTCGACGTTGTTACACACGGCAGAGAACAGCTTGAAGAAAAGAGGGAAAATCTTGCTCAGCTTGAAGCGAGAATAAACCTTGATATCCTTGCCTATGAAAAGGATATTCAGGCACGTCGCGAGGCTGTTGATTTGCTCATAAGACGTATGGCAAGCCACGAGGGCAAGCTTGACGACCTTAACGAAGAAATTGCAGTTATCGAAAACGCAAACAAAGAAATTGAAAATAAAATAGTTGAACTTGAAAAGAAGGCGGCGGAACTTCGTTCAATGGGCGCACAGTCCAAGGGCGACGTTGAGGCACTTATCAAGGAACGTACGGAATGCGATGCCGCAAGCGCAAGACTTCGTGCGGAAGAACGTGAAAAGAACTCAGAACGCGAAAAAATCAGCGGCGAGCTTGCACGTCTTGAAGAGCGTAAGGAAACGATGCTCAAGCAGCTTGACGATGCAATCAACAAGCTCTACGACGAATATCAGCTCACAAAGAGCGAGGCAGAGGCAATGAATATCGTTATCGACGATTACCAGAAAGCACACCGCACCTTGCAGGAAATCAAGGGCAAAATCCGTGCTCTCGGCAGCGTAAACGTCGGTGCAATCGAAGAATATTCCGAGGTTTCGGAACGCTATGCGTTTATGAAAGAACAGCTTGACGATATCGAGCGTTCGCGTGAGGAGCTTACCCGTCTTATCGGCGACCTTACGGGCAGAATGGCAGAGCAGTTCAAGGAGCAGTTTGTGCGAATCAACAGCTACTTCGGCGAAACATTCGTTGAACTCTTCGGCGGCGGTAAGGCTGAGCTTATTCTTGAAAATCAGCACGATGTGCTTGAATGTAATATCGAAATTAAGGTACAGCCGCCGGGCAAGAACGTTCAGAATATCGACCTCCTTTCAGGCGGTGAAAAGGGACTTGCGGCAATTGCACTTCTCTTCTCAATTCTTAAGGTTTCTCCGTCACCGTTCTGTATTTTCGACGAGGTTGAGGCTGCACTTGACGACGTCAACGTTACACGTTACGCACAGTATGTACGCCGTATGACGCAGAACACACAGTTCATTCTCATCACTCACAGACGCGGTACAATGGAAGAAGCAGACGTCCTTTACGGCATCACGATGCAGGAGGAAGGCGTTTCAAAGATGCTTGAGCTCCAGACAGCAGAAATGGCAAAGAAGCTTGGTATAACCTAAGAGGTGATTCAGGTGTTAAAACCTTTAACTTTCAGACAGTATACAACAAACGAACTCAAACCGACAGGTTGGCTTAAAAATCAGCTCCTTATTCAGGCGAAAGGCCTTTCGGGCAATCTCGACAAAGTCTGGCCCGATATCCGCGACAGTGCCTGGATAGGCGGGGACTGCGAAGGCTGGGAAAGAGTGCCGTATTGGCTTGACGGATTCATTCCTCTTGCGTATCAGCTTGAGGATGAGGACCTGATTGCAAGAGCGAAAAAATATATCGATGCAATTGTTGAGCGTCAGCAGGACGACGGATGGATTGCACCGTGCCCACGTGAAAAACGCAACGAATATGATGTTTGGGCAGTTTTTCTCATCTGCAAGGTGCTTGCTCTTTACGCAGACTGTGCAAAGGACGAAGAGAAAATTCACCCCGTAATTTATAAGGCACTTAAGAATCTTGACCGTCATATTGAGAGTAATATTCTCTTCGATTGGGCAGCTGCAAGGTGGTTTGAATGTCTTGTTCCTCTCATGTGGCTTTATGAAAGACAGCCTGAGGACTGGATGCTCGACCTTGTGCAGAAGCTTGAAATTCACGGTGTGGATTACGAAAAGCTTTTCTCGGATTGGCGCTATGCCGAAAGACGTGAACGTTGGAGCTTCCTTAACCACGTTGTAAATATGGGTATGATGATAAAAGCATATGCGCTTCTTTCACGTTTTACGGGCAAAGATTCAAATGCATTTGCGAAAAACAGCATGGAAATTCTTCTTCGTGACCACGGAATGGCTTGCGAGCATTTTTCAGGCGACGAATGCCTCAGCGGAAGAAGCCCGATTCACGGCTCAGAGTGTTGCTCCGTAACGGAAGCGATGTATTCCTACGAATGGCTTACGGCAATAACGGGCGACAGCTACTGGGCAGACAGACTTGAAAAGGCTGCGTTCAATGCCTTACCTGCAACAATCAGCCCCGATATGTGGTCGCATCAGTATGACCAACTTTCAAATCAGATGCAGTGCGTCCGTTTCCCGGACGGTAAACAGCCTTTTGATACGAATTCAGAAGAATCTCACCTCTTCGGTCTTGAACCGAATTACGGTTGCTGTACGGCAAACTTCAACCAGGGTTGGCCGAAGTTTGCGATGAGCACGTTTATGAAGGCAGAGGACGGAATTGCGGTAACGGCAATCGCTCCGTCAAAGCTTACTGACGGAAATATAACCGCAGAAATCATAACAAACTATCCTTTTGAGGACGGTTACTCGGTTAAAATAAAGGCTGAAAAGCCGTGCGAAGTCGCACTTTATCTCAGAGTTCCCGATGGTGCGGTAAATACGAAAATCAACTCATCAGATGCAAAAACAGGCTATAATAAAATAACCGTAAAGCTTGAAAATGAAGCGACGGTCAATGTAACTTTCAGTTTTGAAGCAAAGCTTTACGAGCGTGATAACGATATGTACTGCGTCAGACGCGGAAATCTTACATTCTCACTTCCGATAGGTGAAAGATGGGAAAAGAAAGAATATGTCCGTAACGAAGTTGAAAGAAAATTCCCGTACTGCGATTATGAAATTTATCCGACAACACCGTGGAATTACGCTTTTGCTGATGACAGCTTTGAAGTCAGCTTTGGTGAGGTCGGCAATATGCCGTTTTCACCCGAAGAAGCTCCGCTTAAAATAAAAACAAAATTTGTGCCGATAGAGTGGGATATCGTTGACGGAATCTGCACGGAAGTGCCGTCATCACGAGTGCCGACAGGCGAAGCCGTTGAACTTGAAATGATACCTTACGGCTGCACAAACCTTCGTATGACGGAAATGCCGTTGGTAAAATAACTTTTCGAGGAAGTGATTTTGTGAAATGTCAGGTTTGCGGCAAAGAATGCGGAAAATATGTTATTTGTAGTGATTGCTACGAACTAAGTAAAAAAGGCGAGATAAAAAAATGCATTAAATGCGGTGAGTGGCATTTCACAAATAAATCTTGCAATAAATGTGCAACTTCTCATTCTGAAAAGAATATTTATGAATCGAAAACATCATTGCTGTCTTCAATAGAAAAAGAGTATTTCGAGTGTATTAAATCGGTTTTGCCTGAAGAGTACTATATTTATCCACAAGTTAATCTGGCAAGTATTATTAACAGAGTTGATGCTCATAAGTTTCAAAATGAGCTTTTTAGAAATATTGATTTTGGAGTTTTTAATAAAGAGCATAAACCTGTACTGTTAATCGAAATACAAGATAAGTCACATTTGAGTGCAGAGCGACAGCGACGCGACGAAAAAGTAAAGGAAATTTGTGAAGAAGCAGATGTTGTTTTGATAGAATTTTGGGAAATGAAAAACATTGACCCCGAAAAGATAAAAGAAAAAATTTATACGGCATTGAACTTGAAAGAAGAAAATGTCAACGAAAAAATGGTGAATAAATTTTTTCTTAAAATATTTCCTGTAGTGAAAATGGCATTTTGCTTTTTCAGCATATTTGCTTTTTATTATGCAGATGAGATGTATAATGAAACGGGAGAAAAATATCAGTGTTTCATAGGAGCTCTTTTCCCGATGATATCAATTCTGTTGGGTTTAGTTTCTAAAAGAATGCGAATGAAATCAACGGCAAGCCTAACTATCGGAATTTTGTTTTTTATATTATTGTTGGCATATCCTTTTGTATATCAATAAAGTTAAATGCACTACTTATCTGTTTGAAAGATGAGTGGTGTGTTTTTTTGCAGAAAAAGCTGAAAAATTCGCAATAAACTCTTGATACTTGCAACATTTTCTGCGATAATATACAATGTATATTTATATTGGGGTATAAGTTGAAAAACTATACCGCCTTAAGGAGCATTTAGTATGAGCAATTATGAAAAACTTGCGGAGTTGATGTTTCCGAACATAACAAAAACTCCTGAGGATTATGAAAAAATATATCCCGAAAGAGGTTTGTCAGAGGGTGCGAGAGTTTCACGTTTCGCACCGAGCCCGACGGGCTTCCTCCACCTCGGCGGTCTTTTCGCTTCAATGGTTGAACGTCTTACAACAAGAGCAACCGACGACGGTGTTTTCTTCCTTCGAATTGAAGATACAGATAAGAAGCGTGAAATCGAGGACGGTGTTTCTGCAATCATCACAGGTCTTAAGGATTTCGGAATGACACCCGACGAGGGCGTTATGGGCTTTAATGAGGAAAGCGGAAATTATGGCCCTTATCAGCAGAGCCACAGAAAAGAAATCTATCAGACGATTGCAAAATCTCTTGTTATAAAAGGACTTGCTTACCCTTGCTTCTGCTCAGAGGAAGAACTCAACGCTATCCGTGCAGAGCAGGAAAAGGCAGGCACACCGATTCAGGGTTACTTCGGTGAATGGGCAAAGTGCCGTGAGCTCAGCTTTGAGGAGCAGAAGGCTAATATTGAGGCAGGAAAACCCTATACTCTTCGTCTTCGTTCTCCGGGTAATGCAGACAACAGAATCAAGTTTGATGACCTTATAAAGGGCAAGATCGAAATGCCTGAGAATATTCAGGATGTTGTCCTTCTTAAAACGGACGGTATTCCTACATATCATTTTGCACACGCAGTTGACGATCATTTTATGAGAACAACTCATGTTGTCCGTGGTGACGAGTGGATTTCTTCAGTTCCTCTTCACATTCAGCTTTTCAAAGCTTGCGGATACAGAGTTCCGAAATATGCTCACATCTCTCCGATTATGAAAGAGGATAACGGCGGTAAGCGTAAGCTTTCAAAGCGTAAGGACCCCGAAGCTTCAGTTTCTTTCTATACAGAGAGTGGTTATCCGAGAGAGAGCGTTATTGAGTATCTTCTCACAATCGCAAACTCAAACTTTGAGGATTGGAGAAAGACAAACAAGGATGCACCTCAGTCAGCTTTCCCGTTCAACCTTAAGAAGATGAGCGCAAGCGGTGCATTGTTTGACCTCAATAAGCTCAACGACGTCAGCAAAAACGTAATTTCACTTATGACCGCTGACGAAGTCTATGAAAAAGCACTTGCGTGGGCAAAGGCTTTTGACGAAGAGCTTTACAATCTTCTTTCTGCCGACGAAGCATTTGCAAAGGGAATCCTTTCAATCGACAGAGGAACAGCAAAGCCTCGTAAGGATATTGCAAAATGGGACGAAATCAAGGATTACATTTCATATTTCTACAATGAAATCTATACTCCTGATTACACTCTTCCCGAAAATATCTCAAAAGAAGACGCTGCGGCAATTCTTGAAGCTTATCTTAACGTGTTTGATGCAGAGGATGACAAGGACACCTGGTTCAATAAAATTAAGGAGCTTTGCGAGCCTCTCGGCTTTACTCCTAACGTAAAGGAATATAAGAAGAATCCCGAAGCTTTCAAGGGTCACGTCGGCGACGTTTCAACGGTTATCCGTATTGCAATAACATCACGCCGCAACACACCTGACCTTCATTCAATCATCGCTCTTCTCGGCAATGATGAAATCAAGGCAAGACTTTCAAACGCACTTAATGAATATAAATAAGAGGAGGTAAATAAAAATGGAAGAAGAAATGAAAGTTTCCAATTTTATTCACGATTTTATAGATGAAGACCTTAAAAACGGAGTTAACACCCGTGTGCAGACCCGTTTCCCGCCTGAACCGAACGGATATCTCCACATCGGTCATGCAAAGGCTTTGTGCATCGACTTCAGCACAGCGGAAAAATACGGCGGTATCTGTAACCTCCGTTTTGACGATACAAACCCGTCAAAGGAAAACGTAGAATACATCGAAGCTATCAAAGAAGATATCAAGTGGCTTGGTTTTAACTGGGAAAATATTTTCTACGCTTCAGGCTATTTTGATTTTGTTTACGAATGTGCTCTCAAACTCATTGAGGACGGCAAGGCTTACGTTGACGACCTTACTGCAGACGAAATCAGAGAGTACAGAGGTACACTCACAGAGCCCGGTAAGGAAAGCCCGTACAGAAACCGTTCGGTTGAGGAGAATATGGACCTCTTCAGGAGAATGACAGCAGGCGAATTCGGCAACGGTGAAAAGGTGCTTCGTGCAAAGATTGATATGGCATCGCCGAACCTCAATATGCGCGACCCTGTTATTTACAGAATTTCTCACGTTTCTCACCACCAGACAGGTGACAAATGGTGCGTTTATCCGATGTATGACTTCGCTCATCCTCTTTCGGATGCAAGAGAAAACGTAACATATTCTCTCTGCTCTCTTGAGTTTGAAAACCACCGTCCGCTTTACAACTGGTTCCTTGACCAGATCGGTTTTGATGAGCCTCCGCGTCAGATTGAGTTTGCACGTCTTAACATCAACTACTGCGTAACAAGTAAGAGAAAGCTTCTTGAAATGGTTAACAAGGGCATCGTTGCAGGTTGGGACGACCCGAGAATGATTACTCTCTGCGGTATGCGCCGTCGCGGTTATCCTGCAGCAGCCGTAAGAGATTTCATAAACAGAATCGGTGTTTCAAAGGCAGACAGTACTGTTGACTACGGTCTTATCGAGGCTTGTGTAAGAGATAATCTTAACCTTAATGCACCGAGAGCTATGGCTGTTCTTAAGCCGCTTAAGGTTATTATCGATAACTATCCCGAAGGACAGACAGAGGAGTTTGAGGTTGAGCTTCATCCCGACCATCCTGAAATGGGTACACGTAAGGTTATATTCTCACGTGAACTCTATGTTGAGCAGGACGACTTTATGGTTGAGCCTGTTAAGAAGTATTTCCGTCTTTTCCCCGGCAACGAGGTTCGTTTCAAGAGCGCCTATTTTGTTAAGTGCGAATCTTACGAAACAGACGAAAACGGAAACGTTACCTGCCTTCACTGTACTTACGACCCCGAAAGCCGTGGCGGTAATTCTCCTGACGGCAGAAAGGTCAAGGGTACAATCCATTGGGTAAATGCAAACGACTGCATCAAGTGCGAAGCACGTCTTTATGACAGACTCTTCAGCGTTGAAGAGCCGGGCAAGGAACACGATTACGAGGAAGACCTTAACCCGAACTCACTCACAGTTATTGAAGATTGCCTTCTTGAAGGCGGCTTCGGTAACGTGAAGCCGGGCGACACATTCCAGTTTATGCGTAACGGTTATTTCTGCGTTGATAAGGACAGCACAGATGACAAGCTTGTCTTTAACCGTACGGTTGCTCTCAACTCATCATGGGGCAAGTAAAGGAGAAATCATATGAAAATCCTTAACAGAATTGTAACGTTTATTCTTGCTGTTGCCGTTTTTCCTGCAGCAGTTACAAGAATTATTATAAGAATAATCATTGCTCCCGGCGGTGCGCTGAATTCGCTTGTGGGTGACACGGCAATCAAGGAAGAATTAAGTGTCATCGATATTATCAACTATATTCAGGAAGGTACGTTTGACTTTTTGAAAGATCTTTTCAATTTCGATAACTTGCCTATCGAAGTAAATGCAGTTAAGGGATGGCTCTTTGCATCAGCTGTTATGCTTGTGCTGGCGCTTCTTATCGCCCTTATTATTATGGGTTGTGCGCTTTTCACACAGGCACATAAAACAGTTATGGGATTCAGTGTCGGCGGTGCATTGTCCTGCTTCCTTGCAATGTCTTTCTTCACAAAGTTTACAACACCGTTCATTGAAGGCAAAGTTGATATCGGCGCAATCCTCGGCAAAAACCTTGAGGGTGGCGAAGGAATTGTCGGTTCTCTTTTGTCATCGCTTATTTCAGGTGTGGTTGACTTTAAGGTTTTCCAGCTTGGTAATGCCGTTATAACAATGGCTTTGCTTTTCATAGGTATTTTATTCTGGACTTTTGCTTATTATATAACTCTTTCTCCCGAAGCAAGAGCAGAAATTAAAAATCCGCCCGTAAAAGAGAAGAAAGAAAAAGTAAAAAAAGAGAAGACAAGTAAATAAGAGCAAAAAATCGACCTCAAACGAGGTCGATTTTTTTATGGCTTTTTTTAATTAATAATTTTCTTTTCTCATCTCGAAGTAGCTCTGCGGATGGTTGCAAACAGGGCAGACTTCGGGAGCTTTTTTGCCGATTACGAGGTGACCGCAGTTGCGGCATTCCCACATAATTTCTTCGCTCTTCTCAAAAACAGCCTTCATTTCAACGTTGTTAAGAAGTGCACGATAACGCTCTTCGTGAGATTTTTCAATTGCAGCAACAGCTCTGAACTGAGCAGCAAGAGCTGTGAAGCCTTCTTCCTCAGCATCCTTTGCGAAACGGTCATACATATCTGTCCATTCGTAATTTTCGCCTGCAGCTGCAGCAGCAAGGTTTTCTGCTGTGTTGCCGAGCTCGCCGAGAGCCTTGAACCAGAGCTTAGCGTGTTCCTTTTCATTGTTAGCTGTCTGCTCAAAGATTGCAGCAATCTGCTGGTAGCCTTCCTTCTTTGCTACGCTTGCAAAGTATGTGTACTTGTTTCTTGCCTGAGATTCGCCTGCAAAAGCTTCCATAAGGTTTTTCTCAGTTTTTGTTCCCTTATACATAATAAAATCGCTCCTTTAATTTGTTTTTATTTCAGCGGAAATCTTACTGTAATCTCTCCGCTTGTAAGTGTAAATTTTTTGCCGTCTTCAAACACCACGAGACCGCCTTTTTCATCAATGTCAACAGCCTGAGCAGTGTGGGGAATGTTATCTTTAAAATAGGTTATGTCCTTACCTATGACGTTTGATTTTTCTTTGTATTCGTTGATATATTTTTCGGGATTGCCGAAAATCAGCTCAGAAATATTATTGGCAATTTCAGCGGCTAAAATGTTTCGGTCAACCTCTTTGCCGAGTGAAACGGCAATATCCTTAATTTCATCGGGAAAGTCGACTGTGGAAATGTTGATGCCCACTCCGACGATGAGTTTTTTAACAATGCCGTTTTCGCTGACGGATTGAACAAGTATTCCGCAGACCTTTTTATTTTCAATGTAAATGTCATTGACCCATTTGATTTTAACGTTCAGGTCGGTCAGTTTTTCGATAGCTCTTGTGCAGGCAACCGCAACCGCACAGGTAACTCCCGTAAACTCAAAAGCGGGAGAGTTAGTACTGAATACCATAGAAAAATAAAGTCCGCTTCCGCTTGGCGAAAAGAAGCTTTTTCCCTGACGTCCTCTTCCGTTAGTCTGCCCGTCTGCGACAACAAGAATACATTCTTCATTCTCTTTACAAAGCATTTTTGCAACATCGTTGGTAGAAGTGACCATGTCGAAAACGAAAACTTTAACAGGGTCATTAATCAGCGAGCTTATTTTTTCTTTATCAAGCATTTTAAACCCTCTTTTAATTCGGATTTATCAACAAAATAATATCACAAACTTTTAAACTATACAAGCACGAGAATAAATTTTTTGAATAGAATATACTATATTGTTTACGGAGGTCAGGATGATGATAAGCAACTGCTTCTACTACGGTGTGTATTCGCCGAAAGGATTTTATTCGCTTGCAGCAAAACCGGAATTTTCGGCGGAGAGAAATTATATCGTGAAGGGATATTCGGTTTCAGCGAAGCAGAAGCTTTTTGATTCAATAAAAAAAGAGCTTGATAAGCGCGGTCAGCGTTACGTTGATTTCTGTGCAGATGAAAGAAGTATCGGAATTTACAGCGCAGATGCAGGCTTCAGAATCCTTGACGGAACGTACGAAACGATTACATATTCTGCCGACACTTTCTGTTTGGACAATGAAACACAGAATCTGAAAAGTTTAATTCTCTGCCGTGAAGAAGCTGTGAAACGTGCCGAACGTTTTCTTACAGCCTGCCGATGTATAAGTAACGATATGATACGTCTTGATGCCGCTGATATGGATCTTGTGAAAATTAACCGATTTTCATCACGTCTTTGGTCATCGATGGGCGGCGCACTTAAAGGAACGGTCGGTACGGAGCATAAACGCTTTGTTACCTGCTTCACACCTGAGGGTGTGGAGCTTAATATGGAAGCATTTGACATATATTGTGAAAATGTAACTGTCATATGTGACCGCACGGGAGCTTGCGGAAGGCATATTGTTGACAGAGTGAGAAGATATGCATTGAGTGCAGGGTACGATGTTATAAGCTGTCTTTGTCCGTTGAATATTGAAAGCGGAGCAGAGCACCTGATAATTCCTGAATTAAAAACAGGAATTTTTATTTGCAAGTATTTCCATAAGTGCGATTTTGAAAAAAGCCGCAGAGTTTCATCGGGACGGTTTCTTGTTCCCTCGGAAACGAAAACAAAAAAGCGTATGGATTTCAGCTTAAAGGCGTACAAAAGACTTATGCAGGAGATTTTTTCGTCGCTTGAAACGGTAAGGTTATGTGACGAAGAAATTAATCGGTTGAGTACAGATTTGTTCTCGGATGAGAAGGAAAGATATTTCCTTGAAAGAATTTTTTCGACTTGAAAAAGAATAAAATGATGGTATAATTGAGAAAAAGGAGGATGTTTATATGAAAACTTTATTGAAAAATTTCTTCGCGGTTGTTCTTGCGGTTGCAATTTGTCTTGCGGTTATGCCCGTGACATTTGCTGCAGGTGTCCGCGGAGATGTTAATAATGACGGGAAAACCAATTCTACAGATGCACTGCTGATTTTACGTGCTTCTGTCGGCCTTGTTGACAAAGAATTTGATAAGTACAGAGCAGATCTCAACAATGACGGAACTGTCAATTCTTCAGATGCACTCCGTGTTTTGCAGATTAGTGTCGGTCTTGATAATCCGACAGCATATTCAAAGAACGAAGCACTTAAATTTTATGCAGATGCTTTTGATTCAGTGGCTAAGGGTAAGGTGAAAGTTTCGTATCAGTCGCGTTATGTGTCAAAGGCAGTCAATGACAAGAATTCCAAGGATTTTGTTGAATTTGATGAACAGAGTGATAAACTGGTGCTTAATTTTGAAAACGGTTACGATAAATCGGGGGAATCAGTTTTTGATTTCTGTCCCGATACCCGTATAGATCCGAGCCTTGTCAAAAGCGCAACGATTACCAAAAAAGATGCATCCACATACACTGTAAAAATTGTATTGGTTGCAGATAAGGCAGATTCCAAGGATTATATACCGCGCAAGACATATCCGTATCTTCTTAACTATGCAGACTGTACGGTAAGCGGATTTGAAGGTTATTTTGTTACCAACGCAACAGCTTCTTTCCCCGGTTCGGAAATTACGGCGGTTGTTAAGGATGGTTGCCTCAAGGAGCTTACCGTTGCTGTCCCGTTTGAAATGAAAATGCATCTTTCAAGTGAAGACAGAAAGAGTGCTCTGGATGTTACCGAAAAAGGAACAGTCACAGATGTATACAATTTCACTTTCTGAGAATAAAGATAAAGGCGTTGTGCTCAAAAAACACAACGCCTTTTTATATATGGGTTTAATTCAAAGCTTCAAACATATCCGCAAGCTTCTGAACGCTTTTCTTAAGCTCCTGAATGCCTGAAAAAATATTTTCGCTGTTATAACCGTCAAGGAAATTGTCAGCCTCAAGTGTGAAATATCCGCTGTAGCCGATGTCCTTGAGAGCCTTTACAATCGGCTCGTAGTCAATGCTCATTGAAAAAGGAATCTGATGCAAATCGTGCCATTTGTCGTTATCGTGAATGTGAAGGCACTGAAGACGGTGACCGAGTTCGTAAATCATATTTGCCGCACCGTTACCTGAACCGCGCATTTCAGCGTGACCGATATCAAGACACGCAACAAGAAAATCGTCATTCACTACGTCGATGTGTTTCACAAAATCCTCACCTGTAGCACAGGCAGCAAAGCTGCTTTCGTCTTTTTCCGAATCCCAGTTCCACATATTTTCCGTTGCGATTTTCACTCCGCAATCTCTTGCAAACGGAAGAAGTTCGTGATACATTTCTGCGTTTTCTTCAGCTGACTTGTTATTATCAGGATGAATAACACAGATTTCACCGCCTGCCTCCGCAGTACATTCAATTGCACGTTTGTAGTAAGCACGGATTGCGGCACAGGCTGTGGGAAACGGTGCGTGTGACTGATTGCACACGATGCCGTTATCAAGACCGACCTGCTTTAATTTGCGTGCAAATGCAAGGTAATTGTTTCCTGCAAGGGGATGGTTGTTTTCAAGGAGCACCTTTTTACCCCAATCGTACTTGCACATATCAAACATGGAAAAATCCCATGCATCAAATCCTGCCTTTGCAATGAGTTCAACAGCCTTTTCGTCGCCGACGAGCTTTGCTGCCGAACTTGTTTGCGTAGAGATTTTCATAATCAAAACTCCTTATTTACCACCTGTTCTCAACATATTCACAAAATGCGAAGAGGTCTTTGATTTCAATTTTGGTGCCGTCGTCAAGAGTGACGTCGCCGTTCCATATACCGTAAACCTGATGACAGTTCATTCTGCCGACCTTGAAATCTACATCACTGTGATTGTCGAGTGTAGGCGTCATCGTCATATTGAATCTGCCGTCCTCCGAAACAAACTTCCATTCTTCCATAAATCTGTCTTTGGGGAATTTTTCAACGTCAATTGCACCGAATTTATGTGCCTTTCCGTCGTAGAAGATAGCTGTTTCCGTTGCGTAGCTCTCGTTTCCGATTGCCCAGGTAATTTCGAAGCCGAGAAGATGCTTTTCGCCTTTTTCGTCGTAGTGGTACAATGAGCCGCTGCCCCAATACCAGACCATTTTATGAACTGTATTAACTCGTCCCCAGTCCATAGCGCAGAATGCCGTATCCTTTGAAATTTCGTAAACATAATCACCGTACTTAAAAGTACCTTCGCAGGGCATACACATCTGCTTTGTGGTCATAAAGTATTTTGTTTCGTCCTCGTCAAAAGGAAGAACGGTTGTGATGTTTTCAGAACCGGGGAGAATATCCATTTTAATGTTTACGTCGCAAAGCTTACCCTTGTGCATCTTTTTGTATTTAAGAATACGCTCGGTTTCTCTTGTGTCAAAATCAAATTCAGCCTTGCCGATTTTGTCCTTATAACGGTTAGGCACGTCGCCCTTTGCGGGCGGAACGTGCTTGTTTGCACCAATGAAATACTGAATCGCATCAACAATTACCTCGCCTGTGGAAAGGTCGGTGATTTTTGCGCTGACGTAACCGCCGATGTTGATGTTCGCAAAGCTGACAAGAATCTGCATTTTTCCGTCGGTGATGGTATAAAAATCCCATTCCTTACGGCTCATAATTCCTGTTTTAACGTAATCACGGTTGTATGTAAAGTAGTTACGTCTTGCCCAGCCTTTTGCAAGAAGCTTTCCGTCAGGGGAGAGGAGAGGCGTTTCTTCGGTATATTCAATCTGCTTTGAAGGTTCTTTCCAATCCTTGAAAGGTACATAAGTACGAGGTAATTCTTTGCTCATTTCCATTCCTCACAGTACAAAAAATATTAATAAATTTATTATATCAAATTAAGTGCAGAAATGGTATGTTTTTTTTACCAAAAATCTGCTCTATCTTTTGACGGATAGGACAAAGCAGATTTCTTTACAAAGTGGGGTATTTATGATAAACTGAACTTATAACGACAGATAGACAAGGGGGACTTATTGTGAAAAAGTTTACAGCTATTATTACAATTATGGCAATTCTTGTTTTTTATGTAGCACCGATGGTATCGGCTTTGTCCGAGGATAATGATGCTATAAGAGTTATTCCGCAAGATTCTTCTAACGGCGGTTATGTTGAAGATATTTATATGGACGAAGACGGCAAAATTATTAAAAGAGATACACGTCTGTCATTTGAGCCGTCATTCAACACAATGGATGCGGGCACAACAATTCCGTCGTCATACGATTCCCGTTCAAAGGATGTTGTAACATCTGTTAAATGGCAGGGTAATGCGGGAAACTGCTGGGCATTTTCTGCTATAAGTGCACTTGAAAGCTCGGTTATCAGCAAAGGTCTTGCAGAGATGGAAACAGTTGATTTTTCTGAATCTCACCTTGCTTGGTTTGGTATCAACAGTGCCACAACAGACACAACAGATCTTGCTTACGGTGACGGAACAGCAGCGGAAAATCCGTACCTGACGGGCGGTAACTGGCAAAAGGTTACACAGGCGTTGTCACGCTGGGCAGGTGTTGCCAAGCAGGATGCAAATCCGGCGGACTACAACAATATACCAAAGCTTCCGAAGTATACCGATGCTCAGCGTCGTAACACAAACAGCGGTTTTGTTATCAAGTCTGTGGAAACACTCTCAACAGCAAATGAAACTAAACAGCATATTATGGAATACGGCTCGGTAACAGCCAGTTATTATCATGACGATAGTTATTATACAGATTCGGGAATAGCAGCTTTTTACTGCAACACCGCAACAACAACTAATCATGCGATCACTGTTGTTGGTTGGGATGACAACTTCTCCAAAGATAATTTTAAAGCTGAATGTCGTCCGACTGAAAACGGGGCATGGCTTTGTAAAAACAGCTGGGACACATGGTGGGGAGAATCGGGATATTTCTGGATTTCTTACTACGATGCAACTCTGTGTAGTTTTATAGGGTATATTGCACAACCTGTCGAAGATTATTACGAAAACTATAACTATAACGGTGACCGTTGCAATTATTGGATAGGAATCGGAAACAGATCGGTTGCTAATGTTTTCAGTGCAAAAGAAAATGAAAAAATAAAATCTATTGCCACATATACCTATGAGGAAAATGTAACAATTACTTTTAAAGTTTACACTGATCTTACTTCTGCAAACAATCCGGGATCGGGTACATTGGGTTTAACATTTGAAACAACAGTTGAAAAAGCGGGTTATCACGTGATTGATTTGCCTCAGGAAGTTGCTGTTAAAGCAGGTAGTAAGTTTGCTGTTTCAATGTGCACGAATGGGTCATGGATTCCGTTTGAATATGGTGACGGATACTCAAGTAACGGCGAAACCTATGTTTATAGCTCTTCCAAATGGGTAGCTTCCGAGGAATACAACAGTAGCAGTTGGGATTTAAAAAATGCGTTTATCCAGCCCTGGACTGTCTGTGACCATCAGCCACAGACACAGTCGGGTGAGCATTCCTGCACACAGGACGGCTTTGAAAAAACGGTCTGCACACAGTGCAACAAGGTGCTCAGCGAAAATATCGTTCCTGCATCAGGACACAGCTTTAATGATTGGCAGGTTACAACCCAACCAACATTTTCACAGCCGGGTTCAAAATCACGTATATGCATCAATTGCGGAGCAGTAGAAACAGAAGCTATACCTGCAACAGAATATAAGTTAGCAGAAGGTGTTGTTATTGACACAGACAACGGGATTATTTCAGGTATCAACGCAGGTGAAAGCTCACTTGAAAATTACATAACAATCCTCAATCCCGATTATGTCTGGAGTTATGATTCTACTGATGGCAAACTCGGCACGGGCACAAAGGCAACGCTTAAAAACGGTGATAACGTAGTTGGGGAATTCACTGTCCTTATCTACGGTGACGTGAACGGTGATTCCTGGTATGACGGTCAGGATGCTGTGCTAGTTTCGTGTGTGGCAAATTCAATGCTGACGGAAGAAAGCATCGGCACGGTTGCATATATGGCGGCTGACTGTAACCACGACGGCATAGTTGACGAAATGGATGTTGCACTTCTCAATCAGGCCGGAGCATTGCTTTCATCAGTTGATCAGTCAAAATCGTCTGAGGTTCTTCTTGAAACATCTTCGGCTTATGTGGAATATATCGACCTCATTGATCAGACACCTGTGATAGAGGAGATTGAACAGGAGATTGTTGATTTTGAAATGCAGATAGATGCGGATGGCACATCAAGCGAAACAAAGACAGATATTTTTGACTTTATCAAAAATTGGCTTGAGAAGCTGTTTGAATTTTTCCTGACATTCATTCCTGTTCCTTACAAATAAAAAGTAAAACTAAAAAGGATGGCTTGAGAGCCATCCTTTTTTCTGTGTAGTTTCTTTTACAGGGAATTAATCATAGAAAGATGTTCGATGTAAAGCGGTTTTACGTTGTTGACAACTGTCATACCGCCCTGAAGTGACATATGGTCACCGTAGTAGATGGGCATAATATTCCAGATGCCTTTCTTGACGTTCGCGCTGTCGTACTGTGTGCTAGGGTCAGAAAGGGGAGCAAGAGCAGAGAATGTATTAACAAGACCGTCGTTTTCAAGCCATTCCTTGCCGACCACATATCCGCCCGGAGTTGTACCCGTCAGCTTGCCAAGCTCTGCACTGCTTGAAGTGAACAAGAATTCCATATTTTCTTTAATTGGTGTATGATAACCGTTTTCGTCAGCTTCAGTCATTGAGCAGGCAATTGAGAAATAATAAGTACTGTTGCTGATTGAAAGTGTTTCGTTAAGGGCGAGTGCATTGTCGATGTGCATATCGTATGCCGCTGTGTCATATTCCGCGCCGTCTGCTGTTTCAACGCCGTAAGCGGTTGTACCGTTATGAGGTGCAGCAAGTGAGGTGACAGAATAAATATAATCTGCCTTACCTCCCGTGAAAAGACCGCTGATTTCGTCGGGTGAAGTTGCGTTCATTTCCTGTGTGTCACCCTTTGCCATAAGATGTGCAAAAGTACGTACCGTCGCACCTCCGAAAGAGTGACCGAGGAGATTGATTTTGTTTTCTGCATCCCACTCGTCAATGAGTGCTTTTCCTGTAAAGTCCTGGCCGTATCTGTCGTGACCGCATTTTTCCGAATGAGCCTTGCCGTAATCGGTAACCGTACCCGTAAGCTGAGCATAAAGCTCACAAGCTCTGTCCCACGCACTTGCAGTACCCGCAACGGAAGCTGCGTAACACTCAAATCCGCTGTTGTTAAGATAATTCATAAGGTTTCCGCCGAACATTCCCCAATAGGGCATAAGCGGATAATAAAAATCGTATTCGCCCCAACCCATAAGACCGTGGACGAAGATGTATTTGTAATTTGTGTTCCAATCGCTTGTGTCTACTTCATAATCAGGCAGAGCAATTCCAAAAACGGAAAGTATACCCATTAAAACTGAGAGAAGCATTGATGTGATTCTGCTGAAAATACCCATTTAAACAACTCCTTAATTCTTTTAACGAAATTATAACAATAGAACAGTTTTATGTCAAGAAAGAACATGCAGAGACTCTCTGCAAATGTTATTTCTTTAAAGCTTTCAAATAAAATTTATTCATTGTTCCGTGCATAACGAACTCAGGACGAGGGATTTCAAGATAACCTGCTTTTTCATAAACGTGAATTGCTGTCTGCAGATTTGTATGGGTTTCAAGATACATTTTGTCATATCCCATTTTCAAAGCTTCCTTTTCAAGCAGGTCAATGAGAAAGTAGCCGAGCCCGTGACCCTTGACTTCATCGGCAAGATAAAGCTTCTGCAATTCGGCACAGCCTTCAATGTCGGGAAATTCTGCAAGACCGATTCCGCCGACGACTTTGTCGTTTTCGTCGACAAGGACAAAGTATGCACGGCTTTCGGGTTTCTCGTCGTAAAAATCCGTAAGATGCCAGATTATTTCATCAAAATAAACCGTACCGGGAATGTCAAGTCCGTTCGATTTTAAGTTGTACCTTATCAACTCTGCCATTACAGTGTTGTCACACGGAAGAAGCTTTCTGTAATTTATCTTCATAAAAACACCCGTAAAAATTTTTAATTATTATATCAAAAAGAAAAATAAAAGTAAATGTTTTCCGTGGAAAGGTTGCGATTCTTGACTTTTTCAGTCAAAAGATGTATGATGTTGAAAATTTTCGGCAAAGGGGTGATATTATGAAAATGAATTTCAAACGCAAGCTTCCCGTTCCTCTGGACGTTAAAACGAGCTTTCCAGTATCGGAACAGATGGCGGCAGTCAAAGCAAAAAGGGACGAAGAAATCAACGCTGTTTTTGAAGGAAAATCCGAAAAATTCATTCTCGTAATCGGCCCTTGCTCAGCTGACCAGAGAAAACCTGTTCTTGAATATATCTCCCGTCTTCGCAAGGTTGCGGACGAGGTGCAGGACAAGCTTATAATCATTCCTCGTATTTATACAAACAAGCCGCGCACATCGGGACAAGGTTATATGGGTATGCTTCATCAGCCCGACCCTGATGAAAAGCCCGATATTTTTAAGGGTATTGTTGCACTTCGTGATTTGCATATGACGGCACTTCGTGATTACGGATTTTCCTGCGCGGACGAGATGCTTTACCCCGAAAATCACCGTTACCTTTCCGACCTTCTTTCCTATGTTTCTGTCGGGGCAAGGTCGGTTGAGAATCAGCAACACAGACTGGCGGCAAGCGGTGTCGGCATTCCTGTCGGAATGAAAAATCCCACAAGCGGAGATTTATCCGTTATGATGAACGCGATTAAATCCGCACAGCTCAGCCACACTTTCCTTTATCGCGGTTGGGAGGTTGAAAGCGAAGGTAACCCTTATGCTCATTCAATCCTCCGAGGATACATCGGCAAGGACAGCACAAGCATTCCTAATTACCGTTACGATGACCTTGTAAAGCTTTTTGAGCTTTATGAAAATTCAGGTCTTCTCAATCCGTCCGTAATTGTTGATACAAACCACAACAATTCGGGCAAAAATTACCTAGCTCAGACGGAAATTGCCCTTGATGTTATCGAAAGCAGAAACCTCAACACGGACATCAAAAAGCTCGTCAAAGGTCTTATGATTGAAAGCTACCTTGAGGACGGTGCGCAGGACGTCGGCGAGCACGTTTTCGGAAAATCCATAACAGATCCGTGCCTTGGCTGGAAGAAGACCGAAAAGCTCATATTTGATATTGCTTATAAATTATAAAGCTCCTTGTATTCGCTTACAAGGAGCTTTGCTCATTTTTCAACCATTTCCATTTTTGTGAATTTCTGACCGAGCTTGTTTGCCCAGGCTTCGCAATAGAGCTTGTAGTAAGAAACATTGTTTTTCTTTCTGTAACTCTCAAAGCAGTTGCACCATATCATTGAAGGGATTGCGATTACGATATAGTAAAGAGGGCCTAAAAGAAGACACTGCCAGGTGTGACCGTATTCGTGGATACGGGTGTTGTATGTCCACTTTTTATTCTTGTGACCGTCTTTCATAAAGATGAAAAGACCCAAAGAAAGTCCGCCAGATTTCCACGGGAGATAGACGATGTAAGAATAGCCGAATCTCTGCCAACGACGTTTTTTTATTTTTGTGCAGATGAGAAATGCGATACCGCCGACGAGGTTTACGGGCAGACCCCAGGTCCACTGTACGAGATAGAAAAGAAAATCTATCAATGAATTTTTGAAGTTTTTCTCTTTTTTATCGGGAGCTTTTTTTGTAATATCAACCATTTGCTTGTGCCTCCTTCAACGCTTTCTGCTCAAGTAAAATAAGGTAATTTCCATTTTCGTCAGTGTCAAGGAAATGTTCTTCGCCGTCGCTTTCACCCTGACCGAGCCAAGTGTTTTCAAACTTCTGACCCGAAATCATTTCGCAAAGCTTTTTCTGTTCATCGGTAAGAGTTACACTGCCGTATTTATGCTTTGTTGCGATTGCCGCACGAATCATTGTGTGGTCGTCCTTTGTCATACGGAATCTCTTAAGAAGGATGAGAGAAATAATTGCCGCAACAATCGGGATGACGGCAACACAGATTCGTACACCTAAAACAGCGCTGTCGCTCTGTTCAAAGAGAGAACCTGTTGTTTTCTCATACTGTGAAACGGTATCGCCCGTAACAAGGCCGAAACTCTGAAGAGTGAAGCCAACCAGCGCCGCCATAACACCGCTGATGCTCTTTTTGATAAGCGTGCTGAAAGTTGCAATAACGCCTTCTCTTCTTCTGCCTGTGATAAGCTCATCAACGTCGGTAAGGTCGGGAAAAATGTTTGTCGAAACAAATCCGAGACCTGACATGCCGAAGGGGTAGAGGAGCATGCTCAGCATCATTAAAGCACTCCAGAAGAATGAACCGCCCGACTGCATTATAAGACCGATTGCAAGGCCTGCAACCATAAGCGGTGTGACGATATTTCCGCACTTTTTCTTTCCGTGTTTCATCGTCAGCGCATAGTTAAGCGGGAAAGCCGCAGCCTCCGCAACGCCTGCAACAGCATTGAAAAGAGCGTATCCGCTGTACTGGTTTGCAAGATACTTTATGTAATAAACCTTTGAGTTTGCGTAGAATCCCGTTGCAAACTGATAAGCAAGGCTCATAAAGAAATACTGCCTGAAGGATTTGTTTTTGAAAACAAGAACGTATTCGTGAATGATGTATTTAATATCGAGCTTTTCGTTTTTGTTGTTAAGGGAGCTGGGCTCTCTCGTTTTGAAATAGGTAAGGAAAACTGCAAGACCGAAAAATACGGAAAGCACAATACCGATAACAAGGAACGGCGATTTTGATTCAGAAGTGAGGTTGTCGTTAGAACCGAAAACAGCAAGAATGGCAACAACGATTCCGAACGCAGGCACCATACCTGCAGAATTGAAAAGATAACCTACGGAATTATACTGTGTTCTCAGGTTATATTCGGGCGCAAGCTCGGGAAGCATAGCCGTGTGCGGTACACCGATAACCGTATAAGCCGTTTTGTAAAGCATATATACAATAACAAAGTATGTCATCGCAAGAGCAGGATTAGTTTTTCCGTTAAGGCCGAATGAATTCCACATCAGCGTGTATGAAAGCACCATCAGCGGAATACCCCAAAGAAGGTAACGACGGTGTTTGCCAGTTTTTGAACGTGTACGGTCTGTTATGATACCCATAACAGGGTCGGTAATTGCATCCCATACAGTAGCAAGCATAACAACGATACCTGCCTGATTGAGCGAAAGGTTAACAACGTCCGTCAGAAAGACTGTGAAATACATACTGATGATGTAACCTGCGCCACCCATGTACATATTTGCATAGCTGTAGTTGATCATAGGAAGAATGGTGGTTTTGAAGTCACCCTGAACACCTACGAGTTTTTTTAGTTTTTCACCCACAGTATCACCCCGTGAAGTCAGTTTTGCTGATAATTAAGCGAGAAGATAAACCTCATCCGCCTGTGTTTCGAAAGAAATGACGTTGCCGTTTCTTGTGAACGGGACTTCTTCGCCGTCAGATTCTTTCTTTACAGATTTGACATAAGCAAAGTCAAGATTACACTTTCTTCCTTTAAGGCTTTTGATTTTAATGGAAGAAATCTTCTTGTTTTTAAGCTCTGCCGAAACAAGGAAAGCACCGTCCGCACGTAAATTTTCGAATGAAGCAGGAGATTTTTTGTCCCAACAGGGGAAAAGGCGGATAACGCCTTCGTGTCCCTGAAGAAGCATTTCGTTTATGGTTGCAGGAATTGTTGTAAGATGTTCGATTCCGCCGCCGTGATGACGGAACATTCGGTTAGGAAAAGCGAATTCCCTGATGTTCTGATGAATTCCTTCAATCAGGAAATGCGGGTCAACTCCGATTCGTGCACCTGCAGGAAGGTAGGAGTTTGAACCGTTATCGTCAAGACGTCTGTCGTTGATGAAGTATGTATTCTTCGCGATTTTAAGAAGCTTTTCGCCTGAATCAAAGCCTATCTGCGAAGCAGGGTAGATATGCTGAAGACCGACGGTGTTGTCATTTCTCCAACGGATACCTCTTTTTGAATAGCGGAAGCATTTTTTGCCTTTTTTGATAAAGGTCGGGAAATCGCTCAGGTTTTGGATTATGTCTTCCCAAAGTGGGTATTTTTCGGCGTTGAGTCCGAGCTCCTTCGCCATATCGTAAATGCCGTTGAACAAAAGCTTTACAAGACCGAGCGAGTTGATTGCATTTACCGCTTCAATCTGTCCCTTGTGGGTGATGTATCTGAATTTTTCCCCGCGATAATACGGAATTTCGTGTGCCGCATCGTTTTTGATTATGTATCTGCCGTTTTTCTTAACAAGATAATCTTCCCAGAAAGCGGCTGTATTAAGAACAAAATCGTAGTAGTTTTCGAGTGCGTATTCCTTGTCATAAGTAGCGAACCAATGCATAAGCGGAATTACGCAGGCATATGCCGCGTGGCTTTTCTGACCAAGGAAAAGTATGCCGTGCTCTTTGCAGTCAGACTGACTGTAAACGTCGAGAGCTTTCGGTCCGAAGCTTACGGGGAATGCATAACCCTTACAGCCAAAAAATCCGGCAAACTTTGCCGCCTCTTCGCGCATCTCGTTGACGGGTGTCATATAACCGTCAAAAAGCTCGGGATGGTTGGATGCGAATATGCAGTAATACGGGGCTTCATAGTTGTAATTCATATGATAATCTCCTGCCCAGGGGAAGAAATCATCAGTTATGAAATTGCCGAAAAGTCCGGGAGGGAATTCTTTGTTGCCCATACAGCCTGCAAGGTGATAAAGGCTTGAATTGTAAAACTTTTCGATCTCTTTATCTTCAAGAGTTACCTTTGAAGCTGAAAAGAAATTCTGCCACTTTTTCTGAGTTTTTTCTTTGTCAAACTCGTAGTCACAGAGGTTAACCATTGCAATTCCTTTTTCGATATATTCTTCGTTATCAAAATTCGAAACAACAGAAATACAATAACGTGCAATTTTGAAATTACCTTCTTCTTTTGATTCAATCTCACGGCAGCACATTGTTACGGCAGATTCAAGCGAAAGTGCTTCGCCCTCAAATTTACGGCTGCAGGACTTTATGCCGTTTTCATCAAACGATGAGTTGACAGAACCGCAGGTGTCGGGCATTTCAATGTTAACACACGGAAAAGTTTCCGAAAGGGGAGCCTTAATTTCAAAATAAATAAGGTTTTCGGGAGCGACGAAAAATTCAATTTCCGTCTTGCCGAATTTACATTGAAGAAGTCCCTTGTCAAAATATTGTTTTATATTGTAATCGGATAAATCAACATTGTCGATAAGCAGATTGCCGACGGTTTTAATTCCGCCGTCACTGTGTGCGCCGGGTTTGAATTTCCAGAAGTCGCACTTTGAAATGTGGATGATAAGGTCTTTTTCGTCGTTATCAAAAACAACGCCGAGGTCACCGTTACCGCACATTGCACCTGCAGGGATTTTGTAAAGCACCTTGCCGTCGACGGTATTGATTGGTTTTGATGTAATTTCGTTAAAGTAAGTGTTCATTGTATCACCGTTTTGTATATTAATTGTTTCAGAATAGATAGCTACATTTTATCACAAAGAAAATACATTATCAATAGTGCATAAAAAATCCCGACATCGGTTCAAAATCCGATGTCGGGGAGATTTATTAATGAATGGTATATGTAATTATTTTACCTCAATCTCGTGAATCCATCCTTCGGGAGCTTCGATTCTGCCCATCTGGATACCTGTCAATGTGTCGTACAACTTCTTTGTAATCGGACCCATTTCGTCCATACCGCTGGGAAGGCAGATTTCTTCGCCGTGGTCAACAATCTTGCCAACGGGAGAGATAACTGCTGCTGTACCGCAAAGACCGCATTCTGCAAAATCCTTGAGCTCTTCTTTGTATACTTCTCTTTCTTCAACTTCCATTCCGAGATATTCCTTTGCAACGTAGCAAAGTGAACGTCTTGTGATTGAAGGAAGGATTGTTTCTGACTTCGGAGTTACAAGCTTGCCGTCCTTTGTAACAAAGAGGAAGTTTGCACCGCCTGTTTCCTCAACCTTTGTTCTTGTTGCAGAGTCGAGGTACATGTTCTCGTCAAAGCCCTTGTCGTGAGCATCAACGATTGCATACATGCTCATCGCATAGTTAAGACCTGCCTTGATGTGGCCTGTTCCGTGAGGTGCAGCACGGTCAAAATCACAGATGCGAAGAGTGATAGGCTTTGCACCGCCCTTGAAGTACGGGCCAACAGGTGTAGCAAAAATACGGAACTGATATTCAGTTGCGGGCTTAACACCGATAACGGGATTGCTACCGAACATAAACGGACGAAGGTACATTGTAGCGCCTGAACCGTACGGCGGAACGAAATCTGCGTTAGCAGCAACAACCTGCTCAACAGCTTCGATAAATTTATCTTCAGGGAAAACAGGCATCTTAAGTCTGTCTGCGCTGTCTGCCATACGCTTTGCGTTAAGGTCAGGGCGGAATGTTACGATACGGCCGTCCTGAGTGCGGTATGCCTTAAGTCCCTCAAATACTGTCTGAGCGTACTGGAGAACGCCTGCACATTCGTTAATAACAACGTTAGCGTCTTCTGTAAGACCGCCTTCGTCCCATGCACCGTCTTTGAAGTTTGAAACATATCTCTTGTCTGTTTGGATATATCCAAAACCGAGATTTGCCCAATCAATCTGTTTGTTACTCATAATATATTACTCCTTTACGTTAAAATGCGATAGAAACATTTTAACAGATTTTATACTTTTGTCAATATTTATACTGTTTCCCTAAGCCTATGGATTTGAATTATTATCTGAAATTATGGCTTATTTTTCAAAAGCTGACAGGCAACTTCTGTATGGTTTGTGTGCGGAAACATGTCCACGGGTTGGATTTTCTTGACCTTATATCCGTTTCTGATGAGATATTTCACATCCCTCTCCAATGTTTCGGGGTTGCAGGAAACGTAGACAACCTTTTTCGGGTTGAGTGTAACAACACTTGAAAGGAAGGCTTCGTCACTGCCTGCACGCGGAGGATCCATAAATACAACGTCCGCACTTTTGCCCTCAGCCGCCATTTTTGTCATAAACTTTCCTGCATCGTCACAATAGAATTTTATGTTTTGCGTATCGTTTCTTCTCGCATTGTTCTTTGCATCAAAAACAGCGTCTTTATTGACTTCAACAGCAATAACTTCCTTTGCTTTCTGTGCTGCAATGATGCCGATTGTACCAATTCCGCAGTATGCGTCAATGACGGTTTCTTCGCCCGTCAGTTCAGCATAATCGATAGCCGTTGAATAAAGCTTCTCTGTCTGCACAGGGTTGATCTGATAGAAGGATTTTGCGGAAATTCTGAAAACACAACCGCAGAGCGTGTCCTCAATCGTGCCCTTGCCGTAAAGAACCTTCTCTGTATTGCCGAGCACAAGACTTGTATGCTCACGGTTGATATTCTGTATGATTGTCGTAATTTCAGGATGCTTTTTCAGAAGCTCTTTTACAAACGCATTCTTGCCCGGGAACATCGGAGTACCCGTAACAAGGACAACCATAACTTCGCCGCTTGTGAAACCTCTTTTAACGAGAACATGACGAAGGAAACCGAAACCTGTATCTTCATTATACGGAATCATACGGTAGTGCTTCATCATATTGCGGATTGTGACGATAATCTCGTCAGCTTTTTTATCCTCAAGCCTGCATTCGTCAATGCAGACGATACGGTGTGACTTTGACTGATAAACACCCGAAATTATTTTACCGCCGCGTGTCATCCCGAAAGCCGCCTGCACTTTGTTTCGGTAGTTGTACGGATTTTCCATTCCGATAATCTCGTTGACACGGCAGAACTTGCCGAGCAGACGTATAACCTTTGCCTGCTTGTAGCTGAGCTGTTCGGGATAGCTCATATTCTGAAGCTGACAGCCACCGCATTTCTTAGCAACGGGACAGAATTCAGTTTTCTTTTCTGCAGTTGTTTGTCTTTTAGCCATTTGAAACGTCCTTTGGTTTCTTCATTGTAAGTGAAATTCGTTTTTTGTTAACGTCAACGGCAATTACCCAGACGGTAACAACCTGACCGACCTTAAGCACCTCTGAGGGATGCTTGATGTATTTATCCGTAATCTGTGAAATGTGAACAAGACCGTCCTGATGAACACCGATGTCAACGAATGCACCGAAGTCGATAACATTACGCACCGTTCCCTGAAGCTCCATTCCGGGCTTGAGATCGTTCATATCCATAACGTCTGTGCGAAGCATCGGAGGCGGAAGCTCGTCACGCGGGTCACGTCCCGGCTGAAGAAGCTCCTTGACGATATCAAGCATTGTCGGCACACCGACACCGATTTTTTCTGAAACATTTTCCTGACCGAGAGCTTCGATTTTTTCTTTGAGCTCAACGAGCTTGCCGTCTGCGGCATCCTTGACCGAGTAACCGCAAAGCTCAAGCAAAGCCTTCGCGGCATCGTAGCTCTCAGGGTGAACACCTGTGTTATCAAGAAGGTTTTTGCTTTCCGCAACGCGCATAAATCCTGCACACTGCTCGTATGCCTTTGCGCCGAGTTTGGGGACTTTCTTGAGCTGTGAACGGCTTGTGAATGCACCGTTTTCTTCACGGTAAGTAACGATGTTTTTCGCAACCGTGCTGTTGATTCCCGAAACTCTTGTAAGAAGTGACGGTGATGCGGTGTTCACGTCAACACCGACGTTGTTAACTGCATCTTCAACAACACCGTTGAGTGCGTTGTCAAGCTCCTTTTTCGGCATATCGTGCTGATACTGACCGACACCGATTGCCTTCGGGTCGATTTTAACAAGCTCTGCCAACGGGTCCTGAAGACGTCTTGCAATTGAAACAGCACTTCTGAGCGAAACGTCAAACTGCGGAAATTCTTCAGCAGCAAGCTTTGAGGCGGAGTAAACGGATGCACCTGCCTCGCTGACAACCATATAAGCTGTGTCGCCGCCGATTTCCTTAAGAAGATTTGCGGTGAAAATTTCTGTTTCCTTTGAAGCTGTACCGTTACCGATAGCGATAATTTTAACGCCGTAGCGTTTGATCATATTTTTGATAAGAACCTTTGCCTGCTCCTGCTGAGCTGCAGAGTGTGTGAGGTAAGCAACGCCTGTGTCAAGCACTCTGCCTGTTTCGTCAACGACTGCAACCTTACAGCCGGTTCTGTATCCCGGGTCAAGACCAAGCGCAACCTTACCCTTGACGGGTGGCTGGAGAAGAAGCTCCTTGAGATTTGAAGAGAAAACCTTTATTGCGGCTGCTGCGGCATTTTCCGTAAGCATTGAACGGATTTCACGTTCGATTGACGGATAAATAAGTCTGTCGTAAGCATCGGCACCTGCATCGCGTACTGTGTCCGTGCAGAGTGAGCCGCTGTCCGAAAGTGTGACGGATGTTATAACGTTTGAAGCCTTTACGCGGTCAAGCTCAACGCTGACTTTAAGGAAGCCCTCGCGCTCACCGCGGTCGATTGCAAGAACTCTGTGACCTGCAATTTTGTCAACAGGCTGTGAGAAATCATAATACTGCTCATAAACGCTCTGTGCAGATTCATCGGAAGCTTTTACGTTTACTACACCAAGAACAGTGAAAAGATTACGGAGTCTGCGGCGGATATCCGCGTTGTCCGAAATATCCTCGGCAATAATATCCATAGCACCCTGCAATGCTGATTCAGCGTCGGGCACTTCTTTTTCTTCGTCAATATATTCAACGGCAAGTTCAATCGCCGCAGGACTGTCGGGCAACTGAGCATAAATTGCAGCTGCGAGAGGCTCAAGACCTCTTTCGCGAGCAACGGATGCTCGTGTTTTTCTCTTCGGCTTGAACGGTCGGTAGATATCCTCGATTTCTGCAAGAGTTGCCGCTTTATCAAGTGCAGCGGCAATTTCTTCCGTCAGCTTTTCCTGAGCTTCGATTGAAGAACGAACTTCCTCACGACGTTTGCCAAGGTTACGGAGATATTCAAGTCTTTCGGAAATTTCACGAAGCGTCTGGTCGTCAAGTGTGCCGTGAGCTTCTTTACGGTAACGTGCGATAAAGGGGATAGTGTTTCCATCGTCAATGAGAGCGACAACGTTTTCTACCTGCCATGTTTTGAGTTTGAATTCGTTGGTAAGTGCTGAAATAATATCCATAATAACTCCTGTTAAATAGTCTTAAGCTGTCTGATGTCCGCGCCGTCAAACTGCAGAATTGTGTATGCGCTGAGAATTCTTGAAGCAATTCGGTCGCTGTATGCGTTTTTAAGCTCGTCGGGCGTGAGATTAGTGCTGATGATTGTCGGCTTTTCCTCAAGACCGCGACAGTTTACGATGTTATAAAGTGAAGAAACCGTAAGCTGTGAGATAAACTCACTGCCGAGATCGTCGATGATAAGAAGGTCGCAGTCAAGGATTGCCTGCTCTGTGTTTTCACCGTCGCCTCTGCCGAACTTTTCTCTCTCAAGGCGGTTGAAAAGGTTCTGCGCCGTCATATAGATAACGCCGTAGCCTGCCTCAACGGCCTTTCCTGCAATCGCAAGCGACAGGTGAGTTTTGCCAAGACCTGTCTTGCCGTAAAGAAGAAGGCTCGGCGATTTCTTGCTGAAATCGTCCGCATATGCCTTGCAGTACCCAAGCACGTTTTCCATTCTCTTACGGGGACTGATGCCTGCACCTTCAGGGTAATAATCAAGTCTGAAGTTATCAAAACGGCATTTGTTTACGGGGAGCTTTGAACAGAGCTTTTCATACTCGATTGAACGAAGAAGAAGCTTGTAGCAATCGCACGCATAGCCACCGACAGAACCCTTGTCCTTGCACTTCGGGCAAGTGTATCGCACGTCGAGCCAATCTTCCGTAAATCCGTTTGAAACAAGAAGCTGACGGCGCTTTGCCTGTGCATCGAGGTTAACTTCAGCGAGTTTTTTTATGAAATCCTCGCCGCCGTTACCCATACCGACAGCTTTTATTGTTGCAAGTCCTGCCTGGGCCATAGTATCTTCAATTTCAAGAAGCTCAGGGATTTTTTTAACAGCCTCGCTGTGCCGCAATTCTCTCTGATAGAGAGCTTCGTCAAGTCTGCGCTTGATTTCGCGGTCGGCTTTTTCATATGTATCTTTACTGAATCCCACGGCTCAGACCCCCTTTTTGTAAACGGGCAGACTTTCTGCCCTGCGATTGAATTCTGCCATATCGTAGGATGTATCCGCATCCTTTTTCTTTTGGTTTTTCTCCCTGAATGCCTGCTTGTCCTTTTCAACGTCATCGGGTGTTTTAAGTCCTTTTTCGTGCCAGTTCATAAGCACCTTGTTCATATATGCAAAGCTGATTTTTCCCGAATGGTCAAGCATTTCTTCGTATGCGAGGTAAATCATATCCACGCTGAATTTCAGCTCTACTGACCATGTCTGCAGATAAGCTGCCTGAGAAGATGTCGGTTTCGGATTCGGAATTCCTGCAAGAGTTGCGAATTCTTTCCATACACCAAGACAAAGATTAAGGTTCTTAATCTGCTCGTCCGCTTTTTCGATTGTGTCAATTTCGTTTTCGCCCCAGGTTTTTCCGACCTTTGCAATATAGGCGAGGTTAGCCTTGCCGATTGAAACACAATAGCTTACAAGCATATAGATAACCTCAACGGGAAGTCCGTACTGGTCGTGCATCATAAGAAGTATACACTGGCTGTCGTAGCCGAGAGTTTTGCCGAGAAGCTGTTCAATATCCGAAAACATATGTGCAATTTCGGGCGATTCCGTACAACGAGCCGCAACCTGTTCGTATGTAGGCTTAACGGGTGCGAGCTCAGGCAATTCCTTTTTCTTTTCTGTCGATGTTGCAGCGGGTACTTCGGGAAGAGGTATCTTTTTAACGGGAGTTGAATCCGAGTTAAGCACACCCCATTCGCAAAGTACCGTAAGTGCATCGCAGACGTCACTTTCGGCGTAGTTGATTTCCTTGCTGATAACGGCAGGGTCAATCGGTTCCGATGCGTGACGGAAGACCCACAGCAGAGTTTTGAGCTGTGAGGCACTTGCAAGCTTTAAGTTATTGTCAACAACCTGCGATGGTACGGCGAACATCGAGCCGAAGACCGCAGGATTTATTGTATAAGCCATTTTTTCACTGTCCTTAATTTTATTTGGCGCCATAATTCCAAATATCATTATACACTCATTAAGGTCAAAAAGAAACAGCAAAAATCACTTTCTACACCGTGATTTTAAATCCACAATAAATTGTGTTTTTGGCACGTAAACATCACAAGTCAATTGACAAAACAACAAAAATTATAAAAAGTGAAAAGCTGAATAATACTGCAAACATTGACTATTACTAAATCATATGGTACAATATCCTAAATTTTAACTTTTGAAAGGAGTTAATCCATAATGGATGACTTACCCGGGATTATTATCAAGATAGTTTTACTTTTACTTCTTATTTTGGTAAACGCATTTTTCTCCATGAGCGAGATTGCGATTATATCCCTCAATGATAACAAAATGGAAAAGATGGCCGAGGAAGGCCATAAGAAAGCGAAAAAGGTTGTTAAGCTGACTTCGAATTCGAGCAGATTCCTTTCTACGATTCAGATTGGCGTAACCCTTGCCGGTTTCCTTACTTCAGCAAGTGCATCGCAGACCTTTGCAGATATGCTTGTCAGGGCTTTTGAAGGCTCGGCAGTTGAAAAGGTGCTCGGAGCAAGTGTTATTAACGGAATTTCCGTTGTTGTTATCACACTTATAATGTCTTATTTTTCACTCGTGTTCGGTGAGCTTGTACCCAAAAAGATTGGTATGCAGAAGCCCGAAGCAATTTCGTTTAAGGTTGTGGGTATACTTCTTTTTATCTCAAAATTCTTCAGCCCTGTTGTAAAGGTACTTTCACTTTCAACGAACGGAGTTGTAAGGCTTCTCGGCTTCAATCCTCACGCTGACGAAGAAACCGTTACGGAAGAAGAAATCCGTATGATGGTTGATGTCGGCGGTGAAAAGGGCGTTATTGAGGATGTTCAGAAAGAGATGATTAATAACATCTTCGAATTTGATGACCTTGATGCGGGCGATATTATGACTCACCGTACAGATATGACTGCTGTTGAGCTTAACGACCCGATTATGGATGCGGTTAATCTCAGTATAGAACACGGTTATTCACGAATTCCTGTTTTTGACGATGACCCCGATAATATCGTAGGTATCGTTTATATCAAGGACTTGCTAAAATATGTCGGCAAGGATATGCCCGAAACAACGCTTAAGGATGTTATGCGTGCTCCGATGTTTGTACCTGAATCTAAAATTTGCGGTGACCTGTTCAAGGAAATGACGGCAACAAGAACACAGATGGCGGTTGTTGTTGATGAGTACGGAGGAACAGCAGGTATTGTAACTCTTGAAGATATCGTTGAAGCAATCGTCGGAAATATTCAGGATGAATACGACAATGAGGACGAAGAGTTTTCAAGAATCAACGAAACAACCTTCACAATTGAAGGTATAACGAATATTGACGAAATCGATGAGCTTACGGGCAAAAAACTTCCTGAGGGTGATTATGACACTGTTGCAGGTTTCATTATCAGTGAGCTTGGCTATCTTCCGAAGGACGGCGAAATGAACGAGGTTATGTTTGAAAATCTCAAGTTTACTGTTCTTGCTGTTGATAACAGAAGAATTGAAAAAGTCCGTGTGGAAGTCCTTCCCGAAGAGAAGAATGACGATGAAGAAGACGACGAAGAAGAATCGGGCTTCCGAATCCGAAAGGACAGACAGAAAGAATAAAACAGAGTGCAGTAGTTGACGCTACTGCGCTTTTTGTTTGGTTTGCAAATTCGGGTTTGTCGGGCAAAGGCGATGCATTTGCAATGATATATCCGAGATGCGGATATGATGAATGATGTCGCTTCACTAATGATGTGTTTGCATCGCAAACATTAAGGGTCTGCGACGCTGAAATTATAGCACCGACTTTAGTAGAACGAGTAGGGACGGGCGTCCTCGACC
>JAZSPL010000024.1:0-124081 GCA_045537435.1 Acutalibacteraceae bacterium
AAAGCCTGTTACTGTGTAACCGTCAACAATTGCTGTTGTGCCGTTGTTGTAATTTGCCTTGATTGTAAGTCCTGCGAAATCTGCATCCTCACCTGTGAAGTACTCTGTCTTCTCTGCAGGTGTTGCGATTTCGATTGATACAAGTTCAACCGGCTTAACTTCAATTGTAAATGTAGCTGTCATTCCCTCATAGTCAACAGTAAGTGTCTTCTGACCGACTGTAGATGAATCAAAGCCCGAGATTGTATAACCTTCAGTGATTTCTACAGTCGAACCGTTTGAATATGTAGCAATAAGCTTAAGACCTGTATAATCAGCTTCATCACCAACGAGGTATGACTGCTTTGTCGGATGATTCTTAATTGTGATACCGATAATGTTCGGCTCTTCAACCATAACTTCAAACGAATCTTCAAAATCCTCGTAAGCAACTGTAATTGTTACAGCACCTGTTACACGTGTATCAAAGCCGATAAATTCAAGATCACCGATGTCAAGTTCTGCAACATCACCGTTGTTGTAATGAGCGATAACTTTGATTCCGTCAGATTCAAACTCAGTATCGCCAATAAAGTATGTTGTAACGTAAGGAAGTTCTGTGATTTCGATTGATGTCATTACGATATCAACAACTGTAACTCTTGTAGTTGTTGTGTAACCTTCATATGTCACTCTTACCGTCTTGGAACCTTTGACTGAAGTATTGACAGTGTTCAATGTGAAACCTGAATCAACAACAGCAGTTGTACCATTGTTATATGTAACAAGAATTGAAAGACCTGTGGGATCAAAAGTTTCTCCAACAAAATATGTTGTCTTATCTGGAGCAGTGTTGATTGCAATTCCAGTTACTTCAACAGGATTAACCTTGATATCAGTTGATGCTGAGTATGTTCTGCCGTCATAAGTAATTGTACCTGTGATTGTTACAGTACCTGCAGAAATACCTGTTACAACACCGTTTTCGTCAACCTCAGCGATTGCATCGCTGCTTGATTTCCATTTAACTGCGCTGATACCGTCTTCATTAGGTTCGAACATTGCGCCGACATTAGCTTTACCGTTTACAAAAATCTGATCAGCATCTGAGCTGACGATAACCGTAATATCCTTCTGTTCATAAACAGGTTCAATAATAAGGTTCTTTGTAACCTTTGAGAAATCTGTGTCCCAGCCTGCAAATGTGTGTCCGAACTTTTCGGGAACATCTGCCGCTGACGGTGCAGTTGCTGCATTGCCGTATGTGATGTTCTGTTCAGAAATAACTGTTCCGTCTTCACCGCGGAAAATGACAAGACAAGTATCGGCTTCCCACTCAGCTGTGATTATATCGATGTTTGTACCGAATGTGTAGCTGTAAACCTGCTTTGAGTAAACAGAATTAACTACACCGTGAGCTGAACCGCCGTTGTTTGACTTGGCTGTCCAACCGCAGAACTTATAGCCTTCCTTAACAGGAATACCAAGATCCTGAGTTTCGTTATAAAGACCGTAGATAGTTGTCTTCGAATCGATATTTAAAACATTAAGATTCTTGATTGTAGCCTTTGCGCCTGCTGCAACATGAGGATCGTTAGAGAATTTAATTCTCAACTGACCGACAGCATCGTCATTGGGACCAGTTGTAAACGTTACACCGGAACCGGTAAGATTATAATAGTTCATTGTTGAACCGTTACCTGAAACATAAGACGGACTGTAAAGCTCGAACTGAACCTGCTCACTTGTAAGTCCGCTGAGTTCATAATTGAACTGATATGTTGAGTTAGGCTGAATATCAACATAATAAGGAAGAAGCTGATACTGATCGTATGTAAGTGTGCTGTAAGAAGTTGTTGCGACAAGACTTGATACACCGTTTGCAGTATAGCTTACAGCTGTCTTTGTACCGGCAGGTGCTGAGTAAACAGCAGGATAACCCTGAGTTGTATCAATGTAGAGTTCATTAGAATCAGCCTTTGAAAGGCATATATCACTAATTCTTATCTTCTTACCGTTTCTTGCATCACCGAGAAGCTCAAGCTTGAGATATGCTGTACCGTAGTCAACCGCATTAGTTGAAATCATATCTCCGGAAGCATTAACAACATAAGTTGATGTTTCGTTACCGTTACCGCCTGTGAACGCTGAGTTGTAAATTGAGAACTGAACGTTTTCAGGAGCAGTACCTGTAACATCATAAGTCAACACATAATCCGTTGATGCAGCAAGTTCAGCATAGAACGGAAGGAACTGAAGCTGAACAGCTGTTGTTGCCTGAGAACTCCATACTGTGATATCATTTGCTTCAATTTCATAATTGAAGTCAGTATCTGTATCCGCATGCTCAGCATACGAAGGATATGAAATGCTTCCTAATTCTGTAGGCATATCTTCAACCTTAGCCTTGAGGTAGTTGAACTTACCGTCTTTAGTATTAACGATTGAAGTGACCTCAGCCGGAACATAGAAGAATGTATATGAAAGGTATTCAGCAGTTGTCTTTGTTTCAACAACAGAAGAATCCGTTCCGTCAATAAGAGCTGAATAGTCACCGCCGACTACCTGACCGGTTGCAGCCTTCTTGCCTGTAGCATAACCGACAAAATCATAGCCCTGGAAATCAGGAGCAGCAAATGTTACATCATCACCAAAATTATATGTTTTAGTGTAGATTGAAACGATATCTGCGGCCGCTGCATCGTAGATGCTCTTAATAACGTAATTACCGTCAGCATTTTTCTCAAGAGAAGCAACACAAACCGTTGCCATTGAAGACTTACGGATGCTTTCAAGGTCATTAAGAGCCGCATTAAGAGCTGATGCAAGACCTTCTGCCGTGTATGATACACCTGCAGCATTGATTGTTGTCATTGTGTCAAGGTTTGCGAGAAAATAACCTGCTGCCTCATACAATGCAAGGAACTTAGACCACTTAGCATCATTTGTGTTGTAGTAAGGTGATGTTCCGTCATTAAGACCGATATAAGCAGACTTGCCTATTGCTGCATTATAAGCATCACGGAGAGTATCCTTATTGTTTGCAGTAACATTAAGTCTGAGAATACTGATATTGAATCCGGTATCCTGACCCTGCTCATTATATAAGCTAGCCTGAATGTTACAAGCATTTGTCGAAGTCATGCCTGCAATGCTCTTCTTGATTTTACCGTTGTATTTGATACCTTCTGTTCCGCCCTCGCCGGTAGGATAATACGGATCTTCACCGCTTGCGATAATAGAATTGTAATTATACCAACGAGCTTCACCTTCAGACGTAGTTTTAAGCTGTGATGTATAGTGACTGTCACCGTTTGAATTCTTAACATCAGAAACGATCCAAGCACCCGTAACCGCGCCACTTTCACTCCAGTTAGATGTTGCCATCAAACCAACCGTGAGGTTAGGAATCTGATCAAGATTGCCGTAACGGCTCGTATCAACCATAAGTTGTGTTCGAGGAGAAACACCATAGTTAAGGAACGTTACGTCACCACTTGACAGTCCCGCATTCCTGTTTTCATAAAGATTGAAAGACGGAATTGTGAATATTGAGTTAGACATATTATCAGTTACAAAATAGTTAACGTCAACATTATCGATAGAAGATCCATCCCATGCAAAGTAACCGTTAGTCATCGGGAAAGTTGCCCACTGGGCATACTGATCGGTATCCTTGTTGTAAGAGTTACTCATAACCTTATAGCCCTCAGGGTTAGTTGATGAGAAAGGAAGGATAGATCTGTTATTTCCCTGAGCGACAACCGGATAATACTTACCAACCGCATAGTTATCAAGCGAATGGTAACCTGAAATCCAAGAAATCGCACTGTTGTCATGGTCGTAACCACGGTCATTCTTGATGAACATAGCATTACCTGCCGGCATAATGTTCGGCTTGTAGACATATGTGTATGCAACAACTGTTTTTGTCAATCCGTCAAGAGAATCAACAAATGTTGCCGTCCATTCAATATAACAACCTGACTCGGTTGAAATAAGATAAGGTGATACGCTTTCATTTGTGATAGTGGTATCAATCAAATTAGAATTCAACGAATAACGTGTTCTTGATGAATCAGTACGTGTATTGACAGCACTGATCGCATTAGAATATGTCGAGAACTTGATTGAACTGTTCATATTGACATAGCTCTTTGTTGTGCTGGTCTGTGACGTAGACGTATAAGCCTGCATTTCACTTAAATTAGCATTAAGATATTTGAATGAGATCGAAACGCTGCTTGCATTCTTATAATAGAAATAGAGATTACCCGATGATTTCTCACCGGTATTAAGCTTTGAAATTTCATGAGTGTTCTTGTTGATTTCAGCATCAACAAACCACTGGAAATTAGCCCTTTCCTGATTTTTGTGTGCAGTAAGCGAAGGTTTAAGATAAACCTGCTCAGGTACATAAAAATATACCTTATCGCCTGAACCGCTATCGGTGACAGTAATTGCATCATTCGCTGCAAAAGCCATAGTCGCACCGATGTCAAAAAAGACAAGAGTCGTCATCAAAAGTGCAATTGTCATCAATAAAGATAATGCACGTTTTGAAACAAGTTTTGCTCTTTTCATTCAAAATTCCTCCTTTAGATAAATATAAATTGCCTATGATTAGTAATACTTTAACATATTTATAAAATTATTGTCAACAAAACAATACGCTATGATACTTATTTCGTAATTATCTACAAATCAATGTAATATATTTAGTTTACATCTTACAATTCATTTGCAAAATAATCTTTCAAAAGCTTTTCACTGTTTCTGTAATCAGGCAAAACACTTTCAATAACCTTATAAAATTCCTTGCCATGGTTGTGAAAACGTATATGTGCCAGTTCATGAACAACCACGTAATCTATTGCCTCCGGCGGATAAAGCATCAACATATATGAAAAACAAAGTGAATTTTTCGTACTGCAGCTACCGAAACGCTTTTTCGCTGAGGTAATCTTTATTCCTGTAGGTTTGACATTCATAACCTCCGAATAATAACGTACACGTTCAGGTAAAAATTCTTTAGCCGATTTTTTTAACTCAGCAATCTTTGTTTCATCAAGTTTCGGTTTATTCAACATAACCTTTTCTTGACGCTCCAACGCAGAAATTAGCCACTCAGTTTTTTCTGAGATAAAACTATCAATCGTCTTCTTCGAACACCATAAAGGCGCTCTCAGAACAACAGAACAATCTTCTTTAACCTCAAGGGATAATGTTCTCCTTTTGCTTCGTATTATTTCAATCTCTTTCATTTTTTCACCTCAAGTAATTCTAACACAAAAATCACATACATTAAAGTATTAATTAAAATTGATTTTTAGATTTATATATGTTATAATACTTTAAATTTTGTAAAATCTTCGTTCAAATACAAGGAGGAACTTATGAAACACTTAATGTCAGGTAATGAGGCTGCTGCCCGCGGCGCATACGAAGCAGGCGTAAAAGTCTGCTCTGCATACCCCGGCACACCGAGTACCGAAATTTTTGAAAATTTACCGCAGTACAAGGACAGCCTTTATTGCGAATGGGCTCCTAATGAAAAGGTTGCCGCAGAGGTTGCATACGGCGCATCAATTGCAGGTGTACGTGCACTCTGTTCAATGAAGCACGTCGGCCTTAATGTAGCAGCTGATCCGATTTTTACTGCTACATATAACGGAGTAGGAAAGGGTTTTGTTATCATCAGCGCTGATGACCCGGATATGCACTCTTCACAGAATGAGCAGGATAACAGATATTATGCTAAGGCTGCCAAAATGGCGATGATTGAACCATCTGACAGCCAGGAAAGCAAAGACTTTATTAAGGAAGCTTTTGCCATTTCAGAAAAGTTTGATATTCCCGTTCTTTTCAGAACAACAACAAGAGTCTGCCATTCAAAAAGCCTTGTTGAATTCGGTGACGTTATCGAAACGGAGCCTTATGAGTACAAGAGAAACGTTTTCAAATACGTAAGTGCACCTGCTAATGCAAAAGCTCACCACCCTGTTCTTGAGCAGAAACTCAAAGATATGGCTGAATACGCCTGCACTTCACCTCTCAACAAGCTTGAAATGAACGGCACAAAGATCGGTGTTGTTACAGCATCGGTAGCCTATCAGTATGCAAAAGAAGTTTTCCCCGAGGACACATCATTCCTTAAACTCGGATTTACATATCCCCTTCCGATGAATCTCATCAAAGATTTTGCTTCAAAGGTAGAAACTCTTTATGTAATCGAAGAGCTTGAACCGTTCATGGAAGAGCAGATAAAAGCTGCAGGAATCAAATGTATAGGCAAAGAGCTTATTCCTAATATCTATGAGCTCAACCCTGAAATTGTTGCAAAGTCAATTTTCGGAACAGAAGCACAAACTAAAGAACTTTCAGTAAAGGCTGTCGGCCGTCCTCCTGTGCTCTGCCCCGGCTGTCCGCACAGAGGCTTCTTCTACACTATGAGTAAGAACAAGAGCTTTGTAATATCAGGTGATATCGGCTGCTACACTCTCGGCAGTGCCAAGCCTCTCAGCGCAATGGATTCAGTTGTCTGCATGGGCGGTGGTTTCTCCGTAGGTATGGGTATGTCAAAAGCATTTGATATGCTCGGCGATACAAGCAAGAAGGTTTTCGGCATTGTCGGTGACTCAACATTCTTCCACAGCGGTATGACAGGTGCTGCAGAAATTCTTTACAACAAAGGCAATATCATTCCCGTTGTCCTCGATAACAGCATTACGGGTATGACCGGTCAGCAGGAAAATCCCGGTAGTGGCGAAAACCTTATGGGTGAACCTGCACCTTCAATCTCAATCGAAAAAGTTCTTGAAGCTTTCGGCTATCAGAATGTTATCATAGTTGATCCTCAGGATCTTACTGCAATGCAGAAAGCAGTTGACGATGCTCTTGCAAGCGAAGTCCCTGCGGCTATTATCACAAGAAGACCCTGCCTTCTCATCAAGCGTATCAAACACAATATCAGCAAGTGTTCGGTTAACGCAGAGAAGTGTCGTTCGTGTAAGAAATGTCTTAAGGTAGGCTGTCCTGCAATCTTTATGAAGGACGGTAAAGCTACAATTGATACAACTCTCTGTGTCGGCTGTACTGTCTGCAACCAGGTATGCCCGTTTGGTGCTATTGAAAAGGAGGGCGAATAAAATGAATAACGTTAAAAGTATTATCCTTGTAGGTGTCGGCGGACAGGGCGCAATCCTTGTAAGTAAGGTTCTTACCCGCGGACTTATAAAAGCAGGCTACGACGTTAAAATGAGTGAAGTTCACGGTATGTCACAGCGTGGCGGCAGTGTTTCAACTCAGGTCCGTTTCGGCGAAAAAGTCTACTCCCCCATTATCGGTAAGGGACAGGCAGATATTCTTGTCTCATTTGAAAAAATGGAAGCTGTAAGATATGCAGATTTTCTTAAGCCCGAAGGCACTGCCGTTATCAACGATTACGAAATCGTACCGACGAATGTTGCCGCAGGTGAAGAAAAATATCCCGAAGGTATTATTGAAGAAATGTCTACTAACTTCAAAACGGTTGTTCTTGATGCCGCTAAAATCGCGATGGACCTCGGAAACGCAAAGTGCATGAACATCGTGCTTTTCGGCGCTATGGTTAAAGCACTGAACCTTGATAATATCGATTGGGAAGAAGCTCTTAAGGAAACACTTCCCGCAAAAATCCTTGACATTAACTTAAAGGCATTCAAAGCAGGTTACGAGGCATAAGGAGGTCAATTAAATGGTTTCTGAAAAAATGCTCGCTTTAGGCAGCAACCGTTCAACTATACGTGAGCTTTTCGAATACGGAAAGATGAGAGCCGCAATCGTCGGTGCAGAAAATATATACGACTACAGTCTCGGTAATCCGAGTGTGCCGGCCCCGAAGGAAGTAAATGAAGCTCTTGTTGATATCATCACAAATGATGCTCCGATTGCAGTTCACGGTTACACAAGTGCTGTCGGTGACAATGACACACGAGATGCTATTGCCACGAATCTCAACAGTCGTTTCGGCACAAACTATACAAGAGATAACCTCTATCTCACCTGTGGCGCAGCAGCTTCACTCCTCTGTGCATTTCGTACCGTTATCATTAACGAAGCAAGTGAAATTATTGGAATTGCTCCGTACTTCCCCGAATACAAGGCTTTCGTTGAATCAAACGGCGGTATTTTCAGAATGGTACCTGCCGACAAAGAACATTTTCAGATTAATTTTGATGATCTTTGTGAAATAATCAACGAAAACACTCAGGCAATTATCATTAACACCCCAAACAACCCCTCAGGTGTTGTATATTCGGAAGAAACAATAATCAAACTTGCTGAAATTCTTACGCAAAAAAGCAACGAGTACGGTCATCCGATCTATCTGATTTCTGATGAACCCTACCGTGAGCTCGTTTACAGTGAAAACGGAGTACCTTTTACTGCAAAGTACTATAAAAATACAATTGTTTGCTATTCTTACAGCAAATCACTCTCTCTTCCCGGCGAAAGAATCGGTTATGTTCTCATTCCTTCTGAGGCTGATGATTTCACTGACCTGTTCAATTCAATTGCAGGTGCAGGAAGATCCTGCGGTTACGTTTGTGCTCCGTCACTTATGCAGAAGATGATTAAAAGATGTGCAGATGTCCTGCCCGATATATCTTCTTATAAAAAGAACCGCGATTATCTTTACACGGCTCTAACGGAAATCGGCTATGAATGTGCCGATCCCTCCGGCGCTTTTTATCTTTTTGTAAAAGCTCCTAACGGAAACGCAGACGAATTCAGCGAAATCGCGAAGAAGCATGACCTCCTCCTTGTATCAGGTTCGGCTTTTGGCTGTGAAACATATTTCCGTGCATCATATTGTGTTGATTACGATATGATTGTACGCTCTATCCCCGCTTTCAAAAAATCATTTGAGGATGCGACCAAATAAATGCAAACTATAAAATTATACGAAACAGATTCATATATTTCTGATTTCACAGCAGAAGTACTCAGCTGTGAGAAAAACGGCAAAACTTACGACGTTATCCTTGACAAAACCGCTTTTTTCCCTGAAGGCGGAGGTCAGTCTGCCGATTGCGGAACAATCAACGGTGTCGATGTGATTGATGTACAGATAAAAGACGGTGTAATTACCCATAAGACCAAAACTGCAATCGACCTCGGCACAGCATACTGCTGTATTGATTGGAATATCAGATTCAGAAGAATGCAGAACCACACCGGTGAACATCTCCTTTCAGGTATTGCACACGAAATGTTCGGCTGCACAAATGTCGGTTTTCATATGGGGAACGAAATTACGGTTGATTTTGATGTTGAGCTTACCCGAGAACAGATTGATCTTATTGAGCTCAAAGCTAACAAAGCAATCTATGAAAACGTTCCTGTCAAAATCGATTTTCCAGAGGAAGATATTCTTAACAATCTCGATTACAGAAGTAAGCTTGAGCTGACTGAGGATGTGCGAATCGTTACAATTGAAGGATACGATGTATGTGCGTGCTGTGCTCCTCACGTTAAGACTACGGGTGAAATTGGTATTGTAAAAGTACTCAGTTCGATGCGTCATCGAGGCGGTACAAGGCTTCAGATTATATGCGGACTTGATGCATTTGAGGACTACTGTACAAAAGCAGACAACCTATATGAAATTGCTGTCAGACTCTGTGCAAAACATAACCACGAGCTCGAGGCATTCAACAAACTCTGCGACGAAAACAGCGAACTGAAACAAAAAAATATTACACTTGCTAATGAGTTGATTTCAGTAAAAATTTCAGCTGCGCAGAAAATCAACGATATTGCTGTATATTTTGAAAACAGTTCTGACATGCAGTATGTAAGGAATCTTGTTCTGGAATCCTCAAAACTTCACAAGGGTATTTCAGCTGTATTCTCAGGTAAAGACGGAAACATGAAATTTGCCGTAGCTTCTTCTAAAAAAAGCGTTAAACCTTTGGGAGATTTATTAAGAGCTGAGTTTTCAGCCAAAGGCGGCGGCTCTGACGAGCTGATTCAGGGTAATATTTCAGCAAACAAAGAAGAAATAATCAGTTTTCTGAGCAAGGTGGAAATATGAATATTTGCATTTACGGTGCATCAAGCACATTGATTGATAATTCTTATATCGAAGCCGGTGTAAAGCTCGGAAGAGTTATGGCTGAGCACAACCACAGCCTTGTTTTCGGCGGTGGCGCTGCAGGCCTTATGGGTGCTGTTGCAAGAGGTATGACCGAAATCGGAAAAGGAAAAATTATCGGAATTGCGCCTTCTTTTATGAACGTAGACGGAATACTTTATGAAGGCTGTACGGACTTCATATACTCCGAAACTATGAGAGAAAGAAAACAGCTTATGGATGAAAACTCCGACGCTTTCGTTGTTACTCCGGGCGGAATCGGCACTTTTGACGAGTTTTTTGAAATTCTTACATTAAAACAGCTCGGCAGACATAACAAACCAATTGCAATTCTTAACACAAACGGATACTACGATCACTTAAAAAGCTTTCTGCAGAATTGTATCGATGAAAAATTCATGAATCCTGCTTGTGCTGATTTAATTCACTTTGCAGATGAACCTGAAGAAATCATCAATTATATTGAAAACTATATTCCGAAAGAAAACACGGTATCTGTGTTCAAACCAATCAAATAACTGATAAAGCCTGCGTAAGATCAACTTACACAGGCTTTAAATTTTATTGCAATCTGTTCGGATTGTCTATTCTGTAAATCTCTTTGTTTTCAATATCCATATTTGGAAGAATAATCGGCGGTATTCCGGCATTTGCTGTTATCGTAGTAATAATCGTTCTTGCATACGGAAACAGCTCCTTATATGTCTGCACATGAATAAGCTCACGCTGCATTTCAGGGTCAAAAGAGAAGATACCGCAAATAACAAGTTTGATTGAGAAATTTTCGGGATTCTCTTTGTCATTGATATTTATCGTAAACTTACCTTCACAAATATTCTGATTAGTATACCTTACATTATATGAATAGCTGTTTTTAATTTCGATTTTGGTCGTTGTTTTAATTTTATTCACAAACTGAATTTCTTCTATTTTATACGCTTTGAAATTTAATTTTCCCATAATTATTACCTCACTGTTTTTTATCATTCTAACACAAGTTCAATAAAAATACAACAATCTGAATTCACTTAATTAATAATAAACGGCTGCATCTGTTTACCTTTTATCGCTAACTTTACTGCCTCTGGTATCTTATTGAAATCGGCAATTAACGAATTTTCTTTGTTTATACAGTCATCCTGCCTGAATGGGACAAAAAATATGTTTTTATAGTTCATCAGCTGACCTATGTTTTTTGCAGCACCACCAAGGCCGTCGTTTGTAGAAACAGCAATAAGCACAGGACGTTTATTTCTTAAATGCGATTTTGCCGCCATCGTAACAGCTGTATCGGCAATACCTACCGCAAGTTTTGCAAGTGTATTTCCAGTACAAGGTGCAATAACCAGAAGATCAAGTAAACCTTTAGGTCCGATCGGTTCGGCTGTAACAATTGAATGAATAATATCCTTCGAGCAAACATTTTCTATCTCTGTTATGAAATCTGACGACTTACCGAATCTTGTATCAGTAGAATAAACAATTTCCGACATAATCGGAACAATACTGTAATTAAGTTTTTTCAGTTCATATATCTGCTCAACAGCAGTTTTGAGCGTGCAAAATGATCCGCACATTGCAAAGCCAATAGTTTTATCCATATACCTCCTCCTTAAGAATTTTCAGAACAGTATCAGCAATATTTTCTCCTGCACTTTCAGGAACAAACCTTCCGGGCAGACTTTCAGCTAAAATATATCTGAAATTATATACATCAGTTTCATTAATATCAAAACCATAAGGTTTGGATGCAACTTCAATATAAATTTTATTGCTGTTAAATTTTGAAATGCATTCTTTTGAAATTATATTTACAGGAACTGTATTAATTATAATATCAGATTTACCTGTTGCTTCCGTAAGGTTGCAGATATGGCATGTTTGTATGCCGTCATTTTCCGCTTCAATAAGTGACTCTTCTCTTCTTGAAACAGATATAACTTCAACACCGCAATTCTTTAACAGCTTACAAATCGCCTTACCGCATCTTCCGTAGCCGATTACTACAGCATTTAAATTCAATAAATCGGTCTCAATAATGTCCAGAATCAGCCGAAGAACACCTTGTGCTGTTAATCGTGAATTGTTTACCAAGAATGACTCGTCATAGTAATAACTATAAAAATTTTTAAAAGTTGAAACATCGATATTTCCGCAGAAAACCTTTTGTGTGCCATTCAAAACTTCTGACAACTCATCAAGTGTAATATCTGTTCCGCTGATTTTCGAGTTAGCAACAGTCGGAAGCGGCAGAATAATATTATCGAAATTTTCTAAATTAATACTGCTGTTAAACAGTTCGGATTCATAACCCATTATTCCGAGTTTTTTACAACAGGCAATCATTTTCTTATCATTACCCAAAACTAAAAATTTTTCACCCTTCATTTTCATACCTCCACAGTATAATATGATATTTTACGTGCAATGATAATATTTATTTTAAATAACTATTTATTTTTAAGAAAAATTGTTTTATAATATTATGAAATTAAAAGGAGTTGACCTTATGTTTGAAATAGATAATTTACTCAAAGAAGTCAAACGAGTTCACTTTATCGGAATCGGCGGATCAGGTATGTGTCCGTTAGCTGAAATCCTTCATAACGAAGGATACCTTCTTTCAGGTTCAGACAACAATGAAACTGATACACTCGCAAGAATAAGGAGTATGGGTATTCCGGTTACACTCGGACAGAAGGCAGAAAATATTAACGGTGCAGAAATGATTGTCTACACAGCGGCACTTCTCCCCGATAATCCGGAACTGGTTGCCGCAAAAGCGTCGGGAATCCCTACGTTTGAAAGAGCAGAGCTTTTAGGTGCAGTCACACGTATGTATGATGATTGCTACTGTGTCTGCGGTACACACGGTAAGACTACTGTTTCCTCAATGCTTACTCAAATTATGATACAGTGCGGTAAAGACCCTTCTGCAGTTATCGGCGGCAAACTTCCTCTTACTCAGTCAAACGGCAGAGTCGGAAAAACTCAGAATATGGTTTGTGAGGCTTGCGAATTCAAAGACACTTTCCTACGTCTTTCTCCCGATGTTGCGATAATACTTAACGTTGATGCCGACCATCTTGAATATTTCAAAACACTTGATAATATCATTCTTTCTTTCAACAAATTTTCGAAGATGACAACAAAAGCTCTCATCGTAAACGGCGATGACATAAACACCCTTAAAGCTATTGCAGACATCAAAAATAAAAAGATTATCACGTTCGGAATCGATAAGAAAAATGATTTTTATGCAGAAAACATTGTGGTTGAACACGCTTTTGCAGGATATGATGTTTTCAAAAACGGTAAAAAACTCGGTCATATCAAGCTTAAGGTTCCCGGTGAGCATAACGTTTATAATTCACTTGCTGCACTCACTGCTGCCGATTACGCAGGAATTGAAATGACCGATGCAATCAAGTCACTCGAACAGTTTGGCGGTGCCTGCCGACGATTCGAAGTGCTTGCGGAAATCAACGGAATCACAATTGCCGATGACTATGCGCACCATCCCGCTGAGTTGAAAGTTACACTTGATGCAGCTATGCAGATGGATTTCAACAACGTATGGGCAGTTTTTCAGCCGTTTACTTACTCCAGAACCAAAGAGCATATGGATGACTTCGCCAAGGTGTTGCAGATTCCTGATAAATGCGTTATGACTGAAATTATGGGTTCAAGAGAGGTTAATACAGACGGAGTTTACACCTCACAGCTCGCTGAAAAAATTCCCGGCAGCGTGTGGTTCAATACATTTGAAGAAGTTGCAGATCACGTCCTCGAAAATGTAAAATCCGGTGACTTAATAATCACACTCGGTTGCGGTGATATTTACAAGGCTGCAAAAATTATGATAAACAAATTGAATGATAAATGATAAAACAGCGTGTCAGTATCAACAACTGACACGCTGTTTGTTAAAATGTATGCTTATCAAAATCTTCTTCAAAATAGCCTTTAACAAGTTTTGAAATATTTTCTGCATTTTCGCCTGAGACTGCGTTATTCACTTTAATAGAATTGCTGACTTCACGTTCTCTGCCGATAGAATCATCGAAATATTCACTAACCTTCTCTGAAGGTTTTTTATCAAGCGGAGTTATCTCTGTTTTATATTCAAAAGCAGAATCATTAATAGCAAAACCTCTGACGGATGCAGTAAGGTCGTTTTCATCGGGAAGCTTGATTTCACTTAGCGATACAGGGTCTTCAAACTGTCGCTCAAAATAATTCATGTCTCTTTCCGACTCAATTTTTTGCTGATTCCGTTTATCAAGCTGCTTTCTGAGAATACTGGGAGAATAATTATCAAAACCCATTTTAAGAGCTTCCTGACTAAGTGCAAATTCGGTAGCCGCAAGTTCATTCTGCCTGTCACGCTTGATAAAAAACGGTATAAACATAACAATTGAAATCATCTGAATTATTACAACTTCAATAATATACCATTTTTCCGGCAACCTGTTTTCAGTAAAGAATAATGAGCTGACAACGAGGTTTGTGAGAAAATGGTCTGCAACAGACATCCAAACGGTTCCGTTCACTCTATAAAACATTCCCCATTTCATACCGCTCAGAAAATTATAAAAAAGGTGTCCGCATATCAGAAAAAACGACATTTGCGGCCCCTGAAACTCAAACCTTCCGGTTAACCAATAATACGCAAGAGTCGGTATGAATGAGATCATATATATAATGCTTTGTACCAAAATCGAAATCGGAACACCGTATTTCCCCGAAAACTGCGTTATAAGATATCCTCTGTAAAAAATCTCTTTAAAAGCAGCAACAAGCAACAAAGTAAGTATATATACAACTGCGTTAATTATATACTTTCGTGAACCGTCATAATCCCCAAAACCGGACGGTCTGAAAGAAAGCGTTAAATTTTCATATCCGCGGTATGAGAAATATATATATTTTCCGAGATAAACAACAAAAATCGGTACTAACGAAAAGAAAAGACCGTACAGCACTTCGAAAAACCAACCGTATGATTTAAAGCAGAACTTTTTCAAACTGAAGCCAAGAGCACCTGAAAAAACAATAAGAATTACTATGCCTAAAAGTCTTGCAAAAATATTGGTAGAAAGCAAAGGCAAGCTGCTGCGGATAAAGAAAACATCCACGACCTGAAATAAAAGAACTACAACCGTCACAGCATACGCTATTCCGACACGTTTTTTGTCTGTCATTTCAGTCACCTCCTTATTAAATCTTTTATAATTATATCATAAAATTTATATGTGTCAAACAGGAAAGAAAACCGATATTCAGTTGAAAAACGCAGAAAAATATGTTAGATTATAGTATATTTCTTTTTAGTGAGGATTTAATATGGCAGAAATCAAATCACTTGATCTTATAGTCATCACAGACGCACATTACTATTCAAAAAAACTTGGTATCGACACCGAATCATACAAAAAATACGATTCTGGAAACCAAAAGTTGGTTAAAGACAGTGAAGAAGTGCTTAAAGCAGCATTTGCACAAATTGCAAAAAGCAGTTGTAATAATATTGTTTTCTGCGGAGACTCTACCTGTGACGGCGACCCCGACAGCCACGCTGAGTTTATCTCTTTGCTGTATGCTCTCAAGAAATGTGGTAAACGTGTTCTTGCAATCACATCAACACATGACTTTCAGGACAACAGAATCACGCACAAGTATACAGGACCCGTGAGAGAAGAGATTCCGTCCGTAAAACGCGAAGATATACCGAAAATGTACAAAAGCTTCGGTCCGGATGAAGCCACTTCAGTTTTCAAGGACGGACTTTCATATTTCGTTGACCTTGATGAAAATTATTCGATTTTCGGTTTGAATTCTGACCGTGACGGTACAGGCAGAAGCGGTTACAGCGAAGAAATGCGTGAATGGATTATTTCAACTGCGCAGGAAGCCCGCGCAAAAGGCAGGAAAATTCTTGCTTTCACTCATCATCCTCTTGTCTCCCCTTCTCCTTTCTATTCTCTTATAGGAAAAAATGACATGATGGGCGGACACAAAGAAATTCGCGAAATTCTCGCAGATAACGGAATCAATCTTGTGTTTACGGGACACTCACACGTTCATGATATTTCGTATATGTTTTCTGAAAAAGGAAACGTTCTCTATGATGTTTCAACATCAGCACTCGCAGGATATCCCGGATACTTCCGTAATGTAAAAATAGTTAATGACACCGCTGTTATTACTAGTGAACATATCACTGAACCCGTAGGCATTAAGTTCAACGGCAAAGATTTACAGGAACATCTTTATAACAAATTTTTCGGCACAATCCGCCTTACTCTCAATGCTGCAGCAAAAGATATACCTACCTTCGCTGACTGTGCAGCAGGTATAAGTATCCCGAAACGTACATCATATAAATTCGGCTGGATTATTAAACCCATAGGAAAAATACTTAATAAATTGACTGTAGGTAATGTTGCCTTCTGGACAAAAAAAGAAACGGGACTGAAAAAAGAAGACTACGTACACATTAAAGATAACAAAGTCGTTGATTTTATTATTGATCTTGTTATGCGACTCTATGAAGGTGACGGACCTTATAATCCGGAAACAGCAGAATATAAAATCACTGTCGGGCTTATGAACATTGTCGACAGTGTTCTTAACACTATCCGCCTTCCTTTTTCAAAGATTTTGAAAGGCTACAACAGTCCTTCAGAGCTGATTATACCGCTTTTACATAACAGCGGTATATGTGACGAAAAAGCTGCTTTACCTCTCGAAATTACACCTGAAGGTATTGAGAAAATATGTAACAACAAATACAAAGATACAGTAAACAAAAGCAAAAAGGGTCCCGGAATTGTTGCAACTTTAATGCTGTTGATTTTAGTGCTTATTCCGTTCCTTCCGCTTATTGCCGTTATTGTTCTTGCAGCTTATCTTACAAACAGAATCAAATATTCAAAAGAAATCCGAGGTCTTTAAAATGAGCAATCCTTTAAAAGTTGTAATAGTTGGCGGCGGACACCGTTCACTAATCTATGCTGAACTCAGCGAAATCAAACCCGATATGATGCAGGTTGTCGGAATTGTTGATCCGAACGAATTCAGACGTAACAGCATCGCTGAAAGATTTTCTATTCCCGAGGAAAACAAATTCACAAATGTTGAAGATTTTGTGGCTCGGGAAAAGTTTGCTGATGCCGTAATCAACGGCACAATGGATCACATCCACGTTGAAACATCTCTTCCGATTTTAAAGGCAGGATATGATATTCTTCTTGAAAAGCCTTTTGCCGTAAACGAAAGCGAAATGAGAGAGCTTGTCAGCTGTGCAAATGAGTATAACAGAAAAATCATGGTATGCTTTGTTCTTCGCTACGCTCCGTTTTACAGAAAAATCAAAGAAACACTTCTTTCAGGAATAATTGGTGATGTTATTAACATCCAGACCGTTGAACACGTCAGCTATCACCATATGTCCACAAGCCATATACGCGGAAAATGGCGAAACGAAGAAGAATGTCACGCTTCAATGCTTCTTGCAAAATGCTGTCACGATATCGATATTATGATGTGGTTGATGGGTAACGATGCGCCTGCTAAAGTTTCAAGCTTCGGCGGTCTTATGCAGTTCAGAAAGGAAAACGCACCTGAAAACTCAGGCACACGTTGCCTTGTTGACTGTCCGCTTGTTGATACTTGCCTCTACTCTGTAAAAAGAATTTATCTTGATCATCCTGACCGTTGGTCTTTCTACGTATGGGACAAGCTTGAGGACAAAGTTAACACTACACTTGAGGATAAGCGTGAATTCCTTAAAACAAGTCCTTACGGCATCTGTGCATACAAGTGCGATAACAATGTTGTTGACCATCAGAGCCTTAACTTTCTGTTCAGAAGCGGAGCAACAGGCACTCATAATATGATAGGCGGAACGGCAATACCGCAGAGGAAAATACATATCATCGGCACGAAGGGTGAAATCTTCGGTACGCTCGAAAGTGGCATCTTTACAGTATCACTCATTGATCCTCGTCCGGGTTGTGAGCACTGCGATACCGAAGTCAACGTTAAGGTCGCCGATGACTCACACGGCGGCGGTGATCTCCTCCTTACCGAAGATTTTGTTAATTATGTCAGAGATGATATACTTTCAGTTTCCTGCACATCAATTAATGAATCCGTCAAGGGACATCTTACCGTATTCAAAGCCGACGAAAGTATGAAGAACGACGGTAAGGTTATGGAAATCATTTTATAAGAATAAAAGCCACATCTTTGAGTATAAATATACTGAAAGGTGTGGTTTTTTGACAGTTACTTCAAATATCAAATGGAAATCACTTTTAGCAAATGTTGCTATACCGTTAGCAATCGGCGGAATAGCCTCACTTGTTGTTAACAACGGTTTCAGTAATTATTCTGACGTTACAAAACCTGCTTTATCCCCACCACCTTGGATTTTTCCCGTTGTGTGGACAATTCTTTATATCCTTATGGGTATATCAACATACCTGATTTATGAAAAAGATAAAAATCTTAACAGAAACACTTTTATTATATATGCCGTTCAGTTAGTGCTGAATTTTATCTGGCCGATTTTCTTTTTCGGTTTTGATGCATATTTACTTTCTCTCATTATTCTTGTTTTACTCGTTGTTTTCGTCGTTGCAATGATAATTAATTTTTACAAAGAAAACAAACTCGCAGGGCTGTTGCAAATCCCATATTTAATATGGTTATTGTTTGCAGCATACCTTAATTTCGGTGTCTTCTTGTTGAACTAAAAACGCTCCGTAACCTCAACGGTTACGGAGCTGATTTTATATATCCGATTTCATATAAGTGGTCTTGATACTTTCTGCACCAATCTGTGTTAAAGTCAGCAAATCCTCTTCAATTGTAACATAATACGAATTTGAAATACTCATCCCTGCAATACTGACATAATTCACTTTAAGAACGCAGGCATTAGTAGTCGTATCAATGCTGACATCATAAGTTCCTTCTGCACCAACACCTATTGTTTTAATATAAACAGTTGAATCTTCTCGGAATTCATAACCCGAATTCTTAGAAACAGAAGAAACCCATTTACCAAGGAGTTCTTTTCGGTACACTTCAACACCGGGGTTATAAACAGTCTGTTCTTCTTTATGGTCAGATTCATCATTAACATCAGGTGATCTTGTATACCACATAGTAACCGATTCAAACTGAGTATCAACCAACATCAATTTGTCACCGTCAAGACGAGCTGTGAAGTATCTTTCGACAGCTAAACCTAAAGAAGAGTTATAACGAAGCAACAATGTATGCCTCTGTGTTTCCAGGTTATAGCTGTCAGTGTAATCAGCATCAAGCTCAACGCCCAGCAATGTGACAGTTGCTTTTCCGTCAGCTTTGAAAGTAATTCTTGATAAAGCATTCCGACCGGTCCAGGTACCCAATATACTTTCGGTAAAATCTTTTGAAGTTTTTTCAGCTTTATCACCAATTTTACCGGTGTTATATGCATCCAGCACAAACACCGCCGTAAAAGCCAATAAAGCTAAAACCAAAACACCAATAATAATTCTTTTAACAATCTTCAAAAAATCACCTCTTAAAACTCAGTGATCTCAATTTTTTCAATAACTACATCTTCAAACGGTTTGTCAAGCATATCCACACGTGAATCGGCAATCGCATCAACAACATCCATTCCTTCAAAAACCTGACCGAAAACTGAATGTTTGAAATCAAGCCACGGAGTTCCGCCGACTTTCTTGTAATCTTCAATTGTTTCTGCCGGGAACATCTTTTCACCGATAGCTTCCATCTGTCCCATAAGACTTGCATCAACTGAACCTGCCTGTACAATGAAGAACTGACTTCCGTTTGTGTTCGGTCCTGCGTTTGCCATTGAAAGTGCACCGCGGAGATTATGAAGATTTATATCAAATTCATCAGGAAAACTTCTGCCCCAGATGCTCTCTCCGCCTCTGCCCGTGCCTGTCGGGTCACCGCCCTGAATCATAAAATCCTTGATAACACGGTGAAATATTATACCCTCATAATAGCCATTCTTTGCGTGAGTTGTGAAATTCTCGACAGTTTTCGGACATTCCTTTTCGAACAGTTTAAACTTAATAACACCTTTATTGGTTGTCATAATTGCAATTTTGTCACCTTTTACGGGTGCTGAAAGCTGTGAAGCCATTTTTCATCTCTCCTTTAAAATCTTTCCTGAATTATAACATTTTAGCAGGTAAATATCAAGTCAAAATAAACACCGTCAGATATTTTTAGGATTGTACAAACTGATTTTGTGTGTTATAATTACTGTAATTGATGTCTAACTTATCAATCGTTGAAAACACATAACCGTTTTTCAATGCATAGTCTATAATTCTTTCCATTGCATCTGCATTATCCTTTGAAACAGAATGAAGAAGAATTATTGCTCCGGGATGCAATCTCTCCGTCACTTTTTCAAATGCATAATCAGCACCCTTTTGCTTGTCAGTATCCCAATCAGCATAAGAAAGTGACCAGAAAACACTGGTCATTCCGAGTGAACTGATAAGATCAAGAGCACACTCCGAATAATTTCCCATCGGAAAACGGAAATATTCTGATGAATAACCGAAGTTCTCTCGTAGATAATTTTCACACGTTTCAATTTCCTGTGCCATTTCTGTTCTGCTGAGCTTATCAAAAGACGGATGAGTCGTTGAGTGATTGCCTACAATATGGCCTTCGTTTATCATCCGTGCAATTAATTCCGGTTCGGATTTGATGTTATCAAGAGTACAGAAAAATGCCGCTTTAATGTTTTTCTCTTTCAGAACATCAAGAATTTTTATAGTATTGCCGTTTTCGTAACCGCAGTCAAAAGTGAGATAAATCTTATTATCTGTTACTTCACCAAGTGTAACCGCACAATACTTTTTATTCTCAAAAAACTTTTGTGATTCAAGCGAAATGCTGTGTGCCTTGCCTTCTTTGGCTACACCGTAAGAGTGTTCAATGAGTTTTGTTGAAATACCGCGATTGTTTTCAGGGTCATTGACCTTAAACTGAATTTTATCAAGAGGTTTTCTGCCCGTAAATGTTTTGTAGTTATTTTTTTCCGTTGTTGCCGCTGCATTGTCTGCTAACTCTTCGTAATCATTCTTTTTAGTTTTTGACACACACGAAACAAACGAAAACAAAACAGCAAAAATCAAAAATAACGATATTAATCTATTCAAAATTATCACCCGATATTATTTTACCCAAGGAAGTGCTAATATGAAAATTAAAAAAATATTTAATATTATTCTCTGTTGCATTTTGGTTGTAACAAGTCTTCCTTTCAGTGTTTCGGCTGAGGAGCTGCCTGTGATCGAATCTGCACTGTCAACTGTCACCGACTATGCACCGGGTGAAATAGTTATCACAACCACAGATGAGCTTATCGACTCATCTTCAACGTTTGTTACATACGGTGATAACGATTACACTTTTATCGACTTTGAAGAAAAAGAAATAACCGATGCTGAAGAATTAAACACATATACCACAGAAGAAAGAACATATGTTATTGAAGTCGAAGGCGATGTTTTAGAAAAATGCAAAGAACTGGAAAAACTTCCGGGTATTAAATATGCAGAACCTAACGTCGTATTCCATACAATGGGTTTCACGATGCCTCGTGAAGTTACGAACGGTAGCTTTTATTCAAATTATATGAAATGGTATTTTGAGCTGATGCAGATTCCCGAAACCTGGCAAGAATTCGAATCAACCGGAGAAGGTGTTGTTGTCGCTGTAATTGACAACGGTTTTGAAATTAATGCCATAGATTTCACAAATAAACTTTGGACAGATACTAATGGCAATCATGGCTGGAATACATATAAAAATTCAGCTGATATTTCCCCGATATACAAAAAAGACGGTTCAGCCTTTAGCAATACCGGGCACGGTACACATGTTGCAGGCATTATCGGTGGTACATCAAACGGAAGTGGTATTATCGGTGCCGCATACAGTGCGGAACTTATGCTTATCAATGCTGCTCATTATAACAGCGAAACTTCCGTTCCTAATTTCTATCTTGACGACATTGTCGAAGCAATCGACTATGCTCGCAAAAGCGGTGCCGATGTTATCAATCTTTCGCTTGGTGCTCACACAGTTTCTAATTTACTTGAAGAAGCTGTCGACAGAGCTTACAATGCAGGAATTGCAGTAATAGCGGCTGCAGGTAACGAAGGTACATCAACTGCAACATCAAAAGCAATTCCTGCTTCTTATCCAAACGCAATCGGTGTTATGGCAAGCGACAAAGCTGATCCGACACAATTGGCTTCTTTTTCAAACTATGACCCTACAGGGCTCTATTATGATATTGCAGCACCCGGTTATGAGATTATCAGCTGTGATATTAGTCTGATAGCAAACAAATATATTGCTAATTCAGGCACATCACAGGCATGTCCGTTAGTTGCCGCCTGTGCAGCGTTTTATTTGTCCGAATATCCCGATGCAACCGTTGCAGATCTTTATGAGGATATCAGAAATTCACCAACTACTTTTGTAAAATCAAATTCAAAGACAGCTCCGAGTGATACAACAAGATATAAATTTTTATCCGCATATAATCTTCTTGAACACGGAAAAGTTGAGCCGCAAATTAATTTGAATCTATATACCAATGTTACGAAAGATGAAACACTTAAATACATTTACGGTCTGGATGAGGGTTTTACGGACATATCCAAATATGTCACAGTAACTGAAGGCACAGGCATTTTGGAATTCATTCCCGGCGAAAATGGTTTAGGAACAGGTTCAGTTCTGAATATTTATGATATTTACGGAAAGCTGTTTAAAACTTATACAATAATAATCTTTGGGGATGTTAACGGCGATACAACCGTTAACGGACAAGACGCAGTTATTATTTCTTGCGTAATGAAATTTACAGACAAATTCAGCGAAGCACAAAAATACGCAGCGGACGTTGATTTTGACGGAACAGTAACCGATAATGATTACAGGATAACCGCTGATTATGGTGTATATCTTGATTTTGTATCGCAAATAAGATAGCTAAAAGGACTGCGACGCAGTCCTTTTTCTTTGGATAAAAAATTTTTCCATGCATAAAATATATTTAGAAAATCAAAGGTGGTAGTTTTATGTGTGGAATTATGGGATATATAGGTGAAGAAAATTCAGTTGACGTAATCATTTCGGGACTTGAATCGCTTGAATACCGAGGATATGATTCAGCAGGAATAGCAGTATATTCAGACGGTGATATCAGATGTGTGAAATGTCCGGGAAGTCCTGCAGGCCTGAAAGTCAAAGCATCCGATCTTAAATCTAATATAGGTATAGGACATAACCGCTGGGCAACTCACGGATGTGCCGATGAAGTAAATGCACACCCGCATATAAGTAAAAACGGGATTTTTTCAGTCGTTCACAACGGTATTATTGAAAACTACGAAAAACTTAAAACCGAACTGATAGATAAAGGCTATAATTTCATCTCAGAGACCGATACAGAAGTGATTGCGCATTTACTGGAGGAAAACTACAAGGGCGACCTTAAAGGCGCTGTAAGCGCTACATTGCCATTATTGAAGGGCTCATATGCTCTCGCAATTTTGTGCAAAGATTATCCTGACACAATTGTTTGTGCAAAGCAGTCAAGTCCCCTTTTTGTCGGAACAGGTTCAAACAGCGCTTATATTGCAAGTGACATATCTGCACTCACACAAAAAAGCAGACGAATATTCAGATTGAACGACGGAGAAATCGGTTTGCTTTCAAAAGAAAATTTTAAAGTTTATGACACAGACGGTTGCAGAATAAGAAAAAGTGAAATAAAAATCAAAAACATTGAAAACAACATCGATAAAGACGGATATGAGCACTTTATGCTCAAAGAAATTATGGAACAGCCTGCCGCAATCCGAAAAACATTAGGTGAAATTCTTGACGGACGTAAAATCAAATTCAAAGGACTGAAATGGTCAGCCAACGATATCAAACAAATTAACAACGTCCGTTTCGTTGCCTGCGGTTCAGCATACCACGCAGGTATGGTAGGGGCTTATGCCTGCACTGAGCTTTTCAAAAGAAACAGTACCGCAGAAATCGCCTCAGAATTCAGATACAGTAATCCTTGTCTTGATAAAAACACGTTAGTAGTAATAATAAGCCAGAGTGGTGAAACAGCCGATACACTGGCCGCTTTGCGTATGGCAAAAGAAAAAAACGCAAAAATTATTTCAATCGTTAATGTTGAAAACAGTACAATATCTTTAGAAAGTAAAAACACCATCCATACTAAAGCAGGTCCTGAAGTTGCGGTAGCAACAACCAAGGCTTTCTCCGCGCAGTTAGCCGCTATTTATTCATTAATTCTGTATCTTGCAGTTGTCAGCGGAGAGCTGGAAAAAAGCCAAGCTGTCGAATATATTGATGAATTAAAACGTATTCCCGAAAAAATTGAAACCATACTGAGTCAAAATCTTAATTATAATATTTTGTCCGAAAAAATACTGAAATCTAAGTATGTCTGTTTTATCGGACGTAATTTGGAATACTGTACTGCTATGGAAGCTTCACTTAAACTAAAAGAAATTTCATATATTCCGTGTGAAGCTTATGCCGCAGGTGAACTTAAACACGGCACAATTTCTTTAATTGACAAAGACAGTACAGTAATTGCTCTTTGTTGTTCCGACAGGTTATGCTCCAAAACCCTGAGCAACGTGTATGAAACTAAAGCAAGGGGTGCAGAAATCTTAACCATAAGTTCCGCTAAAAATCAAGGAAATATAACAATACCTGAAACAAGCGAAATTTATTATCCGCTTCTTGAAATCATCCCTTTGCAGCTTTTAGCATATCACACGGCACTTATAAAAGGCTGTGAAATCGATAAGCCTAAAAATCTTGCCAAGAGCGTCACAGTTGAATAATGTTTAACTCATCAAAAAAAGAGGAGGCTAAGCCTCCTCTTAATTTATTCTCTTCTCAAAGCCTCAATCGGTGTGAGTTGCGCAGCACGTTTTGCAGGGTAAATTCCGAAGAATATACCGATAGCGCTTGAAAAACCGACAGCAATAGCAACCGTAGAAGCTTTAACTGCAATAGGTATATCCAATATTCCCGCTACAGCAAGAGCACCGGACACGCCAAGAATCAAACCGATAAATCCGCCTATCAGACACAGTATAACGGATTCTGTAAGAAACTGGAACATAATTGTCGAGGTCCTTGCACCTAATGCTTTTCGTATACCGATTTCGCGTGTTCGTTCCGTTACTGAAACAAGCATAATATTCATAACACCTATACCGCCGACTATAAGCGAAATTGCGCTGACAGCAGCAATAAACGTTGTAAATATATTAATAACTGAGTCAAGCAAATCAATATACATCGCCATAATGCTTAATGTGTAAACAGAATCGTCAAAGCTTCCGTGACGTGTTTTAATTACATTCAAAGCCGATTCACCGACATTCTGCAAATCTGCACCATCTTCTGTTATAAAGAAAATTTGAGTGTATTGATCGACTGTATTATTAAGCTGGGCATTAAGGCTGGACGGTATACCGATCATACCCATGCTGACTCCGCCCATCATCTGCGCCATATCCATCGACGAAGACTGTTCTTCAGAAAGCTGCATCATATCAGCCATGTCGACTACACCGATAACTTTAAGCGGAATAGTTTTTTCATTAACCGTGTAATTGATCGTCTCGCCGATACAATTTTCTCTGCCAAAAGCATCCTTAGCAGTCAGTGTGCTCAGAACACAGACAAGCTTTCCTTCTTCATATTCTGTCCTTGTCCATGCACGTCCGTACTTTGTTGCAATTTCGTTGATTCTGAAAACATCCTCATTACCGGCAATAGTAAAAGCAAAACTGTTATAATCCTTAGTATCAATCTGACCGAAAGAATATTCATAAGGAGAACAATATTTGACGTTATCAAGTCTGCGCACTGCATTAACATCAGCTTCAGTAAGGTAATGAGAAGAGTCAGCCTTGGTCGTATTTACCATAATCTGAATTGCATTTGAGCCCATATCTTCAATCATGCCGACTATATAGTCACGTCCTCCGTCACCGACGGTAATAATCGCAATTACAGACGCAACACCGATTATTATACCCAGCATTGTAAGCAGAGAGCGCATCATGTTTGTCTTGATGCTGAAAACAGCTATTCGTATGTTTTCTCTGATGTCCACTATATTTTCCTCCGCTTATCAGGATTCAACACTTACTCCCTCTTCAAGGCCGAATGTGTTTTTAATAAGAATATCCTCTTTAGTAATACCGGAAAGTATCTGATAATGAGTATCGCTTGATATACCGAGCTCAACACTGCGTTTTACTGCCTTACCATTCTCAAGAACATACACAAACACTTCTTCACCGTCAATACAGATTACTTCAACAGGTACAACAACTGCATTTTCAACAGTGTCAGTAATGATGGATACCTGAACATCAACGCCAACAATTACAGATTGGTCTGCATTTTCAATTGTTACCTGAGCAGGTATCACGCTTGATGCTGAGGAGCTACCCATAATTGCTCCGATATCAAGTCCGTTTGAAGAAGTTGCTACAGCACTGATATACGAAACCTTGCCCTTGAGTTCATTTCCGCTTGCAGGTTTCACGATTACATCCTGATTAAGAGAAACATCAAGAACATCATACTTACTTAAAGAAACATCGGCAACAAGCGGATAATATAAAACTCTTACAGCAACCTGACCCTGGCCGAGGAATGAAGAAAGCATAGATGTTACATCTGCACCTGAAGTTACGGCACTGAGAACTGCACTTATATCAACAGAAGCATTTGCAGAGTTACTGTCAGGTGTTCCTTTTTCAGCGGCATTAACTTCGGCAACAATACCTTTATCTTTAGCAATCCAGCCGTTTCTCATTGAATCAATCTGAGTTTTCGCTGAAAGATATGACTCTTTTGTTTTATCAGCAACAGTTTTGAATGTTGCAACATAAGACTCATCCGACTGCAATTCAAGTGTAGCAAGCTGAGCCTTAAGCTGAATAAGACTCATTTCAGCTGACATTAATTCTGACGACTCCGTCATTCCGCTTAAAGAAGAAAAATCAAACGAACCATTATTTGCACCGATTATGCCAAGATTGTCAAGAAAAGAAGAAACATCGTTTTTGTTGCTTCCTGAACCAATAAAGCTCGAAAGAATTTCTGTGGCTTCTTCCTTACTGTAGTCAGCACCAAAAAGCTTGGCAACTTTAATAAAACGTTCTGTCATTGAATCAGATATAGAAGAAGTATCAGCAGAAGGCTTATTTTTATCAGCATTAACTTCTGTCTTATTCTTAAGACGTTCAACTTCACTTTCAAGGTCAGCAATCTGCTTTTTAACTGCAGAAACCTTTGATTTAGACTGAACCGCAGTCTGCTGAGCAGTTTTATAAGCATCTTCAGCCTTGTTATACGTATTTTTCTTATCACTGAGCGATTCATCAAGTGATGTCAAGTCAAAAGTAGCAATAATGTCCCCTGCTTCAACAATATCACCTTCTTTTACGTTAAGGTGTTCAATTTTAACACCCGAAGGCAAACTGAAAGCATCCTGCGAAACTGCCGAAACTGTTCCGGAGGTATCAAGTGTTTCACTTATCGTCTGAACAGAAGCATTAACGGTTTCAACCTTTAACTTTTCTTCAGGTTTAAAAAGCGCAATGCATACACCGGCTATAATCGCTACCACAAGCACAAGTGAAACTACAATTTTTTTGGTTTTCTTGCTGAGCTTTTTCTTTTCCATAACGCAACCTCTTTCGTGCTAAAATTTATAATTATGAATATATATTAAAAAATTGGCGGTGATAATATGATAAAAAAAATATCAATTCTGTTAATAACATTTACTATTGTGTTATATTTAACATCATGTCAATCATATTCTGAAAAAAATATTCATGAACTTATTAAAGTGCTGAATTCTGAATATCATTACAGTTTTAATATAAGTGATTTCATAATTGAGAAAAATGAAAATATTATATATCACAAAATAACGGACAATAAAAACATACTGTCGTTTTATTGTAACAAAAACGGAGAAATAATTCAATGTACACTTTCATCTTTTGATATAAATAATTCAGAGAATTATAAAATAATGTCTGCAATCGGTTCAATACTTACCCGAGAAAAATCTGAAAACATTGAATCAATACTAAACAATTCTAATAATACAAGCTTCAATAAGAATAATTGGCAAATATACACCGTTAAAAACTCATTAGGTATTACATACGTGATAAAACAAGAAAACTCAGAAAGCAGTCAAAAACCGCCTCTGAAAAATGAAATAGAATAAACAAATTGACTCCTGATGAGTATAATATCACATTAATATGCAGAATTTGTTAAATATCCATTAACATTTACAAAAAATAAAGGCGACGGAAACCGTCACCTTTAGAATTAAAAATTATCAGAATCAGCCATCATTATGATAACGCCAGTTAACCGTAACTGTTTTGTCATCAACATCATATCTTTCAACATCCTTATATGATGACACGTTAGCATTTTCAAAGCCCTTTTCTTCGAGAGCATTCGTAAAAAGTTCGATCATATCAAGAGTCGGAAATTCGATTTTTGCACTCATAACAATTGTAGATCTGTTATTTGGGTTTTCGATAACCCCCTCTTTCAAGCCAAAGTTTCTCTGGCAAACCTTCATAGCTGTTGAAGCAATAGAAATTGGCTCCGGATCTGTTGACCTGACATACTGCCACAATTGAACCGAACAATTAAGACGGTCATCATAGCCGACTGCATTAAAAACTTTTTTTTCTCCTTCACTCATCGGCAAGGAAGACGTTCCCGTTGAAGACGGGGTGCTGTTAGTATAGATGCCTACTTCACCACCAACGTGTGTTTTTCCGTACTCACCTTTCCAGAATTCAATCAGCCAATCCTTGTTGTTGTATGTAAAGTAAACTCTCAGTGTATCAAGGTAGCTGTCACGGATTCCTGCCGTAGAAGCAGTTGCTTTATTATAACCTACTTTGCGTTTGACACTCAACAAATCAAAAATACTCGTTGTAGGTTCCGTACTTGATGGTTGAGTTGGAACAGTAGGTTTCTGTGTTGACGAGGTTGTCCCATCGGGAGTCCCCGATGAATTATTCGACGGTGTATTAGGCTGAGGTGTTGCAGGATTCTGGTAATAGTGATTGTAAACAATAGAATTGCCTTCACTGTCCACAAGATACGACTGACCGTCATCACCGATTACAATCTGCGAATCCGGTGGAATAGTCGGATCACCTTCACCTATATTGATTACGTCTTTTTTCTCTGTAGTTGTTTCAGGTGTTTCTACCTCTTTACCCACTGAACAACCTGACAACACCAAAGAAAAAACAAAAATTAAAGCAGATATAAAAGCAATTAATCTTGTTTTTGTAAAATCTTTCTTCATCAGATATTTCTCCATACATAATTAAACTTCTTTTCAGATTATATCACAAAAATACAATTATTACAATGATTTATCAGTGTTAATAATTTCCTGCTTTTTCAAGCATTTCCCGTGCACTCTGCAGCTGAAGGTCAGTAATTTCAATTCCGCCCATAATTCTTGCAATTTCATACACTCTTTTTTCATCAAGTAATGTAGACACTTCTGTATATGTCTTTGAATCTCTGACAGATTTGCTGATATACAAGTGAACATCACCTTGCGAAGCGATCTGTGCAAGATGAGTTACACATATAACCTGTCTGCCTGCAGAAACCTGGCGAAGCTTCATTGCAATTTTCTGCGCAGCTCTACCGCTGACACCGGTATCAATTTCGTCAAAAATCATCGTACCGATATTATCAGCATCTGCAAGAACATTCTTTATTGCAAGCATAATTCGTGAAAGCTCACCGCCCGAGGCAATTTTAACAAGAGGTTTCAAGGTTTCACCCGCATTAGCTGAAATAAGGAACTCAATATCATCTGCACCGTTTTCAGAAAGTTCGGTTTCAGTCCTTGAAACTGCAAAGGAAACATTCGGCATATCAAGAAATTCAAGTTCTTCCGAAACAAGCCGACTGAGTTTTTGAGCCGCGTTCATTCTTTCCTCAGTAAGCTTTTCTGCAATTTTCTTCGTTTTATCATTAAGTTCTTTTTCTTTCTCAATAAGAATCTGCATTCTTTCTTCAGAAAAAGTAATTTCATCAAGTTCTTTTTTTGCGTTATCAAGATAATTAAGTATATCTTCTTCTGTTTCACCGTATTTTCTTGAAAAACGGTATAACAAATCGAGCCTTGACTCGATTTCATCAAGTTCGTATTCATCATAATCAAGCTCTGAAAGCCTGTCACGGATCGCCTCAGCAACATCTTCAAGCTCGTATTTAATGTTGTTAATTTGTTCAAGTATCGGTGAAATTGCAGAAAAACATTCCTCTGCTTTTTCGATGTCGTAAGCAGAATCCGAAACACAATCTATTCCGCAATTGTCACCCTTAAGTAACTCATACGCCGAATTGAGTGATTTAATTATTTTCTGTGAATTGTTTATAAGATTTTTACGCTCGTTAAGCTCATCACGTTCACCGACGGTAATATTCGCCTTTTCTATTTCATCAATCTGATATTGGAGCAAATCAATTCTTTGTGCCTTGGTGCTTTCATCAGTTTTTAATGAATTGAGTTTTTTGCGCACATCGCAAAGTTCATAATAAGAGTTTCTGTAAGTATTTATCAGGTCATCACAACCTGCAAAACTGTCAATAAATCCACAATGCCTGTCCGGATTAAGAAGCGCCTGATTATCGTGCTGACCGTGAATATCAATAAGTTCCCTCGTGACAGCTTTAAGCATATTTACCGTCACGGGTACACCATTGATTCTGCAGGAGTTTTTACCGTCACGGTTGATTACTCTGTTCACAATGAGTACATCGTCATCACAGTCGATTCCGTTTTCAGTAAGAACTTCCATTGCAGCTTCAGAAATATCTTCAAAAACAGCATATACTTTTGCATTGTCTGCACCTGTTCGAATTATATCCTTTGACGTTCTTTCACCCAAAACAGCATTGATTGAATCAATGATAATCGACTTGCCGGCACCCGTTTCACCGGTAAGAACATTAAGTCCGCAACCGAATTCTATTGCAGCACTTTCAATTATTGCAACATTTTCAATTTTCAGGCTTGTAAGCATAGTACCACGTCCGTAAATTACTTAACTAATCTTTCAATAGAACCCTTCAGTTCTTTTGCAAGCTGCTCTGTTCTGCAGAGTGCAAATATTGTATCGTCACCTGCAATTGTTCCGACAAGACCTTCCCACTGCATATTATCAAAGGTTGCGCAGGCAGCCTGAGCCATGCCTGTATAACACTTAATAACCACAGTATTAAGCGCATAATCGCAGGAAACTACCGAATGAGAAAAAATCGCGTTAAACTTAGAAAGATATTCGTCAGTTTCGCTTTTTCCCTCAACATATCTGTAAGAGCCTTTTTTATCCATCTGTTTAACAAGACGGAGCTCCTTTATATCGCGTGAAACCGTTGCCTGAGTTGCATCAAAACCGTTATCACGCAATTTTTCCATAAGCTCTTCCTGAGTACCTATTTCGTATCTGCTGATTAACTTAAGAATCATGCTGTGTCTTTTTTTCTTCATACTACCCTCTCCTTAGGGTGACGGTAGTAATCCGAACCGTGTTTTTTATCGGATGATTTCCGTCACTTCTTCGTTGAAATACTCGCCAATCCACAAAGGATTGGCTGTGTTTTTGCCTTGGATTGCCAAAAATCTTCTCGATAAAAAATCTTCGACCCGAAAGCAGAGGATTTTCAGATGATTTTTGGATGTTGAGGATGCCGACAGGCTGACGCCTTTCAAATCCGAAACGCCGAAAAGCGCTGAAAAGACTTGATTTCGGGCAGGTTCGGATTACTACCGTCACCCTACAGTCTGCGCTGAGCAAGCTTACTGTTCAAAATTTCAAGGAATGTTTCATTTTTAATTCGTATAAATTCACCGTACATCTCGGCCTTTCGCACAAGCACATAATGACCCTGCGGAACAGTTACCGTTTCGTCACCATCACAAGAAAGTCCGAGTTCAATCAAGTTCGGAGAATAGAGTCTGAAAACCGAATCAGGTTTAAAAATCAAGGCTCTTGAGAAAAGAGAATGTGTACAGATCGGTGTAAGCAATATACTTTCAATCTGCGGGTCAACAACAGGACCTCCTGCCGACAAGCTGTATGCTGTAGAACCCGTCGGGGTTGAAATAATAATTCCGTCAGCTGTATAGTTATTGATCAATTTCCCGTTGTGTTCAACAGAAATATCTTCCATTTTAATCTGTGTGCCCCTTGCAAGAACAACATCATTGATACAATAACACGTTTTTACAACTGTTCCGTCAGCATTACACACATCAGCTTTGAGCATCATACGCTTGTCGTTTTCATAATTGCCGTCAATAAGATTTTTCAGCATATCAAGCTCAGTCGGCTCAAGTCCTGCCATAAAAGCAATCCTGCCGGCATTTATGCCGAGAATCGGTTTCCCTGATTTTGCAGCGTGTATGATAGTTCCGTCGCCACCGACAGCAATTATAACATCACACTCTTCAATCATTTTTTCTTCTGACAAAAAACGTGCATTTGTATTTATAAAATATTCTTTTTGTTCCGTTCTGACTATGTAATCAGCATTGAGTTTATCAAGTTGCATACATACCTCAAGAGATACACTCAATGCATTTTTCCTTGTCAGGTTGGGCATTAATGCGATTTTCATTTTATCACACCTGTTAATTATCCAATGTGCTGTGTGAACGCTCCACAAGCTCAGCCGGGACAACATCACAAGCAACTTCAGGATTATCATTTTTGATTATATGCATAAGATATTCAATATTACCCTCAGGACCTTTTATCGGCGAAAAATCAAGGTTTTTCAACGTGAATCCTGTTTCAACTGCAAACTGAGTTATCTTCTCAACAACCTCTGTATGAACAGAAGGATCACGTACAACACCCTTTTTACCGATTTTATCTTTTCCTGCTTCGAACTGAGGTTTGATAAGACAAACTGCCTCACCGTTCATTTTCAGAAGAGCATGAAGAACCGGCAGAATAATTTTAAGCGAAATGAAAGAAACATCTACACTGGCAAAATCAACTTCTTCAGGTATATGTTCATGAGTAACGTACCTGAAGTTTGTACGTTCCATATTTACAACTCGCTCGTCCGTTCTGAGTTTCCACGCAAGCTGACCGTAACCGACATCAATGGCATAGACTTTCTTTGCACCGTAAGTAAGCATACAGTCCGTAAACCCACCCGTTGAAGCGCCGATATCCATGCAGATACAATCATTGAGGTTAATATCAAATTCCTTTGCCGCTTTCTGCAGTTTAAGTCCGCCACGGCTTACAAAAGGATTCTGGCTTCCTCTTACTTCAATCTCGTCAGTTTCTTTGACATTAGCACCGGCCTTCAGTTCCTTCTGTCCGTTAACATATACCTGCCCTGCCATAATCAAAGCCTTTGCCTTTTCACGTGACGGGACGAGGCCTCTTGCTGTTACAGCTATATCAAGTCTTTGTTTATCAGCCACGGTTTCACCTCAAACTTTCACTGCTGAGTTTTTCAACGATACTGTCACAATCAAATTTATATTCTTTCATTAATTCAGGAATCTTTGCCTGTTTCACAAAACAGTCATCAATCGCAGTAATATCATAGGTTCCCTTATAACCCTTCTGAAGAAGCAGAGCAGCAAACTTTTCACCTATTCCGCCGCTTCTTACACCTTCTTCGTAGAAGAAAATGTGTTTAGAATCAATCACAGCATCAACTGCATCCATGTCAATCGGTTTAATTCTGTTCAATTTAAGAATCTTCACCTTTTTGCCTTTTTTGAGAAGAAGATTAGCTGCTTTTGCAGCTTCACTGAACAATCTGCCGTAGGTTACAATTACAGTGTCAGCCCACATATGACCATATAAATCATAAGTTCCGTATGAAGGCTCATAATCATCAGGAAGTTCAGGCTCAGAACCTCTCGGATATCTGACAGCAACAACATCCGTATCTTTATAGAATGCATTGCCGAACGCAACCTTCATTTCATCATAAGTTGTAGGAGAATAAACCGTAACTTTAGGAATACTCTGTAAAAACGCAACATCATAGAGTCCGTTATGTGTCTCTCCGTCGTCACCGACAAAGCCGGCTCTGTCAATTGCAAGAACCATTTTCTGATCCTGCAGAGCACCGTCATGAATTATTTCATCATAACAACGCTGTAAAAATGTTGAATAAACAGCAAAAACCGGTAATAAACCACCTTTAGAAAGACCTGACGCAAATGTTACGGCGTGCTCTTCAGCAATGCCTACATCAAAGAATCGGTCTGAATGTTTTTTAGAAAATTCAGTAAGCCCCGTACCAAGGCTCATTGCTGCAGTAATAACAGAAATACGTTTATCCTTTTCTGCCATTGTACACATAAGCTTTCCGAACTCATTGCCGAAAGTGGTATCACCTGAAACCCATTCACCTGTATCAACATCAAAATTAGAAATTCCGTGGAAAGAGCTGGGATCTTTTTCGGCAAAGTCGTAACCCTTACCTTTGATCGTATTAACATGCAATACGACCGGGCCGCCAATTTCTTTCGCTGTGTTAAGAGCTTCCATAACAAGGGCTATATCGTGACCGTCAACCGGTCCCATATATCTGAAACCTAGCTTTTCAAAAATTGTACTTTCATAAAGGAAATTCTTAACCGATGTTTTGATCTTATAAACTCCGTCTGCAATTTTAGTACCAACAAGCGGAATCTTACAGAGAATACTTTCAAGTAAAGCCTTCATGCTTACATAGCGTTTCTTTGATCTTATTCTTGCCAGATGCTTTGCAAGGGAGCCGACATTCGGAGAAATAGACATTTCATTGTCGTTAAGAATTACAATAAGATTTGTCTTTGATCGTCCCGCATTATTAAGGGCTTCGTAAACAAGGCCGCCTGTGAACGAACCGTCACCGATTACGGCAACAGTATATGAATTATCATTATTAATCTTTTTCGCCTGAGAGATTCCGAAAGCAGAAGATACAGATGTTCCGCTGTGACCGCTGTAAAAAACATCGTGTTCACTTTCATTCGGATGGCAAAATCCCGAAATTCCGTCCTTCTGACGAATGGTATCAAACACATCAAATCTGCCCGTTACGAGCTTGTGTGTATAAGCCTGATGACCCACGTCCCAGACTATTTTATCTTTCGGGGAATCAAAAACCTTATGAATTGCAATAGTAAGTTCTACAACACCAAGATTAGATGCAAGATGTCCGCCGTTTTTTGAAACCGTCTGAATAAGCTTCTGTCTTATTTCTGCAGCAAGCTCATTCAACTCATTTTCATCGAGCTTTTTTATATCATCGGGAGATTTAATTTTACTAAGATATTTGAAATCATTTTCCATTTAATCACTTCCAAAGATATCGAATTCTTAATTTTTTCTTTTTTCCATTTTATCTGCAAAAGTTTTGAGTGCTGTTGTGTCGGCATCAAAATTATCAAGAACAGCTTTAGCTTCCTCTGTCAGTACTGACACAACACGTTTAGACTCATCAATTCCCTTGAGAGAAACATACGTACATTTTTCATTCTCTTCATCGCTGCCCACAGGCTTGCCAAGCGTTTGTGAGTCACTTGTAACATCAAGTATATCGTCAACAATCTGGAAAGAAAGACCGATATTGTGTGCATAGACAGTTGCATAAGGAATTTTAGACAAGGCACCTGCTGCAATGCAACCAATTACACAAGCGGCACGGATAAGCTCACCGGTCTTCAGACTGTACATCTTCACTACATCTTCAACCTGAACTTTCTTTCCTTCATTCTGCAGATCAACTACCTGACCGCCAACCATTCCAGCCCATCCTGAAGCAACCGCAAGCTCTTTTGTCGCTTTAACAAGAAGATCTGCAGGAAGCTCAGCTTTTAAAGCAGTTTCAAATGCAAGAGTCAGCAATGCATCACCTGCAAGTAAAGCGTATTCATAGCCGAATTTCACATGGCAAGAAGGCTTACCGCGTCTGAAATCGTCATTATCCATACAAGGTAAATCGTCATGTATAAGCGAATATGTGTGGATCATTTCAAGAGCACACGCAAGCGGCATCGCCTTATTTATATCTCCTGAACACAACTCACAGAATGCGAGTAAAAGTGCGGGACGGACTCTTTTACCACCGTTTTCAACACTGTATCTCATCGCCTGCGAAACAATATCGTCCGAATCAGGAAGATATGAGTCAAGAGTACTGTTAATTAAATCAATATATTTATCCATACAAAACTTCCTTTACTCAGCCTTTGAAAGCTCTGTAACCTTGAGCTTTGCTTTTTCAAGACAATCGTTACAAAACACAGCCAGTTTTGTGCTTTCTTCAAAAATCTTGATTGATTCATCAAGAGAAAGACTTCCGTCATTGAGTTTTTCAACGTTTTCTTCAAGGCGTAAAATCGCCTCTTCATATGTCATTTTTGCAGCCACTCAAAGCACCTCACATTCTTTTTCACCATCAGCAAATTTTACTGTTATTCTGTCACCGCAAAAGAGATCGCTTACACTGTTTATGATTTTGTCACCCTTCATTGCAATCGAGTATCCTCTGCTGAGAACTTTTATCGGATTAAGTGAATCAATTTTTGCGCAAGCAACGGAAAAACGATTCCCTTCAGAATTCAACTTATCGTTTATACGGTTGAGTGCATCGTTATATAAAAGCGAAACCATATTCATTCTTTCATCAATAAGGTTAGAAGGACTCAATAGACTCAGTTTGTCTTTGAGAAGATGAAGCTTATCCGTTTCATTTTGAATACGCTTGTTCAACGTGTTTTCAATCAACGAAACTGCACCATTAATAAATGCAAGGTCATCTCTGATATCAGGTACTGCAAGCTCGGCTGCTGCCGAAGGTGTCGGAGCCCTAAGGTCAGCAACGAAATCGCAGATTGTAAAGTCTGTTTCGTGTCCTACAGCAGAAATCACGGGGATTCTGCTCCTGAAAACTGCCCGCACGACAACCTCTTCGTTGAAAGCCCATAAATCCTCGAGTGAACCGCCGCCTCTGCCCACAATGAGCACATCGGCATAATCACCCGAATTAAAATCATCAATTGCGGTTGCAATCTGTGGTGCCGCATTCACACCCTGCACTTCAACAGGTGCAAGTATTATTTCAGCCATCGGATATCTTCGTGAAACAACATTTTTAATATCCTGAATAACAGCACCTGTAGCAGACGTTACAACACCGATTCTTCTGCTTCTTGACGGAATCGGCTTTTTGAAGCTTTCATCAAAAAGACCTTCAGCCGCAAGTTTATTTTTCAACTGCTCAAACGCAAGATTCAAAGCCCCTATTCCGTCTGGTTGCATATCTTCAATATAAAGCTGATACTGACCGTCACGGTCATAAAGCGACACTCTTCCGCGTACTATGACACCCATTCCGCTTTCAGGCATAAAACGAAGTCTCTGATTTGCAGACTTGAACATAACAGCCTTTATGCAGGAGTTTTCATCCTTCAGGGTCATGTAATAATGTCCCGTACGGTAATGATTGGTAAAATTTGAAATCTCTCCGACAACGAAGACATTACGCAGGAGCAAATCGCCTTCAAGAATAGATTTAACGTAAGTATTAAGTTGAGTTACACTTAAAACAGTTGATTCAAACATTAATTATTTCCTCACAGAAGCAAGAATTGCTATACCTGCAGCATTATCAGACGAAAATTCAGGCTCAGCAAAAAATGCTCCGTATTTTTCAGTGAAATATTTCTTAATTATGCTGTTTGACATAACACCGCCGGAAAACACAACGGGTAAATTCCCGTACGCCTCAAGAGCGTAAAGCATCATTTTTTCCAAAGCAGTAATTATGTAATCTATACAATAACGGCAGATATCTTCTTTACTCTCGCCGTTTTTGAACATTTCCTTGCATTTATTTTCAACACCGGAAAGGTTGCAGTTTCCGTTGTTAAGTTTCAGGTTAATTTTATATTTTTTATCACTCTTTGACGCAAGCTCGTCAACATACTTGCCTGCAGGAAAAGAAAAACCAAGCATAACCCCCACACGGTCAACCGCCTGACCTGCTTTAAGGTCAAGAGATGATGCAATAAGGGTTGCATCCAGATCACCTTTTACAGTCAGAAGCTGTGTTGTTCCGCCTGAAACATGAAATGCAAGAAATTCTCTGCCGTAAAGTTCACGTTTTCCCGCCGAATACAAAGCAGCCATCAGGTGTCCCTGCTGGTGTGAATATTTATACAAGTCAATATTATTAGCACAAGCTACCGCAGTTGCCGCACTTACACCCGGAAGAAAGCACGGCATATACGAGCCTTCCTGTCTGACCGGTACTTCCGAAACACCGACAGCATTAATCTCTCCGTTGAAATCAGAAAACAAATCACGAATCAATTGAGGGAGTTGTACGGTATGGTGAAACACTGCATCACTCTGTCTTAATCCGAGCTCTCCCGACTTGACCGGCAAAAGCTTTTTCTTCTGCACAATCGTATCGGAAACATCATCATAAACAGCACATGAAGTTGTGTAATTACTTGTGTCTATTCCTAAATAACAAGCCATTTTATGCCTCTATACTTCTTGCAACCGAGCCGAGAACTCCGTTGATAAAGGATTTATCTTCATCAGAACCGTAGATCTTACAAATTTCAACAGCCTCATTGATTGAAACACCGACAGGAACCTCGTCCAGATATTTCATTTCTGCAATAGCCATTCTCAGAAGAGCAAGGCTGACCTTTGAAATTCTTGATTTACTCCAACCTTTAAGATTCTTTTCGATTTCAGCATCAATCTCGGCAATATTTTCATCAGCTGCTTTAATAATGGCATTCATAAAAGAGTCTTTTTCGATTACTTCAGATTCAATTGCGATCTCAACAATTTCATCGAAAGACTGATCCTCATTAAAGGACTTTTCAAAAAGAACGATGAAAGACTGTTCTCTTGACTTACGTCTTTTTTCGGATAATGTACTCATTTTTCTCATCCTTTCAAAAAAATAAACCCTCCGTATGAATACAGAGGGCACTTATTAACAGGTATATTGTCCGCAAATGTATGCAGATTTTTAAGGTGCACTAACTGTATATATTCATACTTTAATGCATATTATACCACATTTTTTGAATACATCAACCTTTTAATTCAATAATTGTTATATTTTTTGAAGGAATTTTTGTCTGTTTTACCACAAGTTCCTTAATCTGAAGTGATACATTCTGAGAAAGCTTTCCTTTTTCCACAATCACCTGACAAACCTCAGCATCAATAACAACCACGCACTCACAGGAGGTTTTTGCAAAAATAAGATTTTCCAGGTCTGCTTCATCTTTAATATCGTCAGCAATTATTGCTAAGGACTCCGTTGCCTGAGAAACAGCATCCGGAGATGACTTTGAATCTTTGATAACAGAATTCAGCGTTTCCTTTGCCTCATCACGCGCCGAATCCCTTTTAAGCTTGAAATCGGCAAGAGTTTCAGCCGATTGTTTTCCTGTTGTAGCAGACACATATTGTGCATCGCCAAGATTTTCACTTTCGGTCGGTTGAGTTGTATTTTCACTGTTAAGCGTTTGCTGCGGTTGCGGTCCTGTATAATACCAATTAACAAACACCGCCGCACCGAGTGCAAGCGCAAGAGTTGCCGTAACTATCTGCTTCTTTTTTATAACCATAAAATCATCCTCCGTTACTGTTTTTCATTTTTGAAACATTTACACGATTGCTGCTGATACTCAACACCGACGTAACCGCACCGATGACAGCATTTCGTACCGTCGGCGAATCTGCCCCCTGACACACTATTGCCACACCGCGTATCTCAGGCTGTGCTATTTTCAAAAGAAGTCCGTTATCACTGCCTTCAACATCTACGAGTACATAACTTTTTTCTTCATTATTCTCTGATTTTTTACTCTCGGTAGCATAAACCTTCTCGTCACCGCTTTCAACAGTAACCATCACCTGAACTTTACCTGCCCCCTCAACTGATTCCAACAGATTTTCCAATCTTTCTTCGATATCTTTTTCATATACTGTAAAACTTATTTCAGTTTCATCTTCCTGCGTTTCAACAGACTTTTCACTTTCAGGTATAAATTCAGAAATAATCAGCAGCACCACACCGATTATCCCGGCGGCAATAATAAACAGTTTCTTTTTATCACACATCAGTTTTTCCGAAAAAATTCTTAAAGCATCCCTCAATCGCTCACCTCAACTTCCGCTATAATCCCATATTCATTTTCAATCAGACTCTTCACCTCTGACGATTTATCTTTGTCAAGGATATAAACTACAACACTTTCAACGCTGATTTCATTTTCATTCTTAACCGAAACATCAATTTTTGTTTCAGCAACTTCAATGCCCTCGGCTTCAACCAGACTGATTATTTTTTCATTCAATTCATTTTCAAAAACTCCGGTAAAATATTCTTCAGCATTGTTCGACATATTTTCCTTAAAGTTAGCCTCTGCAGAGAATTGATCTTGCTTTAAATCAGATAAGCTGAATAACGGACTCACAAACATTACAAGAATAACCAGTGAAACCGCTAATCGTACCTGTTTTTCCATTGTGCCTGAGGGAGATAAAACAAGCACAACCGTACCGATTACCGATGTAAGCACAAGTCCCAATGCCCATTGTTTTATGTAATCCATAATCAACCAGCTTTCAGCACAAGGATTAACGATATCGAAATCACGAATAAAACCGCAACAAAAACGACCACCACATTGAGAAGTACAAGTGAAGATGAAACTGCCTTCAACAAAATACTTACTTGCTTTTGGTCAAACATTCCGGCAATTCCTGAAGATATTTTCAACGCCATAATCCAAACAATAAGCTGAATGCAGGACGGTAAAGTTATAAGCGCTATCGCTCCGATACCAAAAACTCCGATTGTACTTTTAACAAGAACCATGTTTCCTACAACACCCGAATAAGCTTCGCTCAATGCTCCTCCGATTACAGGAACAGCCGAGCTGATAATAAGCTTCATCCCTTTGCCCATAAGCGTGTCTGCCGTGTTAGCCATACCGGCTTTCAATCCGAGAAATGAAACAAAAACCGTTGCACAAAACGAAAGTATCGTCGTAATGCTCTTTTTTATTGCCTCTGTAAGGGACGTCAGGCTGAACCGCGGCATAAGCGAACCGACAATATCCAACGACAAAACAACGCCGACTACAGGTACAATACCTTTCGATGTAAGCAACGAAATCAGCTGTGCAGCCACAAAAGCAATTGACTGAAAAGAAGCCGCAAGTGTAGGATTGCCTGAGGCTGAAACAACACCCGTAAGCACGGGAATCAGTACTAACATAAACTTTTCAGAAATTGTAACCGACGACACCGCGGATGTAACTGCAAAAGATAACGGTTTGACTATGCTGAGCACACAGAACAGTGTTCCTACTAAATTTATAACATCCTGCACCTTTGAATCGTCCGGTATAAAACATTCAAATACTGCAAGAATTATAACGATCGCAATAAGCCGTACAACAGAAACAAGCGGAGATTCAACAGCACCTGTAACAAGCTTTTTTATCAGTCTGAGTATGTCCGAGGCACTGACATTGAACACTGAATCAAATTCAAGCGAATCAACTCCGAGTTCTTCAAACAAATCCAGGACATCACCGGGTACGCTTTCAAAAATTTCTTTTTCAAACATATTTTCTTCTGCACAACACCGGACACCTGACACAAGTGCTATAACAATTATAACTATTAATACAGTACTGACTTTAACCAATCTTTTCATATTACTTCAACATACCTGCAGCAAGATTCACAACCGTAGTCAACAAAGGAAAACAAAGTATAAGTATCGCCGCTTTACCCGCAAGGGCAACACCGACAGCTAATGAAGAATTTCCTGAATCGTTACATATCTCTGTGGCAAATTTTGTAATTACAGCTACACCAAGCACTTTAACCAGCAAGAATATATATTCATCCTGTACAACACCGCCAACACCCACAAGCTCCGACACAGATTCTAAAAGCTTTTTCACCCCGTTTACAGAAAGTGTACAAACAACCAGTAACGAGCTTATCTGCAGAAACGGAACAAATTCAGGTTTTATTTGTTTAACAACAAGACATCCAACAGCACAGATAACAGAAACCGATACTATTTTTAAAATATCCATACTACAAATCGATAAAAGATGAAATTGACTCAAACACACCCGAGACTTCATGCATTAACATTGTTATAACAGCAATAATTCCGGCAAGCACCGTAAGAAGAGCATATTCATCGCGACCGGAGCGTGAGAGCGTTTGCTGTAAAACCGCAACAATTATTCCGACAGCTGCAATTTTCAATACCAATTCCATACTTACCTCTAAATTAAAACAATCATAATTCCCAATCCGGCAAGAAAACCGATTCCTGTTGAAAGATATGAATAACGTTCTTTATCTTTTAATGCTTCGTTATGGTTTATCTTCAATAACTCTAAACAGACATTACAATTAGAAAGTTGACCTTCACTGTCTGTTACTCCAAAATTCTCACCGAACGATTTAAGCAAATCAACATCTTTCTTCTTTAAAAATGCGATATTTTTACGGTCATCAAGTGCATTCGTCCATGCTTTAGGGAAATCACAGCCTGCCGCTAAATGCCTGCTGCATTCTGAAATAAATTTTAACTGTTTCAGTGTGTCTTTTTTTGAAAGCAAATGAATCAACTCACCGACAGGCAAGGCATAAAAGCTTATTTCATCACGGATAACTGAAATTAAAATTTCGGTTTTTTCAAGCAATAATACTCTCTTTTTATACGAGTCGGCAATACACTGACCCGTTGCTGCGCAAACAATTGCAAGTACTATCAATGCTACTGTCTTCATGGTAAAAATCCTCTGCAGAAACAATTTCAGAAACTTCTGCTCTGTCTTTCAAAAAAACAAAATAATCTACCGCCTTGGTTTTAGTCAGAATATCAAGCTGTTTTTTTCGTTTCAGATCCCTGCTGTTACTGCAGTGTATACTCATAACAAAACTGACTCCGCTGTTCATTCCTTCAATAACTGCTTCAATCTCATTGACGTTTCCTAACTCATCAAAAACGATTATTTCAGGTGAAAGTGTGCGTACACTCTGTATAACACCTGCATGTTTCGGATATCCCGTCAGAACATCAGTGTTATATCCGAGATAATAATTTTCAAATTCTGCTCTTTCATCAATAAGAGATACTTTATAGTTAAGCTTATCGGACAGATTTCTGCATAAGTCTTTAATTAAAGTTGTCTTTCCGCTTGACGGTGGACCGCAAATCAGAATATTGGGTCTTGAATTTTCAAAAAGTTTATAAACATCAGTTGAAATATCATTAAAATCTCCTGCCAGACGGATATTAAGACCTTTGATATTTCTTACTGAACTTACATTACCGCCTTCAGTAACAGCCATTCCGTAAACACCGACACGGCAACCGTTTTCAACCGTGATAAAACCGTTACGGATATTATCGGTCAAAGAATAAACGGAATATTTGCACATCCGTTCAAAAACATTTCTTAACTCCATATCGCTTAACTTCAAAACTGCACTGGTGTAAAACGGAGTGATTCTTCCTGTATCGGTAACGAATTGTTTTTCGTCGGCAAAAACAAGAACAACCGGTTGCTCCGATTTTAATCTTATCTCATATAATTCTTCGATTTTTTCATCATTCAATCCGTTTAATGACAACTTGAGTTTTTCGGGTAAATATTTCACAATCCCCTTGAGGTTTAAGGCTTTTCTGTTCATTATTCATATCACCAATACTTTTTATGAATACTTGTCCCCTTTTAGAACAAAATTTTATTAAAATAGTATTAACTTTAACCACAAGATATTGAAAGAAAGATAATTTTATGGTAATATATTGTGAGAGTATACTCTGAAAGGATGAGTACCATGAGTTCAGGAACAAAAAAGCTGAAAAAGCGAAACAGTCGCCTGTCAAAATTCATTGATAATAATATATATGTAGCCCTCGCATTTATATGCTCAACAGTATTGATGCTGCTTGTTTATTATTGTTACGAAATTATTCCTTTCGGCGGAAGAACCGTTCTCAGGATGGACCTTTTCCATCAGTACGGGCCGCTTTTTGCTGAGCTTTATGACAGAATAACCGAAGGAAAGAGTCTTCTCTACTCATGGACCACGGGCGGCGGCGGAAGCTTTTTAGGCAATTATTTTAACTATCTTTCAAGCCCGATCGGTGCAATCATAACCCTTATTGCAGGTCACGAAAATGTACCTGAAGCAGTCGGTGCAATGGTTCTTATCAAAAATGCACTTGCCGCTTCAACCTTTGCAATTTATCTTAAAAAATCTACCGGAAAGAACGACTTTACCGTTTCCGCTTTCGGTGTTCTGTATGCTTTCTGCGGCTTCTTTATTGCATATTACTGGAACATCATGTGGACCGATGCAATGTACCTTCTTCCGCTTATCATCCTCGGAATTGAGAAGATCATAAACAACAGAAAATGTACCCTTTACGTTGTTTCCCTTGCTGTTTCATTTTTCTCATCCTACTATATGACATACATGATCTGTATCTTTTCTGTCATATATTTCCTTGTTTATTTCATCAGCAAAAACGGACTTAAAGACACATATAGCGACATTCCTTTCACAATAAACGATGAAGGCAGACCCGAATCGTCATTGATAAGCAAGATTTTCTACAACAGGTTTTTAAGAAGCGGTGTGCTCTTTGCAGGAAGCTCAGTTGTCGCCGCTATGCTTACGGCAGTTGCTCTTATACCGACATATTTCTGCCTCAAATCCTGTTCTGCAACATCAGGTACATTCCCTGAAGACGCAACATACTACAACACAATATTTGATTTCATCGCAAACCATCTTGCAGCAATTGAACCGACAATCAGAAGCAGCGGTGACACAGTTCTTCCGAATGTTTACAGCGGTATCCTTGCAGTCATTCTGCTTCCGTTATATGCATTCTGCGATAAAATCAAAGCAAAAGAAAAGGTTGCCCACATTGTTCTTCTTGCAATATTCTTTGTAGGTTTCAATCTTAACTTTGCAAACTATATTCTCCACGCTTTACATTTCCCGAACGATCTTCCTTTCAGATTTTCATTTATTTATTCATTCTTCCTGTTAAAAATAGCATATCAGGTTATAGTTCACATAAAGAGTATTAACACAAAAGGAATTATCGGCTCAGGCCTTGCCGTTCTTCTCTTTACAATTCTTGTTCAGGAAATCGGTATGGGTAATGTTGATGACGATACGGTTTATATTACAGTCGGTTTTACTGTAGCCTATACCCTTATTCTCAGCCTTATGAAGAAAAAGGATCTGGCACAGTCAGCAGTCGCACTTCTTCTTATGTGCTGCGTATTTGCTGAAGTTGCAATTGCTGACATCGACCATATCAAAATCACTCAGGAAAAAGTTAATTTTGTCAACGACTACGAAGATTTCAGAACTCTTAAGAAAACGCTCGATAAAATAGAAGAATCGGACGACTACCGTATGGAACTCACATGGAGTAACACAATAATGGATCCTTCTTGGTTCAACTACAACGGACTTTCGGTTTTCTCATCCATGGCTTATGAGAAATCAGCAAATCTTCAGGACAAGCTCGGTATGGACAGTAACTATATCAACAGTTACATTTACTATTCTCAGACACCTGTTTACAATGCAATGATGTCGCTTAAATACCTGGTAAAAAACGATGAACGGGAAATCAACACAGACTTATATGAATTTGTAGCAAATTGCGGCAAATATACGGCATATGAGAATAAGTATTATATGCCTTTAGCCTTCACTGTAAACGAAAAAATGGTTGATTTCTCAGCCGATTATTCTAACCCGTTTGATATTCACAACGATTTCTGGTATTATTCGACGGGTATTTACGGAGCATTGAAAAAAATCGATGTGCAGAGTTATGCAACAGAAAACATTACCGATAACGGTAACGAATTTTACTCCGACACATTCACTTACTTTAAAGAACAGACCAATGCAGACGGAAAAATCACTTTAAAATATTATATTCCGGAAAACCAGAACGTATATCTTTATTTCAAAGGCAGTACAATTGAAAACATCGATGTTTACACTGAACAATCTGATTTCCGTACGACACAGGATCTTGGTGAACCGTACATTCTTGACTGCGGAAAATGTGCTCCGGGTGAAATTCTTACCGTTGAAGTACCTGTACCCGCAGATAAAGACTCAGGTTACATTGAATGCTACGCAACAGGACTTGATACTGATATCCTTGATGCCGGCTATGAAGTTCTCAAACAGGGCGGAATGGTTATTGACGAATTTGATGACACTTATATCAAAGGCCACGTAAATGCCGGTGAAAACAAAATTTTGTATACATCAATCAACTATGATGAAGGCTGGACAGTAAAGGTTGACGGTGAAGAGGCAAAGAAAATCAAAATCGGCGGTGCACTTATCGGTATCAAGATTGAACCGGGAATGCACGATATTGAATTCAGCTATGAACCGCAGGGTCTTAAAATCGGCGCAATTATTTCAGCAATAACACTTTTCTTGCTTATAATCTTCCTTGTTCTCAGATTCATTTTCGAGAACAAGAAAAAAGCAGTAACAGCTAACAATGTGTCTGATGTTAAAAACAGTAACGAATCCGCTGAAGATGAAGGTCCTACAGGGATTGATAAGATGATGGCAGAAGACCTCGGTCAGGATGCTACGATTGAGGATATTGAAGCTTTACTTGAACCAAAGGATGAATTTGAGGGTCAGCTTGAAAAGAATGCACCTACCCTTTCAAAGGCTGATGAGCTTCTCAATTCACAGAAGCTTGACCTTAACGCAATTCTTAACGGACTTCAGGAAAACGAAACAAACGACGAGGAGTGATTACAATGAACAGAACAATTATAACGGTAATCGGTAAGGACAGAGTCGGAATTATAGCGCGTGTCTGTACCTTTCTTGCTGAAAACAATATAAACATCCTTGATATCAACCAGTCAATCGTTCAGGGATTCTTCAACATGATGATGATAGTCGATGCACAGCAGACATCAAAGGATTTCTCCGTACTTGTTGAAGAAATCGAAAAAGTCGGCGATGAGCTCGGTGTTAAAATCAAGATGCAGCATGAAGATATCTTCAACATCATGCACAGAATCTGAGGTGGTATCATGACCAATATTTTCGAAGTACGTGAAACCAACAAAATGATTGAGGAAAACAACCTCGACGTCAGAACAATCACAATGGGCATCAGCCTGCTTGACTGTTGCTCAGACTCAGTTGACAAAACGTGTGAAAACATCTACAACAAAATAACCACCAAAGCAAAAAACCTTGTAAAAGTCGGAAAAGATATCGAACTTGATTTCGGTATTCCCATTGTTAACAAGCGAGTTTCTGTCACACCCATAGCACTTGTCGGTGCATCCTGTTGCAAAGAAATCGACGACTATGTTGCAATTGCAAAGACTCTTGACCGTGCAGCTGACACAATCGGTGTAAACTTCATCGGCGGTTTTTCTGCTCTTGTTTCAAAGGGTATGACACCCTCAGACAAGCTTCTTATTGAGTCAATTCCCAAGGCTCTTGCTTCAACTCAGAGAGTTTGCAGTTCCGTGAACGTAGGATCAACAAAAACAGGAATAGATATGGATGCAGTAAAGCTTATCGGTGAAAAAATCGTTGAAACTGCTGAACTTACCAAGGACAACGATTCAATCGGATGTGCAAAATTCGTTGTGTTCTGTAACGCGCCGGATGACAACCCGTTTATGGCAGGTGCTTTTCACGGCGTTACGGAGGCCGATACAATTATCAATGTCGGCGTAAGCGGACCTGGCGTTGTTAAAAGAGCCATTGCAGAAGTAAAAGGACAAAGCTTCGGTACACTCTGCGAAACAATCAAGAAAACTGCGTTCAAGGTTACAAGAGTCGGACAACTCGTTGCACAGGAAGCTTCACGCAGACTTGATGTACCCTTCGGAATCATTGACCTTTCTCTTGCTCCCACTCCTGCTGTCGGCGACAGCGTTGCTGAGATTCTTGAAGAAATGGGTCTTGAAAAAGTCGGTGCACCCGGCACAACTGCAGCTCTCGCTTTACTTAACGATCAGGTCAAAAAAGGCGGTATTATGGCTTCTTCGTATGTCGGCGGTCTTTCGGGTGCATTTATCCCCGTTTCCGAAGATCAGGGAATGATTGATGCCGTAAATGCAGGTGCCCTCACACTCGAAAAACTTGAGGCTATGACCTGCGTCTGCTCCGTAGGTCTTGATATGATTGCAATACCCGGAAGCACAAAGGCCTCCACAATTTCAGGTATAATTGCCGACGAAATGGCAATTGGTATGATAAACCAGAAAACAACAGCAGTACGAATCATCCCCGTATTTGGTAAAGGAATCGGCGAAACTGTTGAATTCGGCGGACTTCTCGGATACGCTCCCATTATGAAGGTTAACGAATTTGATTGCAGTAAATTCATCTCACGCGGCGGACGCATTCCTGCTCCGATTCACAGCTTTAAGAACTGACGATATGAAAAGTTTTGAAATCAAATCCAACGACGCAAACCAGCGTCTTGACAAGTTCATAAGAAAAAGTCTTCCGAATCTGCCTCAGACACTTATGTACAAATACATACGTATAAAGCGAATCAAGGTTAACGGAAAGCGTGCCGAGATATCTACAATGCTCAAAGTCGGCGACATAGTCGATATGTATATAAATGATGAGTTTTTTGTTAAGCCCGAAACAAGGTATGATTTCACGGGCGCTTCAAAAAATCTCGACATAATTTATGAAGATGAAAACATTGTTCTTCTCAACAAGAAAACAGGTCTTCTTTGCCATCCGGATGACAGAGAGTACATAGACACACTTATAACCCGTTTAAAGAGATATCTTTACGATAAGGGTGAATACCGTCCCGATGACGAAAACTCCTTCACACCCGCTCTGGTTAACCGTATTGACAGAAATACGGGCGGTATAGTAATTGCGGCAAAAAATGCTGAAAGCCTTCGAATTATGAATGCACAGATGAAACGAAGAAATCTTCGTAAATTCTATCTTTGCATTGTCCACGGAATTCTTGAAAAAGATAGCGGATTACTTGAAGGATATCTCACCAAAGACGAAAAGAAAAACATCGTCAAGGTCACAAAAAAGCCAACCGACGGTTCAAAGGATATAAGAACCAAATATAAGATATTGAGTAAGGATTTTAAAAATGATCTCAGCCTTGTAGAGGTAGAACTCCTTACCGGACGAACTCACCAGATCCGCGCTCATTTTGCCTCTATCGGACATCCGTTGCTCGGCGACGGAAAATACGGCACAAACAAGCTCAACAAAGACTTCGGCTACAAAAAGCAGTTTCTTTATTCCTACAAGCTGATTTTTAATTTTGATGGCGAAGCCGGACAGCTTGAGTATCTCAACGGCAGATGTTTCGAAGTCAAGGATGTCTGGTTTGTCCGTGAATTTGAAAACCAAACACTATAAACAAAAACTGCACTGAATTCAATCTCAGTGCAGTTTCTTTTTAACTTAATATACCGAGGCTTACCGATAATGCTTTGTTTACCCTTGCCATATCAGGTTCATGTAGGTTACCCATTTTCTCTTTCAGGCGTCTTTTATCGATTGTGCGGACCTGTTCCAGTAACACAATTGAATCTTTCGAAAGTCCGCAATCTTCTGCATCCACCTGAATATGTGTAGGAAGGTTTGTCTTGTAACGCTGACTCGTTATAGCCGCAGCAATAACCGTCGGGCTGTATTTATTTCCTACATCATTCTGAACAATAAGTACCGGTCTCACGCCGCCTTGTTCAGAGCCGACAACAGGACTTAAATCTGCATAATAGATATCTCCCCGTTTTATCGTCATTTGAATCACTCCTGAAATTTTTTGTCAATATTATATTTGCCAATCCAGAGGCAGAATAATCATCTTTAATCACGGGGAGAAAAATAAAGCTGACAGTATAATATATTCAAATAAATCTATAGTGAAACAAATCAGGCAATAAAATTAAACACTAAGCCTTTGTATTCAATTTTCAAAAGTTTTTCACTTTGTTTGTTTAACATTACATAACATTCGTTTTGATTAACATCAAATTGCGCAACAAGATTTCCGTTGTTATCATTAAACACAGGTTTTAAACTGTTAAGTTGTATTAAAACATCATAAATTTCTATTATAGGAAAAAGCTTCTCTGTTTTTTCCCTATCATATTGCAGTTCCAAGGAATCATTAATAACTGTTATCTCTGCAGGTCCGACTGTAATTTCGAAACCATTTAAGGCTTCAGGTTGCACAATTCTGATATTAAGAACATCATTTTCAAAAAAAACATCTGCAGTGTAATCAATTTCGTTATAAACAACCTCAATCTGTCCTTCAGGACAAAGAGGAAAATCGGGTTGAAAATCAACCCGATTACATGAAGAAAGTATCAAAACCGACAAAAAAGCACACAGAAGTTTTTTCATTAATCTCACAAGCCTATTCTTCAAAATTTGAAAGAACTTCAGCCAATTCGTCAATCATTTTAGTCGGTGTAACACCAAGCATAGAATATTTTTCTCTTACAACATCGCCGCAGAGTCCGTGTATATAAACACCTGCAATGGTTGCAGAATGCAGACCCATTGACTGACATACAAACGAAGCAATAATACCTGCAAGAACATCACCCGAGCCGCCCGTTGCCATACCTGCGTTACCTGTATTGTTTATGTAAACAGTTCCTTTCGGAGCAGCAACAACCGTGTTCGCACCCTTAAGCACAAGAATACAGTTATATTCAGAGGCAAACTCCTTTGCAATCTTTACCCTGTTTTTCTCAATTTCTTCGATACTCAGACCGGTCAGGCGCGACATTTCTCCGATATGCGGTGTAAGAATAAGCGGAGCCTTAGTTTCTTTCAGTATATTTGTATTTAAACTTACAGCATTTATTCCATCCGCATCAAGAATTATGGGCTTTTCAGTGTTCATAAGTATTGCTTCAACAAGCTTTACCGTGTCTTCGCAGAAACCGAGACCGCAACCAAGAAGTGTTGCTGTTGAATCATTTACAAGATTAATTATTCTTTCAGCATTTCTGAAGCTGAGATAACCTTCAGGCGTTGATTGCATAGCAAGCGTAAGAGGTTCCGTAAGCTTTGAAGCAATCGGAGCATAAGCCGCATCGGGAAAAACGGCTCTGACCAGCCCCACACCACTGTTTACTGCAGCACTTGCAGCCATAACAGCAGCCCCCTGCATATCTCTGGAGCCCGCAACCGAAAGGAGCTTTCCGAAATCACCTTTATGTGAGTCCGAACGTCTTAAACTGAAAAATCTTTTAATTTCTTTATTATCAGCAGATATTATTATCTCCGAACCGACAGCCTCATACGATTCTTTCGCAATTCCTATATCGATAAGCTTTACAATACCGCATTTTTCACATGCCGGTTTAAGAATATGCACAGGCTTATAGCAAGTAATCGCAAGCGTATAATCCGTTTTAAAAAATTCAGAATTGATCTCTCCGTTATTTCCTTCAAGTCCGCTCGGAATATCAACCGAGAACTTTTTTGCCTTAGACTTTGCAATATCCTTAAAGAAACCTGCAATCAATTCATTGAGCTGACCGTGAAAACCGATACCGTAAACGCAATCAACAACAGCATTTGAAGTAAGACACGCAGAAACACATGCCTGATAATTCTCCGCAAGATCAGTAATGACAACAGGCTTATCTTCAAGATATGAATACATCATCTTTGATTCATATGCCGTAGGAAAACCGTCAGCAAGGATAAGCTGAACGGCATATCCTCTTTCACAAAGATTACGTGCAATAACGTATCCGTCGCCACCGTTTCTTCCCGAGCCACAGATAATTGCCGCACTCTTCGCGACACCGCCAAGACCGCTGACAACAGAATGAATTTTATCCGCACAACCGTTACCTGCATTTTCCATCATCTGCACATAGGAGAGCCCGTTAACATCGGCATTTTCTTCAATTACGCGCATCTGTTCACAAGTATAAACAAGCATAAATACACCTCAAGCTTTTTATCAAAGAAAATTATACCACAAGTACAATAATTATGCAATAAATTATGTTTTTGTTGAAAAGAATAAAAAAATGTGATAATATGAATTAAATAATTTAGCGGAGAAATGACCATGAGTAAAGAATTCATCATAAAAAAGAATATCTTCGGTGGATTTGACAGACGTCAGGTCATTGATTACCTCGCACATTTGCAGTCACAGTGTGCCGAGACCGGCGTACAGAACGAAATTGAAGCCACCAGAAACAGAATCAAAGCTTTGCTTGAAAAAATTGAAGAAAAAGATCGTAAGATAAAAACTCTGAATGATGAATTACAAAGTCTTGAAGATTTTAATTCAACATCTGCACAGGCTGACGGTTTTGAGAGTTTGAGTGAGGCTGACAAAATCATCGAAAACGCAAAAACCAAAGCTAAAAAATATATTAACGAAACAAAACAAACAGTAAAAAATAACAACGAACAATTCGATAAAATTATGTCCAGGATTTCTTCGCTGAACGAGGAGATAGCTATTATAGGCACAAATGCCGATAAAATTTCTTCAGAGATCGTAAATCTTGCTGACAAAGAAGATAATGAATACTCAACCGAATCTGAAGCTTCTGCATATATCTCTGAAATCCCTGAATCCCCCGATACTTTTGAAGAAGATATAATTGAATTTGTTCTTCCCGAGACAAACGAAGAAATATCGGATGATTCAGACTCATTCAACTATATTGACAATTTCTTCTCCGAGCTTGAAAAGCTTACAGGAAGTGCCGATTACTATGAAGGTCAGGATATAAGCACCTGCTATGACAGACCTAACAAAACAAATTCAGGCGGCAACAACGCGAAGAATGATGAAGCCTTTGATGATTTACTGAAAAACATAATAAAAGGAACGCCACAGACTTAAAAATCTGCGGCGTTATTTTTATAGCACTTTATTAATATATTCACCTGTATAAGAGCCCTTGACTTTTGCAACTTCTTCAGGAGTACCTGTTGCAACAATTTCGCCGCCCTTATCTCCCCCATCGGGTCCGAGGTCAATTATATGGTCAGCTGTTTTTATAACATCAAGGTTATGCTCAATAACTAGCACGGTATTTCCTTTATCCACAAGTCGCTGAAGCACATCAATCAACCTGTGTACATCGGCTGTATGAAGTCCTGTTGTCGGCTCATCCAGGATATAAATTGTTTTTCCCGTCGATGTTTTTGCAAGCTCGGTAGCAAGCTTTACTCTCTGCGCCTCACCGCCCGAAAGTGTTGTTGCGGACTGTCCTAGCTTCACATAGCCAAGACCAACCTCATAAAGAGTATTGAGCTTCTTTCTGATTTTCGGCACAGCTGAAAAGAAATCAACAGCTTCTTCAACTGTCATTTCAAGTACATCGTAAATATTCTTGCCTTTGTACTTAACCTCAAGTGTTTCTCTGTTATATCTGTTTCCGTGGCAGACATCACAAGGAACATAAATATCAGGTAAGAAGTGCATTTCAATCTTTACAATACCGTCGCCTTGACAAGCCTCACAGCGACCGCCCTTGACATTAAAAGAAAATCGGTTAGCCTTATATCCTTTTGCCTTGGATTCTGTAGTCAAAGCAAATAACTCTCGGATATCATTGAAAACTCCCGTATATGTCGCAGGATTTGAACGTGGAGTCCTTCCTATCGGAGCCTGATCGATATCAATAACCTTGTCAAGGTTTTCAACTCCAAGCATATCCTCATGCCTGCCCGGGAATTTCTTTGCACCGTTGAGTTCATTTGCAAGGCGTTTATAAACAATCTCGTTGACAAGCGAGGATTTACCGGAACCCGACACACCTGTTACGCAGATAAACTTACCTAACGGAAGTTTAACATCAACATTTTTCAGGTTGTTTTCCTGTGCATTTATAATTTCAAGATATTTTCCGTTACCTTCACGTCTTTTTTCAGGTACGGGAATTTTTTTCTTTCCGCTGAGATACTGCCCCGTTATGGATTTATCGCAGTTTTTAATATCGTCAACCGTACCTGCGCAGACAATTTCACCGCCGTGAATACCCGCGCCCGGACCTATATCTACAATATAATCGGCCGATTCCATCGTTTCTTCATCGTGTTCAACAACAATAAGTGTGTTACCGATATCACGCAGATGCTTCAACGTTTCAAGAAGCTTTGCATTATCCTTCTGATGCAGACCGATACTCGGCTCATCAAGAATATAGAGGACACCCATCAAGGAAGAACCGATCTGCGTCGCAAGACGGATTCGCTGACTTTCGCCGCCCGATAAAGTTCCCGAAGAACGTGTCAGTGTAAGATACTCCAGTCCGACACTTGCAAGAAACCTCATTCTGCTTTTGATTTCTTTAAGAATCGGTTCAGCAATCATCAGGTCTCGCTCGTTGAGCTTCATTGAATCAAGAAAAGCAATTGCATCCTTGATTGATTTTTTTGAAAATTCGTGGATATTTATTCCCGAAACTGTAACACACAAGCTTTCTTTTTTGAGTCGGGTACCGCCGCACTCAGGACAATCTTCAACAGTCATAAGCTGTTCAATTTCGCCCCTTGAATATTCACTTGTTGATTCATTGTAACGTCTTTCAAGGTTGTTTACTACACCCTCAAACTCTGTCAGATAAGAGCCTTCACCGTAAGCAGTCTTGCGGTAAAGCTTGATTTTCTTGCCGTTTGTTCCGTACATAAGAACCTTCTTTGCTTCCTTCGGCAATTCCTTATACGGTACATCAAGTGAGAAGCCGTAATGTTCGGCAAGACCTTCAAAATACATCTGTGCAATTGAACCGCCATTATCTGAAACATTCCAACCCGAAGCCTTGATTGCACCCTCTCGCACGGTAAGCTTTTTATCAGGTACAATAAGATCTTCGTTGATTCTCATAAAAACACCGAGGCCTGCACACTTCTGGCATGCACCGTAGGGATTGTTGAAGCTGAACATTCTCGGCGAAAGCTCTTCAATACTCACTCCGTGCTCGGGGCAGGCATAATTCTGTGAATAAAGCTGTTCTTCGCCGCCTATAACATCAACGATGAGAAGTCCGTTAGAAAGATTGGTTGCAGTTTCAACAGAATCGGTAAGACGTGATTTAATCTCATTTTTTATAACAAGTCTGTCAACGATAATCTCGATGTTATGTTTTTTATTTTTATCCATCGGGATTTTTTCGGAAAGATCATATGTTATGCCGTCAACACGCGCACGTACGAAACCGCTTTTTCTTGCGTTTTCAAGCTCCTTGACATACTCACCTTTTCTTCCCATAACAATCGGTGACATTATCTGAATCCTTGTTCCTTCTTCAAGCGTAAGGATTCTGTCAACGATTGTATCAACGCTCTGTCGGCTGATTTCTCTTCCGCAGACGGGACAATGCGGTACACCTACCCTTGCATAGAGCAGACGGAGGTAGTCATATATTTCCGTAACCGTACCGACAGTTGAACGCGGATTTTTTGATGTTGTTTTCTGGTCAATCGAAATTGCCGGTGAAAGTCCCTCGATGTAATCAACACGCGGCTTTTCCATCTGACCGAGGAACTGTCTTGCATAGGACGAAAGCGACTCAACATAACGTCGCTGACCTTCGGCATATATGGTATCAAAAGCAAGCGAAGACTTGCCTGAGCCTGATAAACCCGTGAAAACGATAAATTTATCTCTCGGCACAGACACATCAACATTTTTCAGGTTGTGTTCTCTTGCTCCTTTGACAACAATGTTTTTCTGCTGCATTATTTGCCCTCTCTTAATTTTTCAATCTTATCTCTCAGGTATGCTGCGTGCTCAAACTCAAGAATCTTAGCCGCAGCCTTCATTTCAGCTGTAAGCTGTTTAATAAGAATTTCTCTCTCAGCACGTGACATCTGTTTTCTTGATTTCTGTTCGGATTTTGAAGAAATCTCAAGCACATCACGGACATCCTTACGGATTGTTTCGGGTATGATTCCGTGACTGACATTGTACGCCTCCTGCTTCTCACGGCGCCTCTGTGTTTCTTTTATGGCTCTTTCCATTGAAGGAGTAACTGAATCGGCATACATAATAACCGTGCCGTTTGCGTTTCGTGCGGCTCGTCCGATGGTCTGAATAAGTGAGGTTTCGCTTCTTAGGAAGCCTTCCTTATCAGCATCAAGGATCGCGACAAGTGACACTTCGGGAATATCAAGACCTTCACGAAGAAGATTGATACCGACAAGCACGTCAAACTCACCAAGACGAAGATCACGGATGATTTTCATTCGTTCAATGGTATCAACATCATAGTGCATATATCGCACACCGATACCGAGGTTTTCTATATATTCTGTAAGGTCCTCTGCCATCTTTTTTGTAAGAGTTGTCACGAGCACCTTTTCTTTTCGCTCAATACGAAGATTTATTTCTGAAATAAGGTCATCAATCTGACCGTCAGTCGGCCGTACACTTATCTGCGGATCGAGCAAGCCTGTCGGTCGGATTACCTGCTCAGCAATACGCGCACTCTTGCCCTTTTCAAGCTCACCCGGAGTTGCACTGACAAAAATCTTCTGACCGATCTTGCCGTAAAACTCGTCAAAAGTAAGCGGTCTGTTATCGAACGCTGAAGGAAGTCTGAAGCCGAAATTGATAAGACTTTCTTTACGTGAACGGTCACCGCCGTACATTCCTCTTACCTGAGGCAAGGTTACGTGGGATTCATCAACAAACAGAAGGAAATCATCAGGGAAATAATCAAGAAGAGTAAACGGAGGCTCACCCGGTTTTCTATCTGACATAATAGCTGAATAATTTTCAATGCCCTTGCAGAAGCCTGTTTCCCTGAGCATTTCTATATCGTTATTCGTTCTCTCCATAATACGCTGCGCTTCAAGCAGCTTACCCTCTGACTGAAAGTAGTTAACTCTTTCAAGCATCTCTTCGTATATGGTTTTTATGCATCTTTCCATTTTATCGGGAGAAACAACATAGTGCGATGCAGGATAAATCGCAACGTGTGAAATTACATTTTTCACTTCACCCGTGAGCGCATTTATTTCACTGATTCTGTCTATTTCATCGCCGAAAAATTCGATTCTGATTGCATTTTCATTTGAGTAAACAGGGAAAACTTCAACAACATCTCCCCTTACCCTGAACTTGTTTCGTGCAAAGCCGATATCATTTCTTTCGTACTGTATTTCAACAAGCTTTCTGATAAGCTCATCGCGGTTCTTCTCCATACCCGTACGCAGAGAGATAACCATATTTCTGTAATCAATCGGGTCACCGAGGCTGTATATGCACGAAACACTGGCAACAATAATAACATCGCGTCTTTCTGACAACGCTGAGGTTGCTGAATGGCGCAATTTATCTATCTCATCATTGATTGCGGAATCCTTTTCAATGTAGGTATCTGTTGTGGGAATATAAGCTTCCGGCTGATAGTAGTCATAATACGAAACAAAATACTCAACTGCATTATCAGGGAAGAATTCCTTGAATTCACTGCAAAGCTGTGCCGCAAGTGTTTTGTTATGAGCAAGAACCAACGTCGGTCTGTTGACACGTTCAATTATATTAGCCATTGTGAAGGTCTTGCCGGAGCCGGTTACACCGAGCAGCGTCTGTTCATCATAGCCTTTGTTGATTCCGTCAACAAGAGCATCAATAGCTTCAGGCTGGTCGCCCATAGGCTTATATGAAGATACCAATTTGAACTTTTCCAAAGCAAAACCTCCTTTTTTAGTCTTAAATTATTTTCAGATTACGTTAATCTGACACATTTTCATTGTAGTAAGCGCACAGTTATGAGTTTCGGGAGTTACACCTGCACAACAGGAAGAATCAACCGATATCGACACTTCGGGATAACTTGCTTTTAAAATCAATGCATTTGAAACAACGCAGATATCGGTACACAAGCCGATAAGTTCAACTGAAAACTCTTCACCTTTTGTTATTTCACCAACAATAGCGGGCAATTCAACCGAGCCGAAGGTAAGTTTTTCAACTGTACGGTATTTTCTGTTTTCAAGAGCAGACTGTACTTCAGAATCAAGATTCCAACCTGCTGTACCCTTGATACAATGCTCAACGGGCAGTTTTTCACCCTCTGATGTATTAAGATAATTCTCAAAATGAGTATCGTATGTTACGATGATTTCGCCGTCAAAGCTGTTGATTTTTTTAACAACATTTCCGACAATCTGAACTGCTTCAGCCGTTCCGAGAGCACCGTCGACAAAATCCTTCTGCATATCAACTACAACAAGAATATTTTTCATAGTATCACCTCGCACATAGATGTGTTTATTATAACTCAAAAAAATTTAAATGTAAACAGTTTTGAAAGATTTTACGAACAAATGTTTGTGTTGTTTGCAAAATCCATATATAGTTATCTAAACGAAAAGAAAGCACCCAGGTGGGTGCTTTTGCTTGAATGATATTTTATTTTTATTTACCTGTAGGGAGTGGTTCCATGGGGTTTCAATTTTTTAGCTAACGAAGATAACCGTCCCCTGTCCTCCATCTGCATTTTGTGCTAAGCGTGTTAATGGTTGCTTTATCCTTATCTCATATAAAAGTAAAAATCAAAAAGTAATACTCCGCAAAAGATTATTTCAACAACAAGGAATAACACAACCAACATCGGAATAACCCCGATTTTATTTTTGTTATATTCTTCTATTGAACGATATACAGTTTCTTGATTTCTAGCATCAACTACCCAATTTTTTGTACCAAACAATCCTGTCTTTTCAAAATAGATGATAGACAATCGAGATCCTTCTGAAATAACATCGTAGAGTTTCGAATTAGAAAGTTGCAATTGTCCGGTTTGATTAGGAAAATAAAAAGTCTTCCCATCTGAAAATATAATAAAGCGACTTTCAATACGACCTCCATGGATAAGATAAGTTTCCTCAACTACAATATCTTTTGAAATAGTTTGGTTTAACCCTATCTGCTTTGAGTTCAAAAAAAGACTAATAAAGCAACTTAAAATTAACAACTGAAAAAATACCGCAATTAACAAATGCCTAATTTTATATTTTTTAACAAATCCATACTTCTTCTTTCTTCTTTTTGTGAACTTCATAGTCAGCAACCTTTCCAAACACATATCACAGCTTTTAAATGTGCTGTGCACAAGGGACGGTTCTGTGTGTTAGCTAAATTTAAATACAAATTTCAGCTAATCCTTTACCTGTCCCCCGTTTTTAGATTATTCTAATGCTTCAATCTCTTCAGCCTGAGCCTTGAGTGTCTTATCCTTGATGAATCTGCCCTTGAAGCCGTTTTTATGGCAACCTGCGTAATAGATTGACTTGATTGTATTGAATCCCTGTTTTTTAGAAAGAAGGTCAGCAATAAACTCTTTCTTTTCTGCATTCTTCAATACCGAAACATTTTCAAGAATTACCTCAACCTTATCCTTCGGCTTGATTCCCTCAACAGATACTGTAAGTGTACCGTTCTCAACTGTTGCAACAAACTTCTTTTCTCTTGAATTTGCCGTAATCTTTATTTCTGAAGCGTTTACAATATCCTTGAAAGAAAGCTTGTATGTACGTTTCTGCGGAACAACCGCAATATCACCCTGAACAGCTGAAATATTGAAGACAATATTACCGTCAGTTTCAGCTACTGTGTATGTTGTTTCAGCAAAGCAACCATCCTTGTACGCATTTGTTTCGCCGTCATCTTCATAAAGACTATAGCTGCCGTTACCGCGATAAATAAGAATTTCGAGCTTTTCGGGATTCTTCCAGTTATTGCTTTCACCATCATCAGAAAGCGGAATAATTGCACCTGCTTTTGCAAGAACGGGAATTGAGCTCATATCTCTTGACATCGGGATAACCTTGCCGCCGTTATAGATTCTGCCGTTAAAGATATCGGTATATCTTCCCTCCGGCAACCAAACATATGCAGTTGCTGTGTTCGTCTTCTCAGATGTCTTTTCGGTAATCGGAGCAACTATAAGCTCTGAACCGAACATATATTCATTCTTTGCCTCATAAGCATCTGCATTATGCGGATAATCATAATACATCGGCTTCATAAGCGGAATACCCTTTGTATGTGTAAGATGGTTTGAAGTGTAGATGTACGGAATAAGCTTATGACGAAGTCTCAGGAATTCCTTAGCAAGAATTTCAGTTGATTTACTGAACTTCCAGGGCTCTTTTCCGAGGTATTCGTTCTGTGTTGAATGAAGTCTGAGAATCGGGCTGAAAACGCCGAACTGTACCCAACGAAGGTAAAGCTCATCGTCACGGACACCTGAAAGATGACCGCCGATATCATGGCTCCACCATGAATAACCGATATTTGAAGCAGTAGCTGTGAAATAAGGCTGGAACTTAAGCGCAGACCAAAGAACAGCCGTATCACCTGAGAAGCCGAGAGGATATCTGTGTGAACCGTAGCCTGCGTATCTTGAAAGAATAAGCGGTCGCTTTCCGTCACGTGCAAGGTCAAGGCTGTGATAATGATTAAGTGCCCAGAGAGGATCAAGACCTTCAACCTTCGTCTTATTGCCCTGCTGCCAGTCCATCCACCAGAAGTCAACACCTTCTTCTTCGTATTTGTGATGAAGGAATCTGAAATAACCTTCTATGAACTTCTTATCGGTCATATCAAATTCAATTCGCTGTTTCGTTGCAGGATCAATTCCCATATATTCTGCAAACTCTTCATACATATCCTCAAAGTGTGCAACACCTGCAGCAGGATGAAGATTGAGAGTTACCTTAAGGTTCATGTCCTGAAGATCCTTGAGGAACTGTTTATAGTCAGGGAAAAGATCAGTATTCCAGCTGTAACCTGTCCAACCCGGAATCATATAGCTTCCGCGAATATAACGAACGGGATTCTTCGGCTTTTCAAAAACTGTTGTTTCCTTGCCGAACTTTTCCCCGATTTTAACCCAATGCCAGTCCATATCAACAGTTGCAACCGTGATGGGAATTTTTTCAGCCTCAAAGCGCCTCATCAGCGTGAGGTATTCGTCCTGAGTATATGCCTTATATCGGCTCCACCAGTTACCGAGTACGAAACGCGGAATCAGCGGTGTCATACCTGTAAGTCTGTAGTAATCAGCAACGGCCTTGTTGTAATCATAGCCGTAAGCAAAACAATATTCATCTTTACCGTTTTTATCTCTGCCGAGGATTTCTTTACGCGGTTTTACCGTACCGTCAGCAAGAAGCAGGAGCGTTTCGCTGTCGTCAATCAAAGCAACGCCGTCTTTAGAAATTACACCGTCACCGATTTTAACCTGAGCTGCGGTAAGGTCAAGAGTACGTCTTGTACCCTTAAGATTTCCTGATATAAAATCAGTAATAGCTCTGCCGTCATCAAGCACTACTTTCAGCAGTTTACCTGAGGGATAGCCGACAACAAAACGAGTTTTTGCAGTTTCAACAACAATTGAATCCGCACGCTTGTATGCCGTGAAATCAACCTTATCAAGCTTTCTGTTAAGAACTGCCTGTGTTGCATAGTCGCAGAATTTTTTATCTTTCTGAACCTCAATACGGATAAGGTAGTCCGTAAGAATACTGATTCTTACAGCGCCAAAGGTTACCGAACTTTTTTCAAAGCATTCGGCATTTTCTTCAATACCGAATACCTTCTGAAAATCATACATTAATATCGCTCCTTTTCTGACTTATAGATATATTATATCTTAGTTTCAATTTGTAGTCAAATATATTTACAGTAAAAATTTATACACAACATATAATTATTCTGATTGACAAAAACGGAGTGTTAATGTTAAAATATTTACAATTCATTTAAGGAGATGTATTTAAAATGGTAGAATTTTTTACACAGTTAGGCTACAAGATGCTCGTAGCCTTCATCAGCCTCGTATTCGCTTTCACACCCTACGTTGCTCCGGCAACAAACGATCCTATCGAGGGTAGTGTTGATAACGGTGCTAATATGACGGTTGTTGCGTGGGCTGACCCTCAGGTTTCAAACTATATGGCAAAAAGATTCCAGCCGTTTGAAGCCTCTTGCGAAGATCTTGCGAATGCGGGTGAAGGTGTGGATGCACTTCTCCTTGCAGGTGATATCGCAGAAAACGGACTTGCCTGTGAGTATGAGTATATCGCGGAAAAACTCGCAAATGCAAATGTTAACGGAGCCATTTTTGCAATCGGCAACCATGACACAAGACTCAGAAGTTACAAACAAGTAGTTAACCGTTTCACAGCTTTCACAAACGAACTCAACCAAGCTTACGGAAGCGACTTCACAACTGATTCTTTGAACTATACATATGACGTAAACGGATATAAATTTATCATCCTCGGCACGGACAAAGCTGAATTTGAAGAATCATATATCAGCCCGGAACAGCTCAGCTGGCTTGATTCTGAACTGGCTTCTGCAACAGCAAACGGAAAACCCGCATTTGTTGTTTGTCACCAGTCACTCAAGGACACACACGGTCTTCCCGATACATGGAACAGTCCCGACGACAGAGCAGGTACAATCGGTGAACAGTCTGACGAAATCAAGGCTATTATGAACAAGTACGAAAACGTCATTATGATTTCTGGTCACCTTCACACAGGTATCGGCCAGTACACATACCAGAAAATCGATAACTTCCATTCAGTCAATCTTCCGTCAACAACAATTGTTAATAAAGACGGTGATTACAACAATGCAGGTATCGGTTTTATGATTGAAGCTTATGACAACCACGTTCTTTTCAGAGCAAGAGATTTCGCTCAGGGCAAATATATCCCCGAATACGATATCGATATTACTCTTTCATAATTTACAACACAGAAAAAGCGGTGAACTCAACTGAGCTCACCGCTTGAATTTTATTATATTGTCAGGCAACTCTTCTTCTTTCAACTGAGGGAGCCTGTCTTCTGACGGGTGTTTCATACTGTGCATGAACGGGATTGGCTGTAACTCTCCCCTGCTGGCGTCTTTTTTCAAGAGCCTTGCGACGCTTGTGAAGATAAATCTTTTTCTTGATAAGTCTTATAATTGCATCTTCAAAAGCAACAACCTTGTCCTCATGAAGCAAGCCGTATGATACAAATAAAACTGCGATAACTGAAAGAATAACTTTAATTGCAAATAATAATGTCATAATAATTACCTCCGAATATTAACCGAACATTTTGTGAACATTTGTTCTTTACAAGTACTATTATAGCAGATAATTTTAAATTGTCAACACAAATGTTCGCTATTTTTCGATTTTTTAGTCCCTAATTTGGTACTTTACTCCATATTTTTAACTTTTTAGTGATTTATATTGAATTTTGTTCGGTAAACTGCCTTCCATAAAAAACTCGCTGATATTTTCAAGAGTTGTTGATGCGATATTTGTAAGAGCTTCACGAGTGAGAAAACCCTGATGTGAAGTTACTATTACATTCGGAAGACCGATAAGACGCGAGAGGATTTCGTCTTTAATAATTGTTTCCGAATTATCTTCGTAAAACAGGTTTACTTCTTCTTCGTAAACATCAAGGCAGGCACCGCCCACCCTTTCACTGAGCAAAGCTTCAAGCAAATCCTCGCTGTTTATCAGAGCACCGCGCGAAGTGTTTACAATAAAAACATTCTTTTTCATTTTTGAGATGCTTTTCTTATCAATCATGTAATAGGTGCTGTGATTTAACGGACAGTGAAGAGAAATTATATCTGACTTTCTGAAAAGTGTATCAAGATCAACGTATTCAACATCTGTCATAGTCCTGTTCACATCATATGCAATAACTTTCATTCCAAAGCCTTTGCAGATATCAATAAAAACGCTTCCTATGTTGCCTGTCCCGATTACACCGACAGTTTTTGAATGAAGGTCAAAACCCGTCAAACCGTTAAGGCTGAAGTTAAAGTCGCGCGTTCTTAAAAACGCTTTGTGAGTCCTTCTATTAAGGGTGAGCAGCATAGCCATTGCATGTTCGGCAACTGCATACGGAGAATACGCAGGCACTCTTACTACTGGGATTTTATTCTCGGCATATTTAATATCGACATTGTTATAACCTGCACAACGCATCGCAATCAGCTTCACCCCGCAGGAACAAAGCCTGTCGATAACCGCCGCAGATACATCATCACTTACAAAAGCACACACAGCATCACAGTCACACGCGAGCATTGCCGTGTTTTCATTAAGCCTTGCTTCAATATATTTAATTTTAAACCCGTACTGTTCATTTATCAGATTAAAATATTCCATATCATACGGCTTAGTATCATAAAAACCTATTGTTATCATAATCAAACCCTCCACTCCTGATTATGATAAGCAAAATCACGTTTTTTATACAAAAAGAACAGTGCCGAAGCACCGTTCTTTATTCATCATCAGATTCAATTGTTCGCATAATCTCTGCTTTTTTCTCTTTTTTCATAAGACGTAATTTAAGAACAAGCATTCTCTCTTCCTTCGTAAGCTGAGAAAAATATTGAAAAGCCGCCTCTTCTTCGGGCACCTTATCTTCGGTGCTTGAGTTGAATATCAACCTTGTGGGTTGTTCATCGTGAATGAGATATTCAATCGGCACATTGTAAATTGCAGAAAGCTTACGCAATATTGAAAGCGGCGGATTTGCCACACCGTTTTCATATTTTGAAAATGTCGTACGGCTCATATCAAGCAGCTCGGCAATATCATCCTGAGTCATACAAAAGTTTTTACGCAACTCCTTAAGTTTATCCGCTAAAGGCATAGTCTTTTTTTCAATCATAGCAATTACCTCTTTTCTTATGTATTTTAACATAAAATGAAAAAAAAGTAAATATAAATAATATTTTGTCAAATTTTGCAATCCGGTTGAAAAAAAGAAAGCAATATGGTAAAATAAATTATTGCAATCACCCTGAATAAAAGTCAGTTCGAAACCATCCTGACTATAAACAAAACTAAGGAGAATTATTATGAAAACTAAAAACAACCGCACGTACTATCTTGTACAGGGTGCACTTATTGCCGGCATTTACGTTGCCGTGACATTTATCTGTGCACCGATTTCCTTCGGCTCTGTTCAGTTCAGAATTGCCGAAGCTCTGACCGTGTTGCCTGTTCTTACACCGGCAGCGATCCCCGGGCTCACTATCGGTTGCATTATCGCAAATCTGAACAGTCCCTTAGGTCTTATAGATATTATCTGCGGTTCTCTTGCAACCTTACTTGCTGCAGTCTGTTCAAGGCTAACAAGAAAAATATGTTTCAGGAAGCTTCCACTTCTTTCGCTTATCTTTCCCGTTTTGTTCAACGGAGTGATAGTAGGACTTGAAATTGCTTTTTTCCTTCCCGAAGGATTCAGTATGTTGGGTTTTCTTTCTGCAGGTGCAAGTGTTGCATTCGGCGAAATTGTTGTCTGTTATCTGACAGGACTCCCTTTATACACCGGTCTTCTCAAGACCCGAATATTTAGGGAAACAGTATAAATCCGAACTCGCCCAAAAGCCGTTCTTTTCAAGGCTTTCCGGCGTTTCGAGTTTGAAAGGCGTCAGCCTTCCTGCACTCTCAACCACCGAAAATCCAATAAAAATCTTCGCCTTTTGGGTCAAAGATTTTTTACGAGGGAGATTTTCGGTATACCAAGGCACAAAACACAGCAAATCCTTACGGATTTGCGAGTATTTTAACGAAGGGATAACGGAAATCTACCTGTAAAAAACGGGTTCGAATTTGTACCGTTTCCCTATTAATGAGGAAATAATATGAAAATAGGGTTTCTTATCCACGACCTTAATGCCGGCGGTGCCGAAAGAGCAACGGTGTCACTTGCAAACTATTTTTCAAAAAAAGGTATTCATACCGAAATAATCACATTTAAAGATAACGACTGTTTCTATCAACTGAATGACGGAGTTGAGCATATTCGCCTTGGGTTGGATGAGATCGCCCTTTCTCTTTCAGTGAAAAGACTTCTCGGCGCACTTAAGAGAATGCTTAAAATCCGTTCTTTTATCAAAAAAAGAAAGCTCGATGTACTTATCGGCATGAGCTTTTCAATGACATGGTATACCGTTATCGCAACAGCTTTGACAAAAACAAAATCAGTCGGTACCGAAAGAAACAATCCGTACAAATACAAGGCTACAAAAATCAACTCTTTTCTCAGAAGATTCTTCTACAAGCTTTGTAACGGTTACATCTTCCAGACAAAAAAATCTTCGCTTTTCTTTACAGATAAGTTAAGAAAAAACGATATTGTTATACCCAATGCAATTTTCAACGAAACTGTCTATGATTTGACACCGCCCGTTGAAAGAGAAAAATTCATCTGTGCTGTGGGACGGCTTAACGAGCAGAAGCGTTTTGATATTCTTATTGACGCCTTTGCCTCGATAAGTGAAAAAATACCGGAGCACAAGATGATTATCTTCGGCGAAGGAGAGCTTCGAAAAGAGCTTGAAGAAAAAATTGTTTCACTCGGTCTTGCGGAAAGAATTTTTCTTCCCGGAACTGACCCGCAGTCCGTTAAAGTTGTCAACAGAGCCGATGTTTTTGTTCTTTCTTCTGACCTTGAAGGTATGCCGAATGTGCTTATGGAAGCAATGGCTATGGGCGTTCCCAGCGTTTCAACCCGCTGTGATATGGGACCCGAAGAATTGATTGAAAACGGTAAAAACGGAATCCTCGTTGATGTAGGAAGCACACAGCAGATTGCAGACTCAATTCTTGAAATTATCAACAATCCTGAGCTTTCAGATAGGCTTTCGACCAACGCAAGAGAGCTTTTGAAAACTCATTCAATTGAGTCAATCAGTGAAAAATGGCTTGAGTTTCTTAACAATGTATAAAAACACTCCGCACAACATCAGCTGTGCGGAGCAATTTTTTAATCTGCTTTTGTGAGCCATTCGTGCTCTTTTGCGTAGTAGCGTGTTGTCTTATACCACGGATCACCGTCAAAATGTCTTATCATCCAGACGTAATACATGGTATAGCCGGGTGCTACAACCTGCTGATGATCCTTTCCGTCCTCGATTGTGCAGAAAGAACCGTCAACACTCTTGAATACATCATCGCCGTTAAAACAAGCGCCAAAGCCCTGCTGAGGGTCAAACTGATAGTAATACACCTCAGGGTGCGGATGATGGTGCGGCGGATAGCTTGACCATCTGCCCGGCTGATTGAAAACTTCACCCATAACCATATTTGAATACGGTGCGTTGTCATAGTCAAACATTGTTGAAACGATTCTTGAGCCCGTGCCTTCCCACTGATCCTTTCCGAAATGCTGATAAAGGCAATCCTCGGGTTTATAGAAAACAGGTTCAAAATCTCTGTCGTTATCAGTCTGCTGAACGATAAACTCACTCTCTTCGTTCGCGGTAACAGATACTTTTACACCCTTGCATACGTGAAGACAGTACGGAGTTTTTTCGAACGGATTCTTGCGCACCATATTTTCCGTTCTGCCGTTCCAGCTTATGTCAAGGTTTCCTTTGAGAATGAGAAAAGCGGTTTCATTCTTCTCGTCAGATACTTCAAAGGTTTCACCCTTTAAGAGTTTCTTTACTCTTATTGTCATAAGCATTTCAGCGTTTTTACCGCCCATTTCGCAAAGAACTCTTTCGTTGTTTTTATCAAAATCAAGATATTCAAGCATAGCGCTTCTCCTATTCTATAATAATTTTTTCAATGGTTTCGTAATCTGTGCAATATTCGGAGAGAAGCCTCTCTGTTTCGTTCATCCAGTATTCAAGGCCTTCTTTACCGTCAAAGGCATAAAAGACGAATATGACCTCTCTGACGCCGTTTCTGAGCATTGTACGCTGGCTGTCACTTGACGGATTCCCGAAGCATCCTGCGTCGTCAAAGAAGGCAGGTAGAAACTCAACGTTATACTCATAGTCATCCTTGCCTATACCCTTGTAATGAGTACCCTCGGGTGCTCTGCAAAGCACTGCATCACCAACTATTTCAGAAACATCATAAGACCCGATTGAATAACCTGAGGTAACTGAAATTATGTTATTGATATCAACAGCATTGTTGACGTGATAAAGTCCCTTTTTAAGAATCACTCTGCGAAGCATCTGCTCTGCCGCACCTCTGTATGAATGAGGGTCCTTGCCGAGAGCTTTGTATGCAGCTCTTGTCGGGCGTATATGAGGCATATCCGCAATATCCTTTGTTATATATTTTGAGCCGATATCATCCATTATTCCGTCGAAATATTCTGTAAGTTCCTTACTGCTCTTTTCAATAAGAGCCTTGTATCTTACAACGCCGAGGACGCACGACGGAACAAGATTTTTAACTTCATCACTTATTTTAATCTGCATTTTCATCACCCGGAAAAATAGATTTTGTTTATTATAACACACAAACCTTTTACTTTCCACAAAAATTTCAGGAATACTTTTTGACAAAAAGGGAAGTTTATTGTATTATCATACTTGTTTGGAGGAATAGATATGAAATATGACAGCATAGGCTTTGACCTCGACGGTACTCTGTGGAATCCCCTTGAAGCAATCACGGAAGCCTGGGTTATTACAGCAGATAAATACAATCTGCCGAGAATCACAAAGGAAGATATGGCAGGTGCACTCGGACTCAATAAAATCGATCTTATGAACAAGCTCTACCCCGAGCTTGATTCTGAAACACAGATGAAGTTTTTCGAGGACGGAGTTGTTACCTGCGACGAAATTCTTTCCAAAAGGGGCGGTATGCTTTTTGACGGTCTTGAAGAAACACTTTCAGAGCTGAAAAAACATTTTAAGCTTTATATTGTCAGCAACTGTCAGGACGGATATATTGAAACCTTCCTTCGTTTTCATAAGCTTGAGGGTTACTTCTGCGACTCGGAGCATCCTGACGAAAGATGCCTTCCTAAAGGTGAAAATTTAAAAACCCTTCTTGAAAGAAATGGCTTTAAAAATTCAATATTTGTCGGCGATACTCAGGGCGATGCGGATGCGGCAAGATTTGCGGGACTCCCCTTTATCTTTGCTTCTTTCGGCTTCGGAAACGTTGACTCACCTGATTATACAATCAACACTTTCCCGGAAATTTTAAATATTGTTATGTAAAAAAGTGGCTGCCAAAAAGGTAGCCACTTAATTTTTTATAATGATTCAATTAATCTCTTTGCAATATTGGGAACATCTGTAATAACGCCGTCAACACCCATATTAACAAGCTTGATGATATCCTTTTCTTTGTTTACTGTCCAGGGATTAACCATAATTCCGTTTTCGTGGGCAGCATTAACAAGCTCCTGATTAACAAAAATCTGGTGCGGATGAAGTGCATCCGCATCGATACTTTTTGCAAATCCGATTTCATTTCCGAGCACCTGCTTGTAAGTAATCGGCTTGTCCGGAGAATAAAGGAAGCCTGTTTTACAATTTTCATCATAATCCTTTATATAAACCAATAAATCCGGGTCAAAGCTTGAAATAAGAAGCTTATCAAAAAGATTATGGGCTTTTACAGCCTCGATGACTTTGTCAACAATTGTGTAATCTTTACTGCGTGGACTTTTGATTTCAATATTTAGCACTTTAAGATTTGCTTTCTCGGAAATATCAAGAAACTCTTCAAGTGTGGGAATTTCTGTACCTCTAAACGTATGATGAAAATATGAACCGAAATCAAATCCCTTAAGGTAATCAAGGGTATTTTTTGCAATTGCTCCCTTACCGTCTGAGGTTTTGTCGATTGTATAGTTATGGCAGATTACGGGCACACCGTCACTTGTAAGGTGAACGTCGGTTTCAAAGCCGTCAGCCCTGAACTGAATCGCCTTTTTGAATGCCTCAATAGTATTCTGCGGCGTTACTCTGTTAGCACCGCGATGAGAAATTACATTACAAACAGCCATAATTTAGACCTCCTTGGTTTTCTGAGCACATAACTTTGAATATTATATCACTAAATTAACAATAAATCAATTTATTTGAAGTAATATTTGACTTTTTTTCTTTACGGCACTATAATTAATTCCGTTCGTTTAATAAAAATGAAAGGAAATATATGAATGACTGCAAAAAATAAACTTTACGGTCCCCTTCTGCTTGTCAGTGCAGCTATGATATGGGGTTTGTCCTTTGTTGCTCAGAACGAGGGTATGAACCACGTTGAGGGATTTACATTCAACGGAATAAGAATGTTAATCGGTTCTGCTGTTCTTCTTCCTGTTATATTGATACAAAGAAGTAAGAATCCTCACAAACCAAATAAAGAGGAGAAAAAAGCTCTTTTAAAAACGAATTTACTTGCAATAATTCCTGTCGGTCTTTGTCTTTTCCTCGGAAGCACTCTTCAGCAGTTTGCGTTCAATTACACTGAAACGGGAAAAATCGGTTTTCTTACTGCGCTTTATATGATATTCGTCCCCGTTTTAGGTCTGTTTTTGAAAAAGAGAACGCCCTTCACTGTCTGGATCGGCGTTGCTCTCGGCTTAGTCGGAATGTACCTGTTATGCATGGGCACTTCAAAAAGCTTCACAATAGGAACAGGTGAAATCCTCGGAATCGGTTGCGCATTGGCATACGCAGTTCACATTCTCGTTATTGATAAGGTTGGTAAGAATGTTGATTCTATCATTCTTTCCTGCGGACAATTTTTTATTACAGGTGTTATATCATGCATCCTGATGTTCATTTTCGAAAATCCGTCGATTGATAAAATTATGGATGCGGCAATTCCGATTCTTTATTCAGGCGCGCTGAGCAGCGGTGTGGGATTCACTATTCAGATTGTTGGTCAGAAGTATACAGATCCTACAATTGCGGCAATGCTTTTCTGCCTCGAATCGGTTTTTGCAGTTTTATTCGCTTTCATTTTGCCTCCGCACGAAATGCTTCAGGCTGTTGAATATATCGGCTGTGCGATTATTTTTGCCGCAATTATCATTGCACAGATTAATCCGAAACAGAAGCTCCGTTAACCTTCTGTAGCCTGTGTTGTTTCTTCAGGCAAATCGAAACCCTGCATAAATCCGTCGGGTTCAAGGGAAGATATATCTCCGCCGATAACAGTACCTTCATAGACAAGAAGCGTGGCTCTTATATAACCGCTTTCTTCAGGATATCCGGGATAATTTTTCACTTCATAAACCCATTTTTTCGCCCTTTTACCTTTGTACGGTTCAAGGTCCATTGACTGCTTTTTCTGAATTTCATTATACTTAGAATATGTATCGTTAAACTCGGAAGGTATTATAACCTCCGTAACTTCAACGGGATCTTCATTGATTTTCCACCCGAACTGTGAAAGAAATGCAATTCGTTCTTCTGCCGTCGTAGCTTTGGCATTGATTTCTGTGCCTTTTGTTACAGGACTGTTTTTTCCATCAACAAAAAACGATATAATCACGAGTACAACCAACAAAACACAAAGTGCGGCAATCAGCTTGGGCTTGTTCGCCCTGACAGAAAATACAAACATAAAATAACCTCCGTAATTCAGCTACTTTAAACTATGCTGAAATGCGGAGGTTTATTACTGTCTTTTAGGGTATCGGTCTAAGCTTCAGAAGAATCGGCATAATCCCTTTCGGGGTTATGTCCACAACCGCATATTCACCCATACGGATACTTCCGGGATTGATAAGCCAGATTCCGTCGTCATAAGTTGTGTCAGCAACGTGTGTATGACCATATAATGCAATAGCGGCGTTATTATCGGCTGCGTACTGCCTTAAAAGGGTTTTACCGTACTTGACTCTTTCTGCATAACCGTGTGTTGCATAAATCCTTACACCGTCAACCTCATCTACAACATAACTCGGAAGTGTACTTCCGAAATCGCAGTTACCCTTGACTTTATGGATATAAATATCCGTTCTGCCTTCAACCAAAGAAAGGTCATGTTCACCGTCACCAAGGTAAAAAAGAAGTCTGGCTGTTGGCTGTTCATCCACAGCTTGTTTAATGGCATACGGGTCACCGTGAGAATCAGAAACAACTAAAATACGCAAACATAAACCCCCTGAAAATTAATATAATTTATTAAATACATTATATATCATCGGAGTGTGGTTGTAAATGAAAAACAACAAACAATTTGATCTGTCTGCTTTTATGAACCTTTTAAAAAATGCAGATAACAACGCTAAGATGCAGACTGCAGATAAAATAAGGTCAGGGCTTAACAATGCAGAACAGGCCGAACTTGACAAAATTCTGAATGACAGAAGCAAAATCGATGCAATTCTTAATTCAAGTGCCGCACGTCAGATTATTGAAAAGATAAACGGTAAAAACGATGGAAAACTTAAATGATATTATTGCATCTCTCACGCCCGACGATATTCAATCCCTGAAAGAAACGGCACAGGCAATTTTCGGTAACGACGCGAGCTCTGAAACCAAAACTGATTATTCCCGTAAGGATTCAAACCCTTTTTTCGGCACGGATAATTTTTCAGCATTCAACCCCGATATGATTTCAAATATAGGCAGAATAATGTCACTTATGAATTCGGATTCGGGTAAAAGATGCAGGTTGATTGAAGCACTTAAGCCTAACCTCAGCCGTGAAAGGCAGAAAAAGGCTGATGAAGCAATGCAGATTCTGAAATTACTTGAGATTATGCCGATGATTGCCGAGTTAAGAGATAAGTTTTGAAAGGTGTGATTGTGTGCAACCGCAGGAAATTAACAAGGCAACAGAATACGCCCGTGAAATGAAGCGAATGGCGGAAATTTCAGATATAAATCATATTTATAAACAAAATTACAATTCAGACAGCCGTTCAAATAATAACCGTAACACTAATTCAAACATAAAACATATATTCAACCAATTCAATTCATCATCCGCTAACAGTAACAATGATATTTCACTTATACTTGCGCTCATTCTCCTGCTTTCAAGTGACGGCGGAGATAAAATGCTTATTCTTGCTTTGCTGTATATTATGACTTGACAAACAACTGTAATTACATTAAGATATTCAAGGAATTAACAGAACAAGGAGATTTTAATATGACATATACCTACAGAACAAGAGGAACTTGCGCAAGTCAGATTACATTTGATTTAGACGACAACATTGTTTCAAATGTCAGTTTTTACGGTGGATGCAACGGCAACCTCAAGGGAATCGCAAAGCTCGTTGACGGTATGACTGTTGAAGAAGTAATTGACAAGCTTTCAGGTATCACCTGCGGCTTCAAAAGCACATCCTGTCCGGACCAGCTCGCTCAGGCAATCGCACAGGCATATAATAAATAACAAATAATATATTTTTAAGCAAGGCGGTGCAGTTTTACTGTACCGCCTTGAATATTTCAGTATAAAAAAGCCAATCATTCCCTTGGGTGATATTATGCTGTTTAAAGAAATACGAAAAACTGCCTTAACCAACAACAAAAACAAATATCTTAAATCAATATTGATTCCTTTTTCTGCTCTTTTTGTTACCGTTATTCTGACTGTTTCTCCCTATCTTTTCAAAGTAGCAACGGGAATATATGAAAACAATATAGCTGAAAATTATCTGTATGCATTCCGGGGTGGCAGATGTTTATATTACTTTTCTGTAGGTTTTCTCGCCTATGTATTTTACAGTGCAGTATCCATGGGTGAAGAAGCCTTGTACAGCGGCAGGACAGAACGAAAAAAATACTGTTTCAGACGTTTTATGTACTGGATGAAGCCGACACTCTCATTAAAAGCCGCAGGACTTCATTTTTTGTTATTCATATTAAAAAGTTGCTGGACAATTCTTTTCTTTATTCCTGCTATTGTTGTAACTTTTGTTATTGTTGCAACAGCTTTCAGCGGCGGTATTGAAATATATCTGTTTCTGTCACTTTGTATCGGAGCTTTAATTCTGTCAGTGGTCGGATTTACTTTCCGTTTTATTATAATTCAGCGTTATTTTCTTGCAAACTTTCTTCTTGCTTCAAATCCTGATATCGGGATAATTCAATGTGTTAAACAAAGCGTGAATCTGCTTGAGGGTCACATTTTTACAGTAGTCAAATTCAAGCTGAGTTTTTTACCGTACACCCTCGCCTGCATGCTTATTTTACCGATATTTTTTGTGTATCCGCACTACAAACAAAGCAGAACAATTATTGCAAAGCAACTGATTGTATGATATAATTGTCTGAAATTAAAAACGGAGATGAAAAAATGAAGGATACACATAAATGGACCTCCGGCAAAATTGCATTTCTTGTTGTTAACTGCATCCTTTGCCTTACCATAGTACTGAGCTCAATGATAATAATCATTGACAATTCACGAATGAATAACGGCTCGGTTTTCAGCAACAGTATTGTTGACGGCGACAGCGAAAAAACGCCTGATGGCTCTCCGCAGACAACCGGAAAGCAAACAGCTCGCATGATGTGCGCCGGTGATAACCTCATCCACAAAAGTATTTATACTCAGGCAAAAGACAGAGCTGACGGCAACGGTTACGATTTCAGGTATGCTTATAACGGAATCCGCGAAATCATCTCAATGTCTGACTTGGCATTCATAAATCAGGAAACAATCATTGACCCTGAAAGCGAACCTTCATCTTACCCGCTTTTCAACTCACCTGAGCAGTTGCTTGACGAAATGATTGATGTCGGATTCGACGTCTTTAACCAGTCTACAAACCACACAATGGATCAGAAGCTTTCAGGCGCCTTGAATGATATCGAGCTTTTTAAATCAAAGGAAAACATTCTTTTGACAGGACTTTACGAAACTCGTGAGGATATGCTGAAGCCTCAGGTAAGAGAAGTGAACGGTATCAAAATCTCATTTGTCGGCTTCACAGAATTCCTTAACGGTCTTGTAGTTCCTAAGGATTCTGACCTCGGTCTTGTTTACCTTACTGACACAAGATATTCAAAAGAAGAAATTTACGCAACTATGAAGCAGATGATTGATAATGCAAAAGCTGTTTCTGACGTTGTCTGCGTTTCAATGCATTGGCAGACCGAGGACATAACAACCCCTGACAAATCACAGAAAGAAATCACTTCCAAGCTCCTTGAGTTCGGTGCAGATGTTATTATCGGAACAGGCCCTCACGTGCTCCAGCCTATTGAATTTATGCCAAACGGTGACGGTGAAGACGCACTTGTTATCTGGTCACTCGGCAATATAATCTCCTGCCAGAGCAAGAAAAACAATATACTCGCAGGAATCGCTGATATTACGTTCGAAAAGGATTTTGAAACAGGCAAAACAACAGTATCCTCAGTTCATCTTATTCCGACAATAACTCATTACAACAGCGGATTTAAAAATGTGCGAATCATTCCGTTAGCCGAATATAATGAGGAATTAGCTTCTCAACACGGTGTTGAAAGCACTTCATTCACTTTCAGCTACATCAACGAATTCTATATGAATATGTTCGGAGATAAGCTTAAAACAAACTACAGCAACTGAAAAATGCTTGTACATCGTTTAAGGATGTACAAGCATTTTTATTTATGATATTTTCCGCCGTTTGCAATCTGATATGCTCTGTAAATCTGTTCAAGAAGCATAACTCTTGCAAGCTGATGCGGAAAGGTCATTTCTGACATTGAGAGTTTGAAAGCAGCTCTTTTTTTTACTGAATCGCTTAGTCCGTGTGAACCGCCGATTATAAACACAACGTTATTAAATCCCTGTACTGCACAGGATGAGATCTCCTTAGCAAGTTTTTCTGACGGCATCTGCTTTCCTTCAATACACATAGCATAAACTTTTGCGGTATTCGGGATTTTTGCAAGGATTTCCTTTGCCTCGGCTTCAAGTGCTGTATCAATTTCAGCAGCAGACGGATTTTCAGAAATTCTGTGCGGATTTAGTTCAATAACGTTCAGCTTACAATATGCAGATAATCTTTTTGCATATTCAGCACAGGCATCACGAAGATATTTTTCCTTAAGCTTGCCTTCACAGATTATTGTAACTGTCTGCATTACAGCACCACCGTTTCTATCTCACTGTCACCTGCAACCGTCAGTATGTAATCCTTAAATTGAACAGCGCCTGCGCAGTCGAGTGCAGATTTTGAAGTTTGAAAAGCAAGGTCAGGGATGTTGTTTTCTTTACTCAGGTGACCGAGAACAATCCGTGTTGTGCCGTTCTTTACAAGCTCTGTAACAAAATTACTGCAATCGATATTGGACAAATGTCCGACATCTGAAAGGATACGCCTTTTCAGCAAATAAGGATAAATACCGTTTCTGACCATTCCTATATCGTGATTTGATTCGGCAAGAATAAGGTCACAGCCCCTGACAGCCGCCTTGGTTGCTTCCGTAACATAGCCTGTATCTGTTGCAACGGCAATTTTACGGTCATCGGTTGTTGTTACGACAAATCCGCAGCTCTGTGCTGAGTCGTGAGAAGTTTTAAACGGAAGAATAAACTGTCCGTTAACCTCAATACCGTTACTGTCGACAGGATTAATTTCAAAGCTTCCGTTGGCTACTCCCGAGGATATCAGAGCATCTACCGTGCCCTGAGTTGCATAAACGGGAATTTTATGTTTTGAAGCAAAAACACGCAAACCGCGCACGTGATCAGAATGTTCGTGAGTAACAAAAATTGCACCGATGTCAACGGGGTTGACACCAATGCAATCAAGTTTAAGGTTGATTTGTTTGGCGCTGACTCCCGCATCAATAAGTATTCCGCCCTTTGCGGATCCTATGTAGGAACAGTTTCCGCTACTGGAAGAAAAAAGTGAAGAAAATCGCGCCATTTTACACCTCAGTAAATTTATACAGCTTCAGAATCATCAAGAGCTTTCGGAGAATCCGCATCATTTACGCGCCAGATATCAGCTCCGAGTGCCTGGAATTTTCCGACAACATTATCATATCCACGGTCGATATAGACTATATTCTCAATCGAGGTTGTTCCCTTTGCAACAAGACCTGCAATAAGCATTGCGGCACCTGCACGAAGGTCGTCTGCCTTAACCGGAGAACCGTTGAGAGTTTCAACACCCTCAATTGTTGCAGCTTTACCGTTAACGGAAATGTTGGCACCCATTCTTGTAAGCTGCTCAACATACTGGAATCTACTGTCCCACACGCCTTCAGAAACAATGCTTGTACCGTCGGCGATTGCAAGCATTGTTGCAATCTGCGGCTGCATATCCGTCGGGAAACCAGGATGAGGCATTGTTTTGACATTGCACTTGCCCGGACGTCCGTTACCTTTAACAAGAACAGAATCGTCATATTCCTCAACCGTTGCACCGCTTTGAAGAAGCTTTGCAGTGATTGATTCAAGATGCTTCGGAATAACGTTCTTTATAAGAACTTCACCCTTTGTTGCAACAGCTGCAACCATAAATGTACCTGCTTCAATCTGGTCAGGAATGATTGAATATGTGCATCCGTGCATCTGCTCAACACCACGAATTTTAATAACGTCAGTACCTGCGCCTCTTACGTCTGCACCCATTGAATTAAGGAAGTTTGCAAGATCAACGATATGAGGTTCTTTTGCAGCATTTTCGATGATTGTAAGGCCCTTAGCCTTAACCGCTGCAAGCATAAGATTGATTGTAGCACCGACAGAAACAACGTCAAAGTAAACAAGTCCGCCTGTAAGCTCAGGAGCTTCAACGTCAATCATAGCATTTTCTTTGAAGCTGACTTCAGCACCGAGAAGCTGGAAGCCCTTAATATGCTGGTCGATGGGTCTTACACCAAAGTTACATCCGCCCGGCATTGCAACCTTTGCACGGCCAAACCTTGCAAGAAGTGCACCGATAAGGTAGTAAGATGCTCTGAGATGCTTTGTCATATCGTGAGTCACAACGTATGAATTAATTGTAGAAGAGTCAATCTCATAAGTCGTGTCATCAATCATTTTAGTCTTTGCACCAAGCTGATGAAGAATTCTGATCATCATATCAACATCGCTGATTGCAGGGATATTTTCAACTCGGCACACATCCTGTGCGAGAATAATTGCAGGAAGAATAGCGACTGCGGCATTTTTTGCACCGCTTATCGTGACTTCACCACGGAGAGGATTTCCGCCATTAATGAAAATCTTATCCATTAAGCACACTCCCAAATCTGATAATATCAAATATATAAACAATAAAGAAATTTACACTTTTACCTGAAAACACTAGGTTAAATTACACCTTTGAAATTATAACATTTTTCACTCTCAAGTGCAACATATTTTTTATTTTGAAAAAAATATTGTTTTACGAGCAAAAAGCGCAATATATTGTGTTTTATGTGCATTATTACACCTGTATATTGTGTAAAAGTTGTTCGAGGTGTATTTTTCTGTCAAAAATTCAGCATATTGTACAAAAAAACTTATAATAAATCAAGAAACACAATATATTGACAGCATATATATTAAGAAAACAGGCACACTAATAGTATTATAACAACATTCTATTCATTCATTCTCAGAATCAAAATTTATAAAAAAAGAAGATGCCGAAAGCATCTTCTTTATTCAATACCGTATATAATTCTGTCTACTACCCTTTTTGATGCGTTGCCGTCCTGTGTGCCGAAATTATAGAATTTAAAATCTGACATTCTTCGCTGATAAGATTGCGCAACATTGTTGTTGAGCAGATTAAGTAATGTCTGGAAATCCCTTGCAACAGGTCCCGGAACGTAAGACTCATAATCCTCATAAAAAGACCTTTTAGAGATATATTTTTCAAGGTCAAAAGCGTAGAAATAAATCGGCTTTTCAAGAAAAGCAAAATCCATACAGATTGATGAATAGTCCGTTATCATAATATCTGCAAGTCTTATCAGTGTATTAAGCTTCTTATAATCGCCGACATCGGTTGCACCCAAAAGGTCAGAGTTTCCCGTCCTTACCTGAGGATGAAGCCTTACTAGTAAACGGTATTCTTCCCCGAAGCGTTCATTGAAAGCTGCTATATCCAATGAGTCAAGAAGGTGCCTGTCATCCTCTCTGTCGTCACGGAAGGTCGGTGCGTACAGCACAAGCATCTTTCCCTTACACTCCGGAAACTCCTTATCAAAATCAGCACGAAGTCTTTCCTGATTTACTATTTTGAAAAATTCATCAATTCTCGGCGCACCGAGCGGGAGCACCTTGTAGCGTGGAACACCGAAGGCTTCTGAATAAATATCCGCAACACCTTCTGATGAGCAGACAACATATGAAAGCTTGTTATTACCCTGAATTTCGAGGTTGCGGATTTCTTCAGGCTGTTCAATGTGCATACCAAAACGTTTAAATGCGCCTTCAGCATGCCAGAGCTGAGTGATTACAGCTTCTCTTTTAAAGTTCAATTTTGCCATCGGCATAAAGTTGTCATTCATAAACACATAGTGCGAAGTTGCAAGATGATAAGCTTTGACGGTAAAGAATCTTAACGCCTTCATTATACTTGTAACAAAATTAATAACCGAAGACTTATCAATTTGAAGATCCTTACACGAAATCTTGCACACCCTGAACTCATCGTGCATTATTACTTCATTGAGCACAGCACCGAGACTGTCGTTAAAGCTTTCATTATGCGGAGACAAAAAAGAAATCTTATTCTTTTTCATCGGCAAAAAACGAAAAATATTAAACATAAAAGCGTATATGCCGTAAAAAAGATTTTTCATATTAACACGTCCAAAACAAAAGCTCCGTTTTGACCGGAATATCAGAACAGGAGCTTTCAGAAATTACTTTTTATTAACAAGTTCGTCGTACTTTGCACAAACTTCATTTACGTCGCCCGAAGCAATAATCTCACCTTTTTTGAGGATGATAGCTTTGTTGCAAAGACGCCTTACCTGATCTGTGCTGTGAGAAACGAAGAGAACGGTCACACCCTTATCGAACATTGACCTGACCTTATCCTCACTCTTTTTGCGGAATTTTGCATCACCGACAGAAAGAACTTCATCAAGGATAAGCACATCAGGCTCAACTGCAGTTGCAATTGAGAAACCGAGACGGGCACGCATGCCTGAAGAGTAATTTTTGATCGGCACATTGATAAAGTCGCCAAGTTCGGAAAACTCAACAATCTCGTCATACTTGCTTTCGATGAATTTGCGTGAATAGCCCATCGTTGCACCATAGAGGAAAATATTTTCCTTACCTGAATAGTTCATATCAAAGCCTGCACCAAGCTCAAGCAAAGGAGCAATGACACCGCTTACCGAAACGCTGCCCTTGGTCGGCTTAAGAACACCTGCAACTGTTTTGAGGAGTGTACTCTTACCGGCACCGTTAAAGCCGAGAATACCGATTCTTTCGCCCTTTTCCACCGTGAAAGAAACATCTTTAAGAGCCCAGAATTCAGTATAGTGAAGCTTCTTTGTTATAAGCTTGATAAAGTATTCTTTGATATTATCAATTTTTTCACTGTTAAGATTAAATAATATGCTGACGTGGTCAACAACAACAGCCGGTTTTGCCATATTAACACCTCATCAGATATGAAGAATAAATTTGTCCTGCTTTTTATAGAAGAAGTAACCGCCGACTAAAATTGAGCCGATTGAAAAAACAAGAACATATGCAAAGCCTGTCCAGTTCCAGTCAAAGCCGTTTACAAGGACACAGCTTCTGAACAAATCAACAATCCAATACAACGGATTGAGTTTAAGAATATATCCGAACCACGCTTTTCCGCCAAGGTTAAGGTTGCTGACCTTGTAGAAAACAGGAGTGATATAAAACAGAAGCATACAGAAAACTTCGTAAATATACTCAATATCCTTAAAGAAAACATTGAGAACACTGAGAATCATACCGCAGCCAAGGCTGAGAAGGAACAAAAGAATAATCGGTACAATTATCAAAAGGAACTTCCACGAAAGCACAAGTTCGGGATATACATCCCTCTGGAAAATAAAGAAAAATGCAAAAACAACAACAAGAACAGTAAGTGAAATAAGGAACGTTACAAAATTAGCAAGAACGTTTGACAACGGATAAACATATTTCGGAACATATACCTTCTTAATTATCGAAGCACTGTTACGGATTGATCGCATTGCTCTTTTTGTTGACTGAGAGAAGCATTCATAAATAAGACGTCCGCAAAGAACATAGACAGGATAGCACACTACACCGGAGCTTGAACTGCCGAAAACGTTGCTGAATATAAGAACAAGCACAATCATCGTGAAAAGCGGCTGAAGGAATGTCCAGAACATACCAAGAAAAGAATTACGGTACTGAAGCTTGATATTTTTCCTGACAATTTCCTGCACAAGATATCTGTACTTATATGCATTTTTGAGATAGTTCTTCATCGGGATTTTTTTAGCATTTGCCGTTTTTTCATTCATGTCGCTCACCTCAGATCGTTTTCCATTTCAAGTAATATTTAAGCATGGAGTGAATGTGAATAGCAAGAAGCTTATAGTTATGTTTACTGTCTCTGTTCCATACATGTGAAACAACAGCATCGGGATAATAAACCACACGTGAAAGCTTTTTTGCTTCGCGGGTAATATCTGCATCTTCAAAATACATAAAATAGCGTTCATCAAAACCGCCGATTTTCTTAAGCACGGATGTTCTGAACATCATAAAACAGCCTGTTGCATTTTCAATCTCCGTCGGCTTTGTAAGATCGCAGTCAAGCATTGCATATTCCCTGAGGAGTTTTCCGGGTTCCTCTCCGCGCAGTCTGCTTGCAAAAATGTATTTTAAATGCGGAACCTTTTTACCTAAAATCTGCTCCTTGCCGTTCGGAAAACAGATCTTCGGAGAAAGAAGTCCTATATCTTTATTACACTCAAGGTATTCAACCATCTTCTTGATTGAATTTTCGATAAGAATAATATCAGGATTGATTACCGCGTGATAATCCGAATCAATCACTTTAATTGCCTCATTATGGCCTGCACCGAAGCCTATATTCTTGTCCAGTGCAATCATCTCAACCTGAGGATAATTTGTTTTTATATGTTCAACAGTTCCGTCCGTCGAATTATTATCGACAACGTACAGTTTAAAATCAATATCCTTTGTAAACTCAAAAAGAGTTTTCAAAGTTGCATCTATGGTTGACATATTGTTATAAGTAACAATACTGCCTGTAACCATACATCCCATAAGAAACCCTACTTTCTTAACATACACCCGATAATATCAATTCTCCACTTGATTTTCTGAATTAAAGAGCTTCCGCCACCGGAAACATTTTCAGAATGTCTTCTGTAAAGAATATACGGGTGGTTTATAAGATGAACCTTGCCGTTTTTTTCTCCCCTGATACCAATCCATTGGTCGTGCATCGGAATTTTATCAGGGAAAGGCAGAATATGCTCTTTCATTTCTTTCCTGAACGCCATACAGCTTCCCTGATAAGAATTTTTGAGAATATTTTTAAAAATACCCTTACCTGCCGAATTAAGAGCAAACGCCCTTTCTCCCGTAGGGTTAAGGTTGCCGTCGGTAATAAGCGCATCGTGCATTACAACATCGGCACCCTTTTCAAACTCATTCATAACGGCTTCAACCTTGCCCTCAAGCCAGACATCATCCTGGTCAGAAAGGAAGATAAAGTCACCTTTTGCGTTATTTATAGCGTGTTCAAAATTTTTAATAAGTCCGAGACTTCTGCCGTGAATATAACGTACACGTGAGTCTTTTTCGATAATACCGTTCAAAGCAGACCTTGTTTCACCCTGCGGATAATCGTCCGAGATAATGAGCTCGTCATTATCACCAAGTTGCATAAGGATTGAACCGACCTGCTCCGCGATATATTTTTCGCCTTTATAAGCAGCAAGAACAACTGAAATCATAATCAGTCAAGAGTCTTCATTGTCGGGATTAACATTATGTTAATTCCTACAGCTAAAAAATATCCATATATTGTGTTATTTTCAAATACCTTATACAACATATAGTTTACAACCTTTCCTACTGATTTGCCTACTTCTTAAAACTTTGCAAAACTTCTTAAAATGACCTCTTCATTTTTTGCAAATTTTTTAGTAAATTTAGCAAATCTTAATTTTGCCTTCCAAACTCGCAAACGACTCTTTCTTTTTATCCCGAGTAGCCTCGTTATAAATATCCATCGTAGTCGTAATGTCGGCATGTCCCATAATTTCTTGAATGACTTTGATGTTGGATTCATTCTCGCACATACGAGTACAGAAGGTATGTCTCAAATTGTGAACAGAAAAGTGTGGCAAGAGTAATGGTTCTCTATTCTGCCTTTCAGCAAGTTCACTTTCTTCAACATTATAATCTCTTACGATTCTATTAATCGCTCTGTTGATGTTATGAGGTGAAAGTACATTATTAAATCTATTTGAGAAAATGAAGCCAGAGTAGCCATCAATAATAGTTTGGTTAAAGCCTTCTTTCATTTGCCTCAATCTCTCATCAAGCAAGGCTTTTTTAACCGCTTCAAACATCGGTACTTCTCTTATACCCGACTTGGTTTTTGGCGTGGAAATATAAAAGTCGCTCTTGCCTGTATGTTCATCGGGTCGATAAATCAAACTATGATTAATGCTAATAAGGTCGTTTTGAAAATCACAATCATCCCAAGTTAAACCAACGATTTCGCCAACTCTACAACCTGTGCCTAAAAGAACAGTGAACAGGGGTAGCCAATGTTTATAGGTTTCGTGTTTTTTAGTGAACTCGATAAAAACTTCTTGCTCCGACACGGTTAATGCGTGTCTTTTTGGTTTTTCCCAATCGACACTCTTTTTAATTTCAGCCATTACACCATCGGTAGGATTCACACGAATATATCCGTCTCTTACTGCCGTAGAAAAGATTGGATGTAAAATAGTGTGTATTGTTTCCATACTGTTTGGTTTAAAGCCAACATCACGAATAAGATGGTTATAGAATTTTTTGATATCGCTGTATTTAATTTCTGTGAGTTTTCTGTGACCAAGATTATCCCAAACATACTTCTTATACATATATTTGTAGTTACTTCTTGTCGAGGTTTTAAGCTCCTGTTTCTGATTAATATAATCTTCATAGAAAGAGTTGAGTGTCATTTTTCTTGCTTTGAATGAATCTATTTCATCTTGCAAGTCTTTGGCAATTTCCTTTTCTAATTCACGTAAACATTTACCGGAGCGTTTCCCTTTTGGTGGTCTGTCGGTTTGCGTTAGAGTCCAACTGTATACAAACCTGCTATTACCCTTAGAATCAACATACCTATACATGTATCTTCCGTCACTCTTTTGGTATTCACCTTTTCCTAAGAGTCGATTCTTAGTATCACGTCTTTCTGCCATCTCTTATCTTTCCTTTCGGACAAAAGAAGACGCAATGCAAGTATATAATTGCAAACTCGATTATACTACATTACGCCTCTTGATGTCAACTGTTTGAAATGTTGTCTATTTATTATTTTACTAAAAATTTACTATTTGTTTAAATATTAAATATAGTTTTGCTCTGCAATCCATTGTTCAAACTGTGGTCTCTTAATCCTGACCCACGAACCAACATATAATACCCAATCAAGAGTCTTATCTTCTTCTATGATTTTTCTTAATCTGTTTTCGCCAAGCATAGAATACACCGCTGCTTCTTCGACTGTTAGGCAGAGTTTTTGATTTGGTAATAAGTTTAATTTACTCACAATGCAATCTCCTATATGCTAAAGCGGTTTATATGTCAATATAAACCGCTAAGTAGTTTAGTTTTTGTTAGTGCTTCCGAAACCGCCGTTTCTAATGGCTGTAGCATTATCATCAGTTGTAATTCCATATGGCAAGAATATACCTTGTGCAAATCCCTCTCCTGCTCTGATTTCCAAGGTTTTATTTCCATCGTTTGTCATTTTTACGAAAATATGACCTTCGTTATCGGAATAATAATAATCACTATCAATAACGCCCATAGTGTTATTAAGCTGTAATTTATATTTAAATCCCAAACCACTTCTCGGTAAACAACCTAACCACCAACCTTCAACAATACTTACTCTAATGCCAGTCGGAATCTTTATTTCGTCTTTGCTTTTAAGCGTTAGGTCGATAGGAATAATGAAATCATATCCTGCTGAACCAGATGTGGCTCTTTCAGGGAGTTTGATTTGTTCATAAATATTCTTAATATCTTCTTCGGTTTTTTCATTTAAAGCATCTTTTAGGTCAAATGTGTCAACCCAATCTTTCTTAAATTGCTCGAAACTAACTTTTTCAAAAATTGCAACTCTATTCATTTTTATCTCCTATTTTATCCGTATTATTATTGGTTTTATTATTTTCTTTGATTTTATTTATTATATAATCATATTTATGATGAGGAATCGTACAATTAGAACAATCTTTAATTCCATTTTGAAGAATTTTATAATTCCCTCCGCATCGTTTAAAATTATATAGTGGACAATAGCACATCAAACAAGAAAACTCTTCTGGATTAGAAGTGGAGTGGCAAGGAAACCACTCACACTCCTTGTTTTGAAAGAATTTATAAGAAGCTTTCATTATCCGCATTTACTCCAACCGCAGGACTTACAAATATTGCATCCACCTTCAAACAACAGTTCATCTCCACACTGAGGACACGGATTTTTAATGACCATAGAGTCTTTATTGCAATCCGCAATTTCATCATCAATTTCTTCATCACATATCTCTTTTTGCATTGTATTATACATATCAAGAAGTGCATTACCAATAGCTGAAGGACAACAAGAACCTTTACTTGTATCTTTTTTAATCGCTCTTCTTACAGCATATGACGGACATGTACCACAGCTATTTAATTGGTCAATAATTGAGTGAATATCCACTCCTCCTCTTGCTGCAAGGGAAATCATTCTAGATAAGCCTATCATAAAATTATTGCAGCCTCCGCTAGAACCTTTACTAAAATACGTTTCAAGAAGCTGACCATTATTAGGCTCGAAGAATGCCTCGCAATGAAGAGTCCCACATCCTGTATGCAATGTTCTTTTAAGACCTATGCAATTATCATCCACTTTAATAATACAACCTCTAGGCAATTCTGTAGTTTTATTCTTCTTAGGCTTTTCATACTCATCAGAAGATTTTTCAGAGATAAGAATACCCTGTCTAATATTATTAGGTCTAAAAATCGTACAACCCTTTATTCCTAGTTTGTGACATTTTTCATAAATCTTCTTGGTATCTTCAAAAGAATAATCAGATGGAACATTAATCGTCTTAGAGCAAGACATATCAACATGTTTAGCGATTGACGCTAACATTTCTACATGCTCATCTACTGTCATTTCTAACGCTGTAACGAATATGTCTTTATCAACTGTACATTCCGGATTATCTTTTATTTTCAACCATTCGCCATAGGCGTAATCTCTCATAGGAATAATTTTAATATTTTCATCAGACTGACCACCCATTTTAACTTTTCTTTCATATTCAAGACTGAAGATTGGTTCTAATCCCGAAGAGCAGTTGTTTCCAAATGTAAGTGAAAGCGTTCCTGTGGGTGCTACTGAAATCATTTTTGAGTTTCGGATTCCATATTTTAAAATATCCTCTCTTACTTGTTTCCATGCATTAGAGATTTCGCAATGTTTTTTTATAAATCCACTTTCCACAAATTTCTCTCTGTCAAGCAAAGGAAATTCACCTTTTTCTTTAGCCAACTTAATGGAAGCCTTATAGACATTTAAGGATATAAAGTCCATCAGATATGATGTAAAATCACAAGCCATACTTGAATTATATTTGATTCCAAGCATCGCTAACGCATCAGCCAGTCCTGTAATTCCCAAACCTATTGTTCTAAAAGATTTTTGATAGTTTTCATAGATTTTATCTGGAAAGTTGTTAATGTCAATTATATTGTCTAACATTCTTACAGCAGTATAAATTGTTTCACTCAATTTATCATAATCAATATCAGCTTCATCTGTAAATGGTTTAGTAACAAAATTATGTAAGAATAAGCTTCCGAGATTACAAGCACCACCAAAATCGTTGGAATTCAGCTTATTACCATCCTTATCATTGCCATAAATAGTACCCGCTAAATATTCTGCACACGGGTTTGAGCATACAATATTTTCTATATACCAAAGATTGTTATCTTTATTTAAGTTATCATAAAAGAATATTCCGGGTTCTCCATTGTCATATGCTCTCTTCATAATAGAATCCCAAATATCCTTAGCGGACACTTCTTTTTTATAAATCCAATTATCAGGATTTTTCTCAATCTTACCTTCGTTATTATAAACTGGATAATGTAAGAAGATATTCTCATTGTTTCTTACTGCCGTCATAAAATCATCATCGACCATAACTGATACATTGAAGTGATTTAATTTACCTTCATCGTATGATTTTGCGGTTATAAAATCCTCAATATCCATATTATAAATACACATTACACCCATGTTTGCTCCTCTGCGATTACCTTGCAGAATAGTAGCTGTTTGTGAGTTAAATACATCCATAAAGCTAACCGCACCGCTTGCAATTGCATCATTTGAGGTCGGACTTCCTTTAGGTCTTAATTGTGAAAAATCGTAACCGATACCTCCACCTTTTTGATGTGTTTTAGCTCCTAGAGAAACCTTATTAAAGATATCGGAGAGGTCATCTTTGATTTGAGGGGCTACAAAACAGTTGTTTAAAGTAAGGTCTCTGCCGATACCACTATTACTCATCGTTCTTCCTGCCGGCAAAAACAATATTTCTTTCATTACATCATAGAACTGCTTTTTCTCAACTTCATCCTTGCCGATATAGTTTGCAACTCGTCTAAAATTATCATCCAAGGTTTCATTATTTTTTCTATATCTATCTTTCCAAATGTTTTCTAAAATCTCATTAACAAATTCCATATGATTCCACCTTTATTAATTAGTAATCTGTTTTAATTTCATCTTTGATAAAATCATTGACAAATTCAGTAGCCTTTTCCTCAAAACCAGCCAAATCGCTATCGTTATCTACAACAATGTCATACTGATAATTGAACACATTGCTGTCAGCCATATTACTTGTTATATGTTCTATCGAATCTCTCTTAACAAGAATTGTTTTTGCGTTAAAGGCTGTTTTAGCTTTTTCGATTTCTTCTGGTTCTCTAATATGTAAAAACAACATCGCTGCATTGCTCTTAGCAAACTCTCTTACCTTCTCGTTCATACTGTCGAAGGGCATATTGTTGTAATCAGTACACAACAACTTCAAATCAGAAAGAAATTTTCGGTCTTTCTCGGTTTTGCCACCATCCCAACCAATGATTTTGGCAATTTCTTTAACCTTATCAACGGAGGAGAAATTCATAACAGGATAGATAGATGCCTTTGAAACAAGTGCAACAAAGGCATCCTTGCCCACTCCTCCGCTTCCGTTAATAATAAATACTTGTTTTTTCATTTTAATTTTGCTCCTATAAAAATTAGTCATCAATTCGACTTAAGGAAATATTTAATGCGTCAGCCTGTTCTAAAAGACTTAGTTCATCAAAACTTTGCCTTATTCTCTCTTCGGCACACTCTTTGCATAAATCTTCATTGTCTAAACGGTATTCTGCTCCTTCATCTCCGCAGTCATCACAATAATCTACAGGAACATTTCGATAAGGACAAGAATTGCCAAGACAAGGTAAACCGCAATCAACACATTGGTTTTCTATTTTTCTACTCATTAGAGAGTCGCCTTCTTTGGTTTTCTTCCACAACTATATTTTTCAGGGCAATAGCCGAGATATTCACATTTAGGCATCATTTGAGTATTTACAATATATTCCCATTCAGATGAGTATTCCTTCAGGGCGGTCATAATATCATTAAACATCTGACGAAATTCCCAGAACGCACGAGAGCACATTCTGTTTCTTGACATATCAATGAAGTTTCTCGGATTACGTTTATCTACCATAGTGGTTTCCATACCAAGAGGAAGTTGCATTGCACTATCCTCTCTCGGAATACCCATTGCTTCAAGTTTCTGACAGTTTTCAGAAATGACACTCATTGTCTGCTGATAAATAGCCAGTGCTTCGGGATTATTAGCAATCTTGGGTGGAATAACATAGGGAAAGTTCTCGTAGTTGATATATCTTGTAGATGCCTGTAAACGAGAAGGCAAACAACCGATATGAGTGTAATACTCTCTGATGACTCTTGCGGAATATCCCTCAATCAACAAGTGAATATCAGGAAACTCAATACATCTTCCGTGATTGTTCTTAATGCACTCCAAGCCTCTCTTATAGTTCTTCTCGGCATCGGTAACATCTGCTCCCCAGCAGTAACCAGCTCTGCGACCCATCAAGGAAATAGGGTCTTTCGTAGTTTCAGGTAAAATCGTAATTTTTCCCATTTTTATTCTCCTTATAGATTTTCAAATTCTTTAATTTCTGCAATAGAGTACCCCCACTGCCCATTATACTTATAATGGTCTTTTGAGAATTCATCTATTAATGGTAAGAGTTCATTTAGAAGTGTTTCTGTTTTATTATGAATGTCTTTTCTTTCAGAATGGTATTTTTCTAATAGCTTTTTATATGATTCCTCTTGTTGACTTTTTACTTCTTCAACCAGCTTACGCTTTGGGTCTTTCCATCTATACTTAAACCACCATGTTATAAACAGCAACCATTTCTTGCAAGTCTTGCCATATGTAACTCTGTGCTTTGCACACTCGTACCAACCTTTTTTGTTATCGACAGCATCAAAATATTTAATCATACTTTCAATAGGCTCACTATAGATTTCTGTTGGTTCGCCGTAGTCTTCCTCATACCAAGAAGTGTCTACATTGATACCACGGCATCCCGAGGTTGGAATTTGTACATTAAATCCCAGCATATCGAAATATACATAGTTGAAATGAACTATGATATTCTCTGCGAGAGGAAAAGTGTTTTTAACAAGAATTGCAAGCAGTTTTGAATTTCTTAGCGGCGTTTCACAAATCATATGCCATTGATTCTCTGTAACCGGCTTTGTAAAGTCAATTGATTTAACTAATGCGATTTTACGCTGTATATCTTCTAACTCGTTATTGAGTTCTATTACTGCTTCAGATACATCATAAATCACTAAAAATATCACTCCTTTTTGTAGATAAAAAACCTATTTTATTATCAATTTTTCACACTATTGATAACAAGTGTATTTATCGGTCTTATTTATTATAGCACAATTCAGAATAATGTCAATGTATTTTTCAACATTATTTATAAATAGCAAACTAAAATTTCAATATCCATATCTTTAAAGACATCTTCAATTATTACCTTGACCTGCTCCCAATCCAATCTGTCTAAACCAAATGTATTTTTGGGCATCGCAAGTTTTTTAATATTTAACTTTTCGCACTGCTCCCTCATATCAACCAATGAATCAAGAAGGGAGATGTATGTAGGTTTATGGAAATATCTTTGTTTTGTAACAAGATTGAAAACATTACCAACAAGAAGGGCTTTATTTATATTCACTTCTGTAATTGGATAAGTGTGATTGAGTTTGAAACTCATATCATACTTTTCATCGAATTCTTTTGCAATACCCGTACCAAGAGCGTAGTCGTTACTGATACAATGGGCGAGATAATAATCCTCTGAGACTGCAAACAAATCCTGTTTTACTTCATCATATTTCACTTACGATACCTCTGAATTTAATAAGTTCCACAGGGCTTCAACGCTTTCCATGGGAATAGCTCTACCATTTTTACCAAGCATCAATTGATATCTGTTTGCTTTCCCAAAATTTAGTGTATAAATCCAATTCAAGATATAACCCTGAGTGTCATTCATGGCAACCGAGAGTAATTCAATTGCACTCTTAGTTAAATCCGGTCTTGCACAGGTTTTATCACATTGGCTTTCTATGCTTTTCTCAATTTCATCCAAATAATCTTTAAATTCATCAAATGTTAATCTCATTCTTTTTCCTCCTTTATACATTGTAGATTTGTTTTTCAGTCTTATTTACTATCACAAAGAATTAATCTTTTTATAAGCAGAAATCCATAACTCTTTTGTGCCGGGGATTGTCTCCCAATCACCGTTTTCATTCTTTCGAGTTTTCGGCTTATCTTTCACGCCTGTAATCTTCACAATATCACCGACCGTCAATTTCTCTTTGTTAAATGTTCGTTTGTCGATTTTGCATTCAAGAGTTGTACCATTCTTCAAAGAATAAAGTTTGAGCCTTGGAGAATACTTGGTGTCAACAGATAACACCGTAGCCATTCTGCTGTATTTCGGGTCTGAAATAGTTATGTAGCCTAAATGCTCCGTTTGAGCTTTAATCTGTTCCGAAAGTGTTCTTGGCGAAGCTTTAATCTCTCTTGCAGCAACTCTGATAAAAGAGTTTAAATCAATATCTTTAAACATCTTTGCAGTTTCTTTACCTACATATGGTCTAATCATATCCAAAGAGATGCCGAGTTCTACTAATTCATTTTTCTTGAATTCCTTTCTACCGCTGAAGGTATCGTAGAATTTGTATTGTGCCATAAGCGTGTTTGCATCTCCAAACTCAGAGAAGAAATCTAAATCAATCAATATCTTCAACTGGCGTGCATCCGTTGAAGTCTTTGCGGAAATGTCATATAGCAAATCTACAAAGGAATCATATTTATTCTTTCTTAACTCATAAATTTCGTCTGCGATTTTAGCATTCATATACTTGATAGACTGAATGCCCTTATAAATGCTGTTATCATCTTTTGATGGAGAATATGTGCCCTTTGAGTACCTGAATTTAATTGGCTTTAACTTAATGTCAAAGAAAGATAACTCGTCGGTCAGTTTCAATGTTCTTACACTGTCATCACCATAGTAGTTAAGTGCTACTGTGTAATACTCCAAAGGATAGTGTGATTTTAGATATGCACCATACAAACTGTCGTAGGCATATGACAATGAGTGAGAAGCATTGAAAGAGTATTTTGCAGCCTGTTCAACAACCGTCCAAGTTTCGATGAACCCGTCTTCTTTGCCAACTCTCTCTTTCCAACCAGCAAGAAGTTTTGACTTCAATTCCGCAAGTTCTGCTTCTTTGAATTTCTTCTTTGCAATCTTCTTGATGATGTCATAAGAGCCGGTTTCAAGAATGCCGAGCCAAATCAGATACTTCATAATCAACTCTTGGTAAATCATTCTGTGCTTGCCCTCGATGAGAATTTCATCAAGTTCTGGAACGCCAGTTGTATAAGGTTTTCTGTTGATGAAGTCTTGTAATAGACTTGCACATCCGGGACGAATAATCGCAACAAATGCTGACATCTCGGAAACATTTTGAGGACAGTAAGTAGTTACAAGTCCAGTTGCAAAATCACTATCAACCTGATTGATTGTACTTGTCAATCCATTCTTATAGACGTCAAAAGTAGCGTCGTCAAACAGATTGTCAATTTCTCGGATAGTAGGAATTGGTATTTCTGCGAGTTTACAAACATCTCGAATAATTGCCCAGACTGTTACGGTAAGGTAGTCATTTTTGAGGTATTTATATTTGTCGCAGTTGTAACCATCGAGTAAACAACAAAATTTATCTTTACTCGTTCTTACAAGACCCAATTCTTTACGAACTGGTTTGTTATAAAGAAGCATCGAACAATTATGTACAGCTATATTATTTGCAGTGTAACTTTCATCATTTTCGACCTGCAAATTATAAACGGTATATTCACCGCTTTTAATAGTTTTACTTCTATAAGGCAACCACATATAACCGTTTTCATAGAATCCAGTTCTACAATGATTAGATGTGCTAAAACTCAATATGTATATATCGTGTTTATGCTTTATTTCTCTACTATCTGCTAAAATCGAATTTCGCATATTTTCTTTTTTACAATGAACAATGGTTGTAGGTATTTTATATACTTTATGAACACATTGTTGTATACCATATATCAAGTTTCGGCTAATAGAAGTTGCCGATTGTTGGGTTCGATTTTTTAGTTTATACCCATCTGCACTAAAGTAACCTTCAAGAAATTTTTTGAGTTTATCAACTGGCAAATCAATAATAGTATCAGTTAAATGTTTACCATAAGCGTATTCACCAAACTCTTGAAGGAACGAATATAATGATTTTGATGAAATATCGAACCTATATGTGGATTTCTCGATTGTTTTTGTATAATGAAATAGATGTCTAAGTTTATCTTCTATCTCTTTATCTTCTTCATTATTTTTATTACAACATATCAATGTATGATACGATTGACCGTGATTAAATCCTTTTGGCTGTATTCTCGTCCAACCATCACCGATATATCTACCTACTATCCACCAAAAATCTTCATTGTCAAAATCCAAATTTCCACTCGGTAGAACAGATTTATTGTTTACTGGTTGACCAATAAAATCGCCCTTGACTAAATTTTCAACCCGTTCCCAATATGGTTCAGTAAATTTTCTAACCGAAGTATACTTATCTCCTTTTTTTGTATACATTCTTCCAAAGTGTTTTCTAATTAAGAAAGGATGATTATTGGTTACTTCTATTAGTTCACTACCCATAACCTTTAAGTCATATATCTCATCAGAGATTTTTTTATTAGTAGCAATAACTCTCTCATAACGATTATTGTGCGTTAAAACCAAATCGCCAGATTGAATTTCGCAAATTCGTTTATACCCATTTGATGTTTTGACAAGGGTGTTTTTAGTAAAACACGGAGATTCTGAAATACTTTCAATCACTCCGACAAATCTCTTGCTATCTGCAATGATTTTCTTCCACTTGCTATCGTTCTCATAGAGTTCAAGGTTCTTTGCAATATCATCGTACTCGTCGATTTTTTTACCGATACCCTTGCAGTATGTACGGAATGCTGATGCATCTTGGAAAGGCTTCCAAGCTAACATCCAAGCACAGTTATCCTTGCCAAGCAAATCTTCTGTTGCCTTGATAAATGGTTCTCTGTCGGTTGTGTTAAGGTCAATATCAGGCAGTGACCTTGTACCCAAAATTCTCTCAACAGACATAAATCGTGTTGGGAACAAAGTAATCGGTGAAGATACTCTGTCAATATCGGTAAGTCCGAGAAGTTTAGTTATATAGAAACTCGGTGCTGAACCTCTGCCAGTATTGGTTAAACGACCATCGTATTTTTCTTGACCGTCTTTAACAACTTGGTAGTCAATTAAGAAGTAGTTCTCCATATGAGTTTTCTCCACAATATCCAACTCATAAGAGATTGCATCCGTATATTTCTGCCACTGGTCTCTCGGAATGTTATTTCTTTCAATAAGCCACTGTTTACGGATAATCTTTCTTAATTCTTCTGTTGGGTTCTCTGCAACCGAAGGAAGTTTAATATTGTCATTGATAAGAGTGAAAGGCTCACACTCATCGAAGATTAAGGTGTTTTCAAGTGCCTCTCTGACCTGCTCACGAGATAACACGCCTTGTTTGGCATATCTGCGATAGATTTCATCGTCATCAGGATAATCGAGGATAGAACTGCCCTCGTCCTCATAATAGATTTCTTTCGCCTTTAAAAGAATGTCTCTGTATTCTGTATCTTGTGGATAGATATAATGAGAGTCGTTTGCGTGGATAATCGGGATATGGGCTTCTTTGCTTAAATTCAAAAGTTCTTGATTTATCTCAATCTGCTTTTGGAACAGATGAGATTGAACTTCAAGAAAAAAGTTTTTACCGAACTTCCTGTGTAAAGCAAGAATAAGTTCTGGGTCATTCCAAATACCTGCCACACACGCAGTTGTAATGATGAAATTGTTTGGATTAAGCGAGAATAACAATTCTGTGTCAATTCTCGGTTTGTAGTAGAATCCGGTGGAATGTGCTTCGGTCAGAATGTCATTCAACTGCATTGCTCCATCATCGTTCTTTGCAATGATGACCAAGTGTTTATTGCTTCTGTCCTTTGCGAACCTATCTTTTACAAAATAGGTCTCCATTCCGTATCTTAACTTCAAGTCATATATTTTTTTGCCATCTTGGTCTTTTCTATGAACCAAATCAAGCCAATCAAAGATATTGCCGGTGACTCCGTGATTTGTTGTAAATACGGAGTCGTGACCTAATTCAATGGCTCTTTTGCAATATTCTTCTGGTTTAACCACTACGTCCATAGTCCAAGGATTGCCGTAATGGTCGTGTTTATGGTAATTGTTATATCGTGCCATATCTCACCCTCTACTCGCATCCTTTCTGTACTCGCAAGAGTGTCTGAAATTACAAAGATTAGTGCAATAGAAGAAATCCTCTGAAGGCTCAAATTCTTCTTCGAGTTCGATTGTTTTAATCGTATTTTTGAACCATTTAATTGCTTCATCATATTCACTTTTGACAAATGGAATTGTTGCAAAAACACCACAGTCTTTAAAGTGATTCCAAGTAATTTCTTTCGGAAATTCGTTATAAGTCTGATGAATTGCGTGGCAATACAAATACATCTGTTTTTTATAAGATTCAAAACTCTGCTGCGACTTTTTCTTTACTTCTCCATTCTTCTTGAACGGATATTCTGAACTCTTGTGGTCTAACACCACAATTTTGCCATCTCTCTTGTCTCTCAATAATAAGTCAATGAACCCAACGAACTCATATTCATCAACCGTGAAATGCATCTCTAATTCTACTCCAAGAATCTCATAGTCTTTTAACCACTCTGTATCAAAGCTGGCAAAATAATCTGCAACCTTCTCAAAGCTCTTATCCATAATTGATTTTTTAACCTTATAACACACATGGTTATCATAATTATCTATGTAATACTGTAATGCATCTTCGATTTTAAGTTCACCTTTAAAAACCATCTCAAGTATTTCATGAACATAGCTTCCGACTTCTGCGTAAAAGTTACCTTCAGATAAATATTGGCTGTCATCATTTATGATATAGTTTAGGTAGTATTCATATTTACAATTTCCGAAACTTGTAATGCGAGAATACGACCATCGGGATTTTCTATCATCCTTCTGTGATTCATCCATATCTCTACACCACCTTTCGCTTATTAAAATATAATTCTTCCCATATATCTAATCCGCAATCTACAGGAGCATTTTTTGTTTTTTCACCGCCTAGTAGCTTTTGCTTATCATCTATAATATAGACATTGGTTACTCTTCTCAGTTTGTCAATATCTTCTCTAACTTCATTCTTGTTGTAGTTGACATCTGAATCGTATGCTAACACAACATTTACTCTCAGCTTGATGAGTAAATCTATTTGTTCCGATGTTAATGTGTGTTTTTCTGCGGAAACACAATTCTTATAACCCCAGCCGTATGCTTTCATAATTGATTTAATTGATTCAAAAATAATAATCTCATTTTCTTCTTTAACATACGGAAGCGTTGTTTCAAGACCTTGAAAATAATCCATAACACCAATAGTAAAGTAATTCATATATTTAGCAATTCTCATTGCTTTGTAATTTTCATATCTTGTCCTCCCCTTGACATTAATGAGATTTCCTTCTATGTCATAGACGGGATAAACAATTCTATTACCGAAATCATCAATACGAACTCCAAACAAATCCATTACTTCTTGTTCAATGCCTTCATCCAACCATTCTTGAACTCTGCATTTCTTATATTTGCTCATTGTAGAAGCAGGTAGAATTTCGTGTTGATACACTTCTTTTTTCTGGTTTTGCATCATCCTGTATCTTTTAAGGAAAGTCATTGTTTTAGATTGACACATTTTAGAAAGGTCAACATTTGCCAAGTTTGCAGCCTTTTCAACTGCATCTTCAAATGACATTCCCTCAAAATCCATAAGATAACCAATCATTCCACCTGCTCTACCACAGGAAAAACAATAATAAGAGTTTTTCGCTGGAGTAAATGATAATGACGGTGTAATATCGACGTGTAAGGGGCAATTTGCAAAATAATCATTGCCACGCTTTTCAAGCTCTAACGACTGACTTACATAAGAGTATAGGTCGGCTTCTTCATTGATTTGTCTCAACATATCGTCATCATAATTCATCCAACCTTACCTCCTATTCTTTAAAATACACCGTTTCTGTCGTGTTGTTCTGCTTCGATTATTGTCATTGTATCTCCCGAAAAAATAAAGTCGAGATAATCTTCTTCGTCATCTTCTTGCATTTGCTCACCGAGACGATTTACATAAATTTTTGCAAAGTAATTTCCACATCTCATATCATCCTTTGCTATCATTTCTTGGGTTTTGTGTTCCCATTTTATTCCGACCGAAAGATAGCGATTGATTTTATCACTATCTGCCACCTCGCCCATACGATTTAACTGACATGCAGTTAAAACAGATAAATTAAGTTCACCTGCAATTTGGTTTTTTAAGAAATCACATTTTGCACCAAGAATATTGTAGTTATCACTTGTTGAGGTTGCATTACTTTTAATGTAATCAAAAACCACAAAAGTAAGACCCATTTTATATTTAAGCATCTTACAAATGGTATATAGTTTTTCATTTGTGATATTAGGGTCATAAATATGTACAAATGGTTGTTCTTTAAGCCATTTTATACAGTCTTTGATTTTTCCCTCTTCTTCATCTGAATACCTACCATTCTTTATTCTCTTAATTTCAATTCCTGTGAGATGTGAAATTAATCTTTCAGTATAAAGTCTAGTCTGCATTTCAGTATCAACAACCAAAGTGGGGACACCGTTCTTGAGTTTGTGAACTACTTCGTTCATAAGTAGCACAGATTTACCTCTCTTGTACTTAGCTTGAACTACTACTAGTTCACCCGGCTCATAGGTAAAATACTCATTGAAAATCGGGTATTTAGAAGGAATTCCATATGTGCCATCCTCGGTTCTTCTACCGACAATTTCATTCCAAATGTCATCAATCTCAGCTCCAAGAGTGTTAACCTCTGTGGTGGAAATATATTTCTGTGTCAGTTTATCAAGTTCGCCGTACACATTATTGTTTAATTTATCAAGGTCATACTCTTTGCGATAGCAGTTGTTTGACAACTGATTAAGTACCTTGATTAAATCTCTTTTAAATGCAAGTGTGACAATGTTCTCGGCAAGCATTTTGTATTCTTCCAAGGTGTGTCTGGCTGTCTCTTTGTACAACTCCATAAATTCCTGTACAGAAGGAAGATTATATTTTTCAATAGTTTTCGAAACACCGGGATGGCTCTGCAATTTATTTGATACATTGTAAGCGTCGATATTAGTGATTCCGTCTTTATAAAGTTCTTGTATCGACCAGTATACACAGCCGTTTTCTACTCCGTAGAAATATCCCGGAAGTAGATAATCGGTATGAAGAACAAATTCAGGGTGATAAATCAGTGTTCCGATTACACCGCTTTCAGATTGAATGTCGGAAAGTTCTGAAACATCCATTATTTCTTACCTCCCAATATACTCTTGAATCCCATCGGCTTTTGAGAAACCGAGAATTTTGGAGCATTAGAATCATCATTTGTAGCTACAAAATCGGATTGCTTTTTTATTCCATTCTTTGTAAGCAGATGTTTCTGATATGCATCTTTAATTTCTTTTTTATCAACAAAATATTTAAAACCATATGGATGATTTAAATTCATTTTGTTTTTTATTACATAATCTAAGACAAATACAAGATATTCGGATGAAACTCCACGAGCAATAAAGTCATTTAAACATTGAAATAACTGACTATATACAACCGTATTATTGATATGTAAAACCCATTGGTTTTTGATATACATAAAATCCTGTTTTTTCTGCTTTTCTTTTAATTCATTTTTTATCTTTAAATCGTAACAATCAGAATGGTAATACACTCTTCCTTCAGCATGATAGCCGTCTTTTGTAATATCAATTTTTTTGTCTGGATGCCTACATTTTGTATATCGACAAGTTTTAATATCGGTTTTCTTGCTCATTTTCTAATCCTTTCTTTATATTGTTACTATCTTAAAGCTAGAGTGGTATAGAAATCCGACTAGTGATTAAATTCAATCAGACCATCTATACCCTCTCTTCTAATACTTTTAAATAGACTTTAGATTAAAAAGGCAATTCGTCCTCCGACTCATCTTCAACAGGAGTTTCCTTTTTGGTTTTCGCCTTTGAAGCCTTTGCCGTAGACTTTTTGCTATTTTTAGCAGAAGTAGAGTTACCACTATTGCCATCCGGAATATCAAATGCAAAAATTGCATAATTCACATAACTCTTTTTAGTTTCTGCATTATAAGGGGTTGTTACCTCGCAAGAAGTAATCTGAATTGAGACACCCTTATCAGTTACGTTTAATGTCTGTGCCTTTTCATGTGCAGAACCAATTAAGCGAACAAATCCGTCCTGAAAGTCTGTCTCAAAAGAACCATCTTTATTCTTTTTGCTTGTGCTTATCTTGGCAATAGAATAATTGCCCTTATCCTCAATAGCCCAAATTCGTGCGTAGCCTCCACGACCTTCGCTATCTCTCTGTCTAAAACCCATATTAATACCTCTCTTTATTTTCTTACTGCCAACAATTTCTTCTTTAAGCTTTCGAGAATTGCGGCATCGTTGATATTTGAAATCTTACCTGTGATGAGTTCATCGTCCAAATCAGGATTTGCTTCCTTTTCTGCTTCCTTGCAGAGTTCAATTGACTTGTCCTTTGCCTTATCTGACAATCCAGATTTCTTCTTGGCAAGCTCAGTTACGTCTTCCTGAAGGTCAATTATTTTAGATATTTCTTCAGGTAGTTCTTCGCCCTCGTAAATATAGAGTCCGAGTCCATGCATTGCACATGCCTTTACAAGACAACGCTTTTCACTCTTGTTAGCATCCACTGAGGTGATTTGGTCAGCAGGAATAGACTTGTTTTTGAAATCCATAATTGCAAGAATCTCAGTATGTGTAATTTCATTAATAGTTACCGATACTTCGACCCAACCTGTTTTTCCATCATCGTGCCAAAATCTTGTATTTCCATATTCATCCATAGTTTGCGGATGAATATGATATGTTGCATTAGGATATCTTTTCTTCACTTCCGACCAAGTAGATGCCCACGAGAGGTACGAAAGACCACCCTTTTCTTTGACTTTATCGGAAACATCAACATCATTCAGCGTATTAAAGACATCATTTTTTTCATCTACCATTTATGTACTTTTCTCCCATCTTAATTGTATTTGTTGTTTTGTTCAGTATTATCTATCAATCAAATCAACCACCATCCTTGAAACAAGATATCTATATAAAGTCCTCGAATTATGAGGAACGAATTTTAATGAGCATATAAATCCGCATCATGTAACAGCATAATGTCGTTAAACAATTTGTCACCAAGCAACGTCTTATCCTTATTAAGAGACTTTTCAGACTGCTTCCATTGAAGATACGGATGCATATGATAGTAAATTAAGTTAGAAACATAGGACATTTCTTCCTCGGTAAACTGTCTAGCATAATGAAGATAAAATAAAGATTCATAAGAGCCATATGAATGATGTTGATAATAATGACAGTTACCGTCTTCTACACCTTTTGCGTTAATCCTCGTTTTTGTATGTAATTTACCGACATCATGCAGTAATGTTGCAATCAAAAGAGGATAATTGTTTTCGCTGTGGTCTTGGATATACATTGCTGCTTTAGTGCAATGCTCACCAAGAGTAAGTTTATGATGGCTATTCTCTTGGTCAAAGTTATTCGCAACTTTGAAGAATGAACCTATATTGTATTTGTCATCAGACTCGTTACCAAGGTTAAAAAATATGTATTTAATTTCTTCGAACCCCTCACTATAATGCGGAGGCTGCCAATTCATCAGCATACGTTTAATAACTTCTACGGGAACTTTGCGACTACGACATTCATTGTTCAGTAAACAGCTTTCGTAAGAAGTCATTATACAAACACAAATCGGTGTGCAAGATATATTTTTCAGTTCACTCAAAAACTGTTTGCGGAGTTTTTTGCTAATATTGGTCGCATCATAAACAACATCTTCGCCATTAATCAAATCAGATTTAATTCTTCTATGTAATTCACCAAAGAGTTTATTATTATCTCCTTGTATTGTTTCATCTCCAAAAAGCTCTTTTCTTAAATCATCGGATGAGTGAATCACTGGTTGAAATGTTGTTGAAACTACAATTGATTTTGTAAATGTACTTTTACCACTTGCCGGTAAACCTACAAGCATTATTAACAATGGCACATCTGCGTTTGAGCGTTTAAATACATTCATTTTTTTCTAAACCTCTTGTCTGTTTAAATTATTTGATAATAAAATCAGAGTTTTATTGACGCTTTGAGTCTCGCAACCCCTCAATTATTGAGGGGTTTATATTCTTAAAAATTCTACTCAACACTCTCATTTGAATCGGCTTCATTGTTTTCTGTAGAATTTTGAATTACAGCCTCTTGCATTTCTGCTTTTTCAGAAGCTTCCTTTAACGCCTCTTCAATTTGTTTTTGCTTGTTTATCGGAATTTCGCAAAACTTCTTAACATCCTTGATTCTATCCATCAATGGCTTTCTGCCATCGTTCAACTTATCAAGAACAACTTTGCTCACGGATAAAACACCAACCTGCAAGCCACGGTTGTATTGCTCTTTTAATCTAGAAGCGAAAATTTCTTCTAACTCTTTTTCCTGCTCTTTTGTTAAAGCCATATGTAAATCCTCTCATTCATCAAGTTTTAATAATTTGATTACATTTCATTTAGCATATCAGCATCAATATCCTCAGCATTTACCTGCTCGATAGCGATTCCGGATAAGCATTTAAAGATGAAGTTTTTGTGCTTATAAGCTGTGAATTTAGGTCTGTTTACAATTCTTATAACTACGCCTTCTCGCCAATGAGTCTTACCAATGGGGTCAACGCCGTCATAATATTGTTCTGCTTTGTTCTTTATCCATTCACCTGCAGTACCTTCTCTTAAACATCTCCACTCGCCAAATTCTCCTTCACAGTCATAACACTCTTCAAGCCACTCATCGGGTGGAATAAATCCTCTCCAAAGCATCGGTACAACCTTAATACCCATCTGTTCGCAGCGATACTTCATATAATCATAAGAATATTCAACAACTTCACCATCAGGGTTTGTCATCGTCATACGATATACATAAATATCTGACTGTGGTTTTTGAGGTTCTTGTTCGCAATGGTCATGAGGAATATAATTTTCAGGATGAGGTTCGCAACCATAACTGAACACAGTATCAGAGCCATACTTTTTAGCAAATTCCTTATCGCTAAGCTTTTTATTGCTTACATTCGGCATAATAGGCGTGCCTGTATCAGTAAATCCAACAACTTCGTAGAATACCTCTTCGCCCTTATGTAACTTGCCCACAAACTTATTATGGTGTTGTTCTCTAAATGAATTGTTGCCATAATAGCCACCGTCATAGTCTTCAAGAGTACATCTTCTTGTACCACTGATATAATCATAAGTTTCAAGAATTTCAGGTTTAAGCTTAAACAACTTTCTAATCTTATCAATTACCCAAGGATAATTCTTTTCCTTTTGTACAAGTGTATACGCCGTTCTTTGCGATGTTCCGTGAAGCTTTAAAGTGATTTCCACTAAATCTTCAGCTTTGAATGAGTTTAAGTTATAACAAAGTTGAGCTGTATCAATATGTTCATCAAAATATGGATATGTAATAGTTCTTTGTTTCTTTTTCAATTTTGAAACGGTTGATTTGTTACTCGGTGGATTAGTTTTAGGAATGTATTTCTCACAAATCAGAGTCCCATTTAAAGTAGTAATCGTGTCTCCGACTTTAAGAGTAGTGATATCCACATAATCCTGAAGGCACTCTATAGGCATAAATAAGCCGTCCGACTGTTCTCCTCGAAGTTTTAAAGCCTTAATATTTCTCTTTTCTGGGTCGAGATAACCGCCGATATTATTGCCATTTTCATCTTTCAGCCTTAATAAATTATTTTTTAAAGCAAATTCATAATTTAATTTGCCATCAACAGGAAAATAGACTCCAATCTGGTTGTCTTTGTAATCTAAGCTAACGATAACATTGTTTCCAAAGCATTCTCCGCATTGCAAGCGGTCTGCGTTGCTATGTTTTCTTAGATTTTTAATTGTGGTGATATATGCGCAATACATATTATCCTCCTTTTAATTTGTTTGTGTGTTTTTCGGTCTTATTTATTGAGTTTAAAAAAATATTCTTTTGTTTTGTTTCAGAATAACAATTCGGACATCTATAAAGTTTATATGATTTATCTTTATCGAAACGTAATACTTTCTTCATCATATTTCTACAGTGTCTACAATCCATATTCATTCCTCCAACACAGGCACTTCATTTCCCCAAACATCGAATCCATTGTGTTCAGTTCTAGCATATAACTCTATCTTCTTCAGGTTAGGATAAAGCCTGTTAATAATCTCATATGAAATCTCCGGCTTTTGGCTGTGCCTTTGAACCTTTTCCGTAAATACGGTATGTATCTTTCCTCTTTCTGCAAGAGCTACAGGCTGAAGTTTGCCTTTATACATATACAAGAGATATTCGTGTCCGTATCTCACCGTAAAGGCTGCCGGTATTCCTGTGACCTTATTCCATATCATCCTTGCATGTAACTTATAGCCTAATTCTTCTGCAATCTGTTGTGCTTCAAACAGATATTTGTCAATAGTCCATAAGAACAATATAGAATCGTCCGAACACAAACTTACAGCTTGTTTTAAGTGCTCTTTGATTTCTTCAAGAGAACACACGGGATATTCAAGAGCCGTTCCGCTGCTTGCCGGTCTTACGCTCTTTTTGCCGCCCTTGCTTTGCTTCCACGCAGGGTCGGCAAGAATCAAATCATATTGGTTACTTGTATTGTATATATCTACCCTCATTAAACATCAAACCTTTCCATTAACTCAATTTGCCAACTTCTTTTGTCAAAATATATTTTTTCAGCATTCAATCTTGCGATAATTGCATCGGTCTTTGATTTATACTGTCCGAGATAAATTACTTTTTTATCTTTCTTGATTTGTGCAATCCATCTCTTGTTCTTTTTAACCCAATGAACACCTTTGCACCCAGAAGTATTATTTGTTTGCAATCCTCTGTTTTGTGATTGAATACCCTTTGAAGCGTTATTATCAAGATTTTCTCTACGATTATCTAATGGATTCCTATTGATATGGTCTGGGTTATTCATTCCTAAAAGTCCGTGCATAGCAATTGGTTTATTGTTCACCATAGTAACCAAACGATGATAATTTGATGGTTTGGTGATATTTTCATACCAGCAATAATCCATAATCGCTTCATAATCGCACATAGAGAAATAAAAGTAGTTTTCAGAATTATTTGCTCTGCATCTTCCAAATAATGAATGACTTTCATCTTTAAGGTTCAGTTCAAGAAATTTACTGTTTTTCATTGGTCGCCTTTTTGCTTCACAAAGTTCCAATGTATGTTTTAGTTTCATACAGCCACAGGATGTGGTATGACCACTTTTCAAACTATCTAACCTAACAATTATTGTGTTTGGATTGTCTTTTTTACAATCACATTGGCACAAAAACTGTGGTCTACGCCGGCTGTTTGATTTACTGACAGAATCCTCAACCTGTTCAATAACTGTTAAATGATTGAATTTCTTCCCTATGTAGTTTTGCTTACATTTAATCATTGTTGGATAATTCTCTTTGCCATATCAATAACAGTATTATATGTAAATTCCCAACTGTCACTTCTAACCATACCATTTACCTTTGCATCATACCCCCGATTGTGCGGAGCAGACACAAGGATTTTAATATAGTCACCGCCCTCGTGATTATGAATGCCGTCATCAATCAAAAAGTCAGTCTTAATCATTTGCTTGCGACTAGCTACAATAACCTGTCTCCAAGAGATGAAAGGAAAGTGTTTCAGAATTATATACTCAAACTTTGGCTTTACATTTCTGTAATCCGTAGTTGTGCAGAGATAGACATTAAACCCATCGTCAATAAGTTGTTTTACATATTTCACGGCTTCGTCTTTCGGCTCAATCGTTTTCTAGAAGTGGTCAGTATGTAATGGTTCAAATATTTGTTCCTTTGTGAGTGTTGGGAAGAATTTTGCAATATTCCAATCTGTTACTTCTCCCGGTTTAACATTCAGACTATATAGATTGTTTAGCCATTTGCACCAAGCAGGAAGCAATTCAATCAATGTATCATCTATATCAATTAAAATCGTAATATCAGAAAAATCTCTTTTCATCTTATAGTCCTCTATCTTGTTTTAAATAAGTGGATAATGTATGGGTATGCCTTTGCAATTATTCCCGCTGCCGTAACCATTTCTAAAGGAATTGTTTTCCCGGTAAAATAGAAGAATAATCCATCCTCTCTGTTTATTTCTCTTTCCTCAACCGCTTCTACGAACGCCTCAATTTTATATACTTTAAATCGTATCAAATTCAACAACTCTCTTTATCTTATAGAAATGAATTGTGAAAGTATTGCATCTAAGACTTTAATTACTGCAACGAATTCGTCAGCAAGTCCTAAATTAACTATAGTTTGACCTACCAAATTAAATAAAAGAAACATCACTCATCCTCCTTTCGATTTAATGTTGACGGAATCTGTTAATGCAATATACTCGTTATAATCATCTTCTGGAATGGGTAATCCCCAATCAATAGCAAATTCAACTCCGTCGATTAGTGCTTGTCCTGTCAATGAAATGTTAGTTTTATAAGTTTTCTGCAATCTCTTTGAACAATTCAGACAGCTCGATACATTCTGCTTTTGTAAGAGTGCGTTTAAAATATTCATCACATTGTTCTTCGATATAAAACTCCTTGCACTCTTTGTTTTCTTGATAACAAATGCACATTACTCTGTCATCATTTAGTTCTTGTAGTAACTCAATATGTTTTTGCAAAACTGGATGACGAGTTGCAAACTCAAAGTCGGTTTTAAACATCTTTATCTCTCCCATTCTCTACATTCTATTCCGTTCTTATTAAGCCAATCGGCAACCAAATGTCTGTGGCAAAAATCATCTGGTTTTTCATAACAAAGTAGTGCAACATGATAATCTGGACTTCGCCAAACTGGGGCTTGCATTTTTTCTCTCATCTCTACTGGCATCATTAAATGAATATCAGTAATCACCTTTGTTATAAACAACGGCTCTAATACTTGCTTATTAAAACATTTGATATAATAATCATTATCATGGTTCTCTTTCCACTTCATAAAGAAATCATATTTCGGTGCAAGCTTCTTATATTGTAGCCCTTTATACCACTTTGGTGCTTTACCACAAATTGAGATTGGTATGATATTATCCGGTAAAGACTTTAATTTTGCAAAATAACTTGTATATATCATTCCTACCATTCCTTATAATCAATTTCATGACTCTTCAATAAATTTTTATAAATAAAACGTTTGATTATAATGCTCGCCTGTACTATAACAACCACCATCAGCAAATATCATTTCGACATCATATTCATTGCTACCTATAGATTTAACAATGGCAATAGGATTATATAAACCCTCTTCTATTAATTTAGAATAAATTTTTGCTAATGATGCTCTTGTTATCGCAGCCAATTCTTCATAAGACAAATCATCATTAATCATGTCGATAATTTCATTCATGTTTATTACCTCACAACATATCTTGAATTTTCATATTTATCATTTCTTCAAGAGTTATATTCTTCATAATCTATCTCTTCAAACTCGCTTAAATCAATAATACTTGAGATATAGTTTAAAGCCTCACTTTTTACCAAGAATCGTCTGAAACATTACATCGATATTATCCTTAATTGGATATCTTTCGGTTGCCAAAGAATTCTTTCCAAAAGTCCCGTCTACCATATCAATATAGAAAGTATAATTACCGTCGTCACCCATATAAAATTCTTCCCACTCTTCTTCGCTCATAAGCCTTTTAACATCGAGCTGACTGATTGCTAAATTATCAAAACTAATTACATCAAAGTGGTTAAGCATTTTATCAAGATTTTTCTTCAGCCATTTCTGCCTCTCAACAATGTTCTCGTGCTCTTTATCGTACCAATCTTCGCCTCGTCTAAGCTGCTTATAACCAAGGATGAGCATTTTAAGGTTTTTATCAGCCAACATAGCCACATCTGAAGGTTTTAACACACCATTGATGACATGAATTACGGCATTGGGATAAGATTTTACAAGAGAGATAAACTCATCAGTTGGTTCATTGAGAGAAATGCCAAGTCCATAAATTAATCGTTTTTCAACTAATTCACGAATTATGTCTTGATGTTTTTCAAAATGAATCTGATTAACCGTTATATTTGCTATAACTTTTTTAGTTTTTAGTTTTTCAAGGAACGGAATTAAATCAGGATGACTCATATCATTTCCGTTAATTGCAAGTTCTGTATATGGATGCAGCGTATCTAAAAATCTATAATTCAGAATGTCGCCGTGTTTGCCATTAGGAGTACACCCTTCATAGCAAAATAGACATCCACCATCGCATTTGTCAGTAATTTTACAATCGCAATTTTCTGCAAAAGAGGGAAGAAATTCATCTTCTAATGTTTCTCTAATTTTAGTACCATCCGACAAAACCTTTACAGTATAATTGCCATTCTTGTATACCCCTAATAACTTCGACATATCTTTTCTCCTTAACCGTCGTACCCGTAATATCCGAATGCTATTATTTCTTCTCCTGATTTACAGGTGTAAGATTCTTCGAATTCTTCAAAATAATCATCGTTATAATTATCATAAGAATAAAATTGATAATCTCTTAAATACGAATCGACCTCTTCTTTGTTATCCCAATTGAAGTCCACCGCCGGAGGGAATTCGCTACTTTTCAAAAACTCTATACATTCTTTTAAGGTATAAAAATTGCTCTCTACGGGCTTCATATCCTCTCGATAACCCCAACCTGAACCTTTAAATAAATAAGTTTCACCTTCATACCATCTATCATAATCCGTTTTTGAGCATATTGTTAAACTATGAGTCGAACTACTATTGGTCTCAAAAACACCTTTTCTTATCTGTCTTTTCATATTTAATTCCCTTTCATAAAATAATCATAGTTTTCTGGGTCATGATATGGATTGGCTACTCTCTTATATCTACCCATATCATCCTCTTTCCAAAATGTTTCACTTGCAATATTACATCCATTTGGCACATCTTCCTGATTGTCATTTCCCGTATAGACCTCGCTATTACCAAAAAGATATCGTAATAATAAATCTTCATTTTCAAGTAATGTTTCTACTATCGGAAGCATCTCACAACCGTGGTCGATATAACCATAGGATAAATTCAGATAGCTACCGAAATTCGATTTTTCATATATCGGTTCTTGAAAATAATATTCAATTTCATACCTATCCAATATTTCCTTAAGCCTGTTCAATAATATATCCGGATTCTTTTGAATAATAATTGCGGTATAAAGATAATCGGCTGTATCGGCAGTACCATTTTCCCAACCATACTCTCCGATATTGAAACTAATGAGTTTAGGGATATTGCCAATAGGTTGCTTTGAAATGCTAATGCTATGTACACTGCTTGAATTAGTTTCAAATACACTATTTCTAATTTGTCTTTTCAAAACAAAAGTCCTCCTTGAATTATTTAAAGCTTATTAAATGAAATATGCTTTTTATTCACACTGCATGTTTGATATAGTCGCACCGATAACTTTGCAGTTCAAATATTCGTTCAACACTTCTTCTAAAATGCTATCAACATCATCGACTAAGACCTTCCCAAAGTTTTTATTGCCACGGTATTTATTATTTCTCAAATCGGTGTATGCAATTGGTTCAGGAATATTGCAAGCGAGTTGTTTTGCTAAGATTTTTATAAGCTCAACACTTGTATGACTCGTCGTTACAATCGGATATCTAGTTATTTCGCTTGTGTAAATTAACTGAGTCGTCTTACCTTGTCCTCTATTTTTGATAATTAATTTCATGTGTGTTTGCCTACCTCCTCTAAACGACGTAATTAGTAATAAAGACCTCTGTGGCGTTTGAATTACCTTTTCCACATGCCGTATATGCAACCTTGTCAAATGCGTAAACGTTCCAGCCATTATAGTTTGACCAATTTATCAAGTGTTCATTTTGCTTGCCCTTGCATTGAAAAACATTTGACATTCCCCATTTGACACCTCTTCGGGTTAATTGTTCGCATAACATAAATAAGAGTTCTTCATCTTCAGCAGTCCAACCACCGTTTTCATTGTATGTAGCAGTAGTATTGAAATAAGGCGGGTCTAAATAGACAAAATCATCATTATTTAATTTATCTATTTTCAGCTCCCGGAAATCTTTATTTCTTATATAAACATTTTGTTTATTAAAAAAATCACAACCACAAACTATGTATTCCGCATTCTTATCAGAGAAACAATCATTTCCGCATGGCATATTAAATTCGCCTTTAGAATTAAATCTGAACTGCTGCGAAAAGGAATAAAACATAAGAGTATAAAAGTCGAGAACATTAGGGTTAGAGTTGTAATAATCCCTCAAGTTCATATAGGCTTTTTTATATTTTTCAATCATTTCTTTGTCTTGATATTCAATTCTTCTCGTTCGCTCCTTGGCTAACCCAAATTGCTCTATTCTATCTCGAATATGTTCTACAATTGTTTGAGATTCTTCTGATTTAAAAAGATTGTATAAGTCATAAAGATGAGAATCTAAATCATTAATTATGTATTTGTTAGCCACTGTGTTCATGGAAACTATTGCACTACCCGAAAATAAATCAATAAAAGTATTAATATTTTCAGGAAAAAGCTTTGTTAGTCCCTTTTTTATGAGTTTCTTCTTGCTTCCCATATAAAAAATAGGACTGATTATGCATTCTTGATTAATAACAATCAACCACCTTTAATAATATCCGTATTCTTCGGTCTTATTTGATGATACAAAAAAAATTAAATAAGCTCCCTGCCGCACAGAGGACAAAACTTAGCCTCTACTAAATTAAACTGTCCTTGAACATTTGGATAGCAGGAATTATATAATAAACAATCGCATTTTGAACAACGCATTGTTGTAATTTTATTTCTCTTAAATATCTTTTTAAGAGCCACGCTATCGCTCAGTTCTACCTTTTCTTTTGATTTATAAAGTTCACACATTTTTGAATATGTCGTCCAACAAATCAATCCGTCGCACTTTGAACAATAGACTCCGATTCGCCTTCCGCTTGGTTTTGTGTAAACCTTTTCGCAATCACATTTTTCACATTTATAATTTAACATTTTGCTCCTGTTCTATCTGATAAATATTTTCAATCAGTTTATCCTTTATATTTGGTATTTTGTCTTGCATAACCATATCCAACAAAGTATTAAGAATATACCCTATTTGTCTGCCGCTATATCCAAGTTCAAGTAAATCGCTTCCATTAATATCAAGACGAGAAATATTATATACATCTGCTTTCGCATAGCTCTCATTAAATTTAGAACGCAAAAGTTCTATCATTGGTATTAATCTCCTGTCATTATACATTGCAAGTAATAAAGAATATTGAATTGCATAAATCAAATTATCATATTTGTCTCTATTTAGCAATTTACGTGCATAATATTTATAATCGTTTTCATCGGTGACACTAATTTCACGATAGATATCATAGCCAATATTTCTAATAGACAATGTATCTTGAATTATTGAATTTGAAAATCTTAATCTTTTCATAACCGATTCGATATTTGAAAAATCAAATAAGATAGCTAATCGTAATTTTAATATTAGATTACTCTTAACTAACCTTTCACAAACACTATTCAAATCCAGTGTATACATATCAGGAATAATAGGTTTCAGCAAATCGATTAAATATTCTAACAGTAAAACCGAATCTAAGTTATTCGGGTAATCTAATATCTTTGTTATTTCAGAACTAATTCTTTCAAATGATATATTTTTGATTAAATCTTTATTATCGAACAGTGCTTTTAATGTTACAGTGTCGATATTACAATTATACCTTACAGCGAACCGGATTGCTCTAATCATCCTTAGAGCATCTTCTTTAAATCTCTCTGTAGGGTTTCCTACACATCGAATTATTCTATTATCCAAATCATTTAAACCATGAAAATAATCTATAAGCCCATGCTTATAATTATAAGCCATAGCATTGATTGTAAAATCTCTTCGCATCAGGTCGAGCTTTAAATCAGATATGAATTCGACTTTACTCGGATGTCTATTATCTTTATACTCGCCGTCGATACGGTATGTAGTTATTTCAAATGGCTTAGTATCAATAACAATAGTTACTGTTCCATGCTGTAATCCAGTCAGCAAAACCTTATACTCACTAAACACTTCAACAATCTGCTCAGGTAGCGCAGAAGTACATATATCCCAATCATGAGGTTTAATACCTAACAGGCTGTCTCTGACACAGCCTCCAACGACATACGCCTCATAATCATTGGCATCTAGTTTATTTAGAATAAATAATACTTCATCCGGAAGCTTGATATTTCTCATTTAATTACACCATTTCATTTAGGATTAAATCGCAGAATAAACAACTTTTTCGTTAATATCTTGCACTAAATCCATTACTTTTTTCATATCTACTTCTTCTGGCAAATAGGTAGAAGATTTTAAACATTCAAGCTTGTTTTCATATTCGCTAACAATTTCATAAAACTCTTTGATAGGCTGACGATTCTCATCAAGATACTTACCATTTCTAATATCCATTAAGAAGTCATGTTCTTTATCTCTATATGTATTTATTTCGCCTTTTTCTACAATATCGAAACACATCAAATACAATCTAACCAAGTGCATCATATGTTTTCCTAATTTATCACGCCTAATAGCCTTTTCGTTTCTTTTACCGATTTTTGAATATGATTTAACAATTTCGCTTATTGCATTAAACATACCACTATAATCTCTTAAAGGATATCTGCTAAGATTAATATCACAAAATATTTCTGATTCATAATCTTCTCTAGGAGATTTATCTACATAAAGTCGAATTGAATCTTCGGGAACTGTGAAAAATCTATTTTTAAAATCAATAGAGGCATATTCAATACTTTTTAATATACCCTCTTCTCTTTGGGTCTGATTAACCAAACGAGCAGCTTTATTTTCTAATCTACGCAGTTGAGAATTAGCATATCCACCAAAAGAGTATATTGCTTTTTTAGACAAGAATATTTCTTTGTTGTCTATTAATATTCTGCCTATATCATTCAAGTATAGATAATGTTCGGGTTTTAATCCAAGAATCTCTATAGTATTTGGGTTACATGAGCAGAGCAGTTTAACTATCTTATCAAAAGAATAGATTGTAGTATCTGTTTTGTCATCAACCACTTGCTCAAAATCATTTCCTATAAGAATGTTCCTCTTGGTATTAGTGGCTATCCCTCTTATATCAATATCCGAATCTTCGTTGTTTGTTCCATAAGCAAGGCTACCACCTAACCCGATGAGTATAATATTTTCTTGAAGATTCTCATTGGTCTTCAAGAAATCATACTCTTTTGAATTTAAAATATCTTTTATAGAATTCGCATTGAAATTTATCAAAATCACCTGTTTCGAATCTATGACATAATTTTACCACAATTTTATGATTATGTCAAGTGTTTTTCAATCTTATTTATTAATTAATAAAAGATAATCATCAAAATATTTAGAAATAATCAATTCTGAATTATTTATCAAATTATCTTTTGAATTATCAAGCAACTCCTCTGCTTTGTCTGTTAATAAAACACTCGTTTTATTATTGAAATTTTCAAGAATATCGCCTAAATTTCTCTCTTTTATGTTAACAAATACCACTCGATTTTACTATCAAAATCATCTTTAACTTTAGTTATGATAGCACTATTTTTTAAAATAGACCTGACTTTTTCTCCGGAAATTCTAATACGCTGAAAAGTAGCAATGGTTGAATTATTCCCAATTAATTGACTATAATAGTCATTAAAGTTTACCCAATCATCCCTATCTTTTTCATTAGAAAAAATAGCAATATCAGAAGTTCCGACATTTGAATATGTAGCATAATATTTTTTCATTTTCTTTCCCCCGAAATATGATGTGTATATAATTATATAACATTTGAAATTTTGTTTCAATGTCAATATATCCCTATTTAAGTCAGCCGAACATTTGTTCTGCATTTATAATAACACAGGAGAATATAAATGTCAAGGAGCTAAATTAAAGAAATTAAGATAGAAGATTCAAGAGTCAAAAACGGGCGCACACCGTAGGAATAGTCAGAGCCATACCAGCTAAGAAAGCCGTTGGAATTGACAATGCAAACGTCACGAGTATAATCATTGCTCGGAGTGGATGCAGGGGTGATAAGCCACCAACAATCAGGATAGTTAGACTTTAAGCCGAGGATTTTATGGAATTTTGCATACTCCGCAACAGTCAAAAGGCTAACTTTATCAGTGCAAGTGCCGTAGTCATCTAAACCATCGAGAGAAGTGAGGTCTCTATCCATAGAGAGAATGTTCTTTTCTCCAATAATGGCTGCAATTTTCTTGAAATACTCATTGTTGAGTGCCTTGCGGATTGGAGATGCCTTCCAATTAGAATTATCTCCAAACTTCACATTACAATAAGCAAACTCCTTGGCAATAACCTTTGTACCGTTCTCGGTCTGCTCTAACACAATAAACACTTCATCTCCGATTTTGAACTCATCCTTGGGTTTTAGGTTGGAGAGTTTTACCCAATTCTTTGCCAAAAGAATAGTATCAAGACATTCTTTCTGGCTAGGGTCAATATCAATGATAACTTTGCCGTCGGTAACAGTTACCTTATCAATATCAATAGAAATATTCATTTTTGCATATCCTTTCTTTCTTTGACCACACCGACTACAATCGGAGGTCTTTTTCTTTGATTTAAAAAACATACTTCTTCCTCAAATTCATTCATAAAACTGCGACTTTTTATAATTTTTGTCATTTATATATAAACAACAAAAGAAGGTATATTTGTGAACATAACCTTTGAAGATGCAGTGTCATTTAGAACCCCACTACGAGTTACGGAAAAATTGTTATTTCCGCATGGTGATGTATACCCGATTTGCCCAAGGTGCAAAATTACTCTTGAAAGAGAATATCAAAATTATTGTGACCGCTGTGGGCAATGTCTTTCTTGGAAAAGATTTTATCGTGCAAAGATTGTCAAGTGGAAGCCATAACACTGCATAATCATTTGGATGTCGAAATTAAAGCATTTCCACAAGTAATTCTGTCGCTGTCTTCTTCCTTGCTCGGAACAAAGACAATAACATCCCAACCTTCATCTACCAACGGTTGCTCAAATTCTCTGTAAACATCATAGTCAGTATACTTATCATAATAATCGGCACATTTTTCGAAATGCTCTTTGTCTTTGAAAACTAGATTTCCAAACCCTTTATAATAATATCTGTGAAACATCTTGACAGGAGTTGTAGGTGGTCTGCTATCGCTTACCAATAAAGCTCTACCCTTTTCTCTATTCGTATAGCCATCAGTTAGAATATCTTGAAGTTTGATATCTATATCCGAAGGTATTGATACATTTGGGATGTTTGTCCAATACAAACGGTCTCTTAATACAGGAGAAACGCATTTACTGTTGATTCTTATTGGCTGCACCCCTAACAAACCAGAGATATAATCTCTATCAGAATCATTCATAGATGAGACATTCTCCATTAAAAAATATGTAGGATTAACTTCTTTTAAAATGCGATAACACTCTAGGAATAAGCCAGACTTCTCTTTATCCTTTAATCCGGTTCTTTTATCCGTTTTCATTGCTATACTAAAGCTTTGACACGGACTGCCAAAAATCACTATGTCAATATCTGTTTGAAAGTTACCAAACTCGGTCTTAAGATAACCATTAGAATAGCTGACTTTTCGCACATCTCCTATGTGGATTGTATTTGGGAAATTATGTTTCGTAACTTTTATTGCTATATCTTTAATTTCTGATGCATAGTATTTCTCAACCTCAATACCTGCTTTTTGTAAAGCTATTTGTCCACATGACATTCCGTCACATAAACTCAATACAGTTATTGGTCGGTCAAATAAAATCGTAGTTTTATTATCAAAAAAATAGCTATTTTAAGCCTTATGTTATTTCTTCTTCAGCATCCAGATTTGCTATACACATAATGTTCAGAGACTTTTCTGGGTTTTCTTTATAGCACCTTTGAATATGGTACTTTTCTCTTTCAAGAATGTTCTCTGATTGTGGAACAATCTCAATGACTTCAAATTGATAATCAACAATTCCCTCAATAGGGAAACGGTCTGTTTTTAAATGCTGACCCCATCGGAAAACAGGAGCATACATTGTCTGTCCGACATAGAACTCACCGGTTAACTTCTTCGTAATCTTGTATATGTAACCCGAAACTTTCTCTGTAAACATATCTCTGCTGATATAGAACTCTTGGTCATCTGCTGGTCTTAATTTGCTGCGTTCTCTATCCTCATAGACTTGCTTGCACTTGTTGGAGCAGAACCGCTTTTCGGCATATTCTTGAATGCCATAGAAATTGTGCCTAACCTCATAGTCGGCAAAATATATCGGTCTACCGTAGTATGTTTCTACTGTTGCTCCGCAGCAATCGCAAGTAAATGTAATCTTGTTGAAGTAACGCTCTGTATTGTAGCAATGTTCACCAATGATGATGCAGTAGAGGTCTCCGGCTTGAAGTTTCTTACTATACCTGAAGGCAATGTTTTCACCATATTGGTCTCTAATAAGATTTTTGAAATGGTCTCTATCCTCGCAAATAATACAATCCATAACGAGTTCTATATTTTGCATTTTGCTTGTTGACGAGAACAAACCAAATCCAATATCTTTTTCTAAATTTGCTTTGGCTGTTTCTTCATCGGCAACCTCATAGATTCTATAAATTACTTCTAACATTCTTCCACCTTGCCCGGAATGATGGTTTTGAGATACTTAAAACTTGCGTTCATTGTGCCACCTGTTTTAAGCAGATAGTTGAAATAACCATTTCCAGAGTCATCTACGAAAACATTGTGGAACTTAATCTCTGCAACACCACGCTCATCATTCAAAATCTTAATGATTTCCACGATTGAACAACTCTTATTTCTATGATGGAAACCATAGATACAGATGTCTCCTACTCTGTGGTTGAAGAAAGCATCTTCTTTCGGAAATGTTGTAACTGGCAAGTCTTGAAGATACTCAACAGGCACAACATCAATCTTTCCGTATTCCTTTGTATTTACAGATAAAATCTCACTGCTTTGCAATGCAGCACTTCGATTTATATATTCATTCCTATCCATCAACTCACCAAACTTTCTACATAACACCAACTCTGTGGTGGTCTTTTAACGCTTCTATCGCAGTCATATTCAACTCCAAGAATTGTTTTCACCGGAATTGAGAATTTGCATTTTCTACATTCAATATCACATTCACGATAATGAGGGAAATTAAACTCCTTTAATTCTTTTGGCTTGTCATAAATTACAAGATTAGAAATATGCCAAGCATAAAGCACATTTGAATTTGAACCATAAGAATTTAATTCATCTTTTTTAATGCACGATTTCTTAATATCTGTTATTTCGATTTCAATGTCATCATTTCCAAATACATTCAAAGAAAGATAACAATAATCAAAATTATCGTTGATTCCTCTTTTCTGAATCCTATCTATTTTCGTGCAAACAAACTCTCCTATAACCTTTCCATTGAGCCGTCTTTTACCATCATCGAGGAAATACTTGTTGTCTTTTGTGCAATAAATGTAGCATCGAAAAGGCGTTTTAATATTTGGCTTTGTTTTTCTAATCTCTACTGTCTTTTTACCAGACAAAATAAGTTCACACCATCTTGGCTGAATTGATATTAAAACATCATTCATTTTTCTTATCTCTTTCCTGAATAAATCTTTCTATAATAGAGAGGTCAAAACCACCACTCACAAACTTCTTTGTAAGTTCGTGCTTAACACCATTACCTAAATATGTATAGATGAAATCCATCTGCTCAACCGTGAAGTTAGTACCGCAAATTTGGTTGAACCTATCTGTGTTTTCTTGATAGTATCTATTCAATCTCTTTTGATGGGAATATCTCAAAGCACAGCAACAATCCCGGCTTAACCACTCACAGAGTTTTACCTTGAAATCCTCGTCTGTCTCCACGTCATCGAGTAAAGTGTAAACATTAAATTTCGGAATAAGGATAATCTCATTGTTGTGGTTTATAAAACTGTTTGGGAAGATTTGCATTGCAAGTCTTACACTTTCAAGAATTTTCATTTCGCAACTTCCTCTCCAACTTGTATAATTTCTTAATACGTTTCAGTGTTTTTCTATACTTTCTATAAGCGGAGAGTTTAGCCATAAATGTGTCCCACTTCCAGCGCAGTTTCCATTTGAGTGGGATTTTCATTGTACCCTCAAATGTTACCTCTCTCGGAGTTGAAAGATTGATAACTTTAAAATCTTTCTCAACAAAATTGCCTTCAGTGGTTATCTCTGCTTCCGAAATAGTAGAAACTCCGGCACTCAATCCATTAAAGAGGATTATTCCATTGCCTAACTGAATATTGCCTTTTGTCGGCATAATTACAACCTCAATTCATTTTCGATTTGGTTAATAGCATTGTCGGCAGTTACTTCGTTGCTACGGAATTTACCGAGTTGCGTTGTACCAACTGAAATCTCCGAGAATCCAAACATCGTCATCAATGCCAACTCTGTTATTCCAATTTCGGATAATTGCCTCATCGTGTTCTTCAATAGATTTGAATGGTCTATTATCAAACGCAAGACAATTCTTATGACCTGCGTGAATATCTGCTACGAAAAACATCTTCTCCATATCACAAAATCCTCTCAATCTTGTGGTATAGAATGTTGTAATTCCCAAGCAATCTCATATCACGATGGTAATGACCGGCGTACCATTGCTTGAACTGCAAATCTTTCTGAACAAGTCGTTCAAAATACTTTGTCAAAACATCGGAATCAGTGCCGCCACCATAAAGGTGAATTACCATACTCTGTGGCAAGCAATGGGAAATCACATAATCAACCTTGTAGCCGACCTTTTTCAAATTGTCTCTACCACGCTGCATCTCATACTTTGTTGGCAGTTCTTCTTTCCACCAAGAAATCTTATTGATACGCAACATCTGACCTTGCTCGGTTCTTCGGTTATAATCCTTAACCAGAGCCTTTGTGTCTGGGTAATCCTCAAAATACAAAATACCATCTTGAATATCATGACTGCTTGCACCCCCGAATGCGAAAAACTTCTTTCCGCAGAGGTCAAATACATATCCTCTCATCAAATGATATATGTTATCCGCAATCTTGTGAGCCTTACCGCCGTGAAAATCTACAACAGGAAACTCTTTTTTTAATCTGTCAAAATTCTCGTGATTTCCATCCACAAATAGCAGAGTAAATGGTTTTTCGGACAACCATTTAAACCAATATCTTTCTTCCGGAGTGTCGTGCCAAATTCCAAAATCTCCACAAACTATAACAAAATCATCTCTATTTAATTGTTTTTGCTCTGGGAATCTTTTTGTTGAAAATTTTTCAAACTCAGCATGACAATCGCCTGTTATGTAAATAGCCATTTTTACCTCTCAATAATTACATGTCTTATTCAGCTTTTCTTTTATAATAAAAAAACTTTCTATCTAATAATCCTAACCATTTAATATATAAAATATCATTCTTAATCTCTATTGAATGTTCACAGTTCTTAAATGGGCAATATGCTTTGCCATTTCCCAAGTCTGTTCTCCATTCGCATTCTTTTTTTCTACAAATATTCATTTTACCTCCAACGTTTTTGCTTCTTCAGGTGTAAGAAATACGGATTTTCCGATATCTAATTCTGAAAAGCTTATAATAACTCCTATTTTACTTATCGCTTGATACCAAAAACCGGATTTAAAAATTTTGCCAAAATATTTTATTTCCTCAATTCTATAACCGTGGATTTCTTTTAAAATATCATTGTATTGATACACATAATCATCAATGGACAGCGGAGATACGAGTACGCCGTTTCTTATAAGATGTTCCGCAATAGTTACAACATTCCTCCTGCCGTCAAAATCCGTAGGTGTGCTTTCAAGCAACTCAATCAATCTATCTTTTATACTACTCACCCTTTCTTCTTCCGTAACTGCAAAAATCATCAGGTTGAATATAAAGCTTATCCCAAGTAGTTGAATGTAACTCACACCAATGACCGGCACTGTTTTCTCGCTTATTTCGGCAATTCTTACACTTTACAACCTCAGTGAAGTGTGGACACTCATAATCTTCTTTGCAATACAAATTATGTCCGTCATTATATCGGCACACCTTTTCAGAAACACATTTTTTACAATCAGCTATTCTTTTCACCGTCCATTTTCGCACCGCACATTGGGCATATTTTATAGTTCTTGTTAGCTTTGCCTTCGCCCCAATCGCACTCCGAACAAGTTATTATGTTGGGGTCTTTTGAATATTCAATCCAATATCCGTGCCTTACCTCTGCCACATCTGCGGTTGGTGCTTGTATTGCTGACAAACGGCAATCCAACCACATATCATGTTCGTCGTCATAACATTCGTCAGGTTCAATTTCATCAAATTCTTTCAGTAACGCTTCACGTTCTATAAAAGTCTTTTTCTTTGGGTTGTTTGGGTCGTTATCATCGAAGAATGTAGGTTTCATAAGGGGTATCCCTTTATTTATATCAGACATTGTTGTCACTCCTCTTGATACCAAGTTTTGAAATTCTCAATTTTTGCAAGTAATCTGTCGCTTTTTCCGTCAAAACAAATTGCTCTATCGTCTATGTAAACAATAGCAGGCGGTTTTTCCTTGCATACCCTATCTACCTCAATTCCATTTGCTAAAAGATAAGTGCTAACGGCTTTTAATCCTTTGTCGGTAGCACATCGAGTAGAAACAACTACAACTTCATAACCAGCTTTTCTTATATCAAAAATTGCTTCTCTTATGCCTTCAACAGGTTTATCAGGAATTGAATCCGCACCTTTCCAACCGCTTGTGTAACTGTGTATAACACCGTCAAAATCAAAAACTACTGTCTTTTTCATTGTTGCACTCCTTTTCTTGAATATCATATACTCTATCAAGAGAAACTTTTTCAAGTTTACCCTTTGCTTGAACAATGGCATAACTGCCCCAAAAATTTGAACCTATTTGTATCAAATCGTATCGTGTAGTTTGATGCGAGCATTTTTTACAATCGGGTATTGCGTTACAACTATCTGCCACATCATTACACATTCTACAAGTGGATATATGTGGTTTTATTTTGCAAGTTTTCATCAACCCCCACCCACCATTTCTCTTATCGCACTATCATAAAAATCATCAAATGGCTCTAAATCTCCGTTTTCGTGCCAATTTGCCACTTCAAGACCTTTGCCGTATAATTCATCGAAATATGACTTAAAGGTTTTTAGCCTCTCAATCTCTGCCTGTTGGTGGTCTATCAATCCTTTTTGAATTACAATTTTTGCTTCAAGCGATTTTATCTGTGCCCGTTCATTGTTGAGGATTTTAAGAATCTCTCGTCTTACTTCTATGTAGCACGGGTCATTCTTTTCTTCTATGTAGTGATACGGACAATTATCACACTGTGGACTTTGTCCCCCGTTTGCCTCACAACACTCAAAAGCCTTTATAATCTCGTTATCTGTCACAGTTTCTCACCGTCCTCACATTCATCTTCATAGCAAAACCCTGTATATTCTCCAAAGCTATCACTATCTTTGTTTGAACAGATATACAAATCGCTGTCGCCTACTTCCTGCATATACTTACAGTCTCTGCATTTCATTCCGTATCACTCCAATCCAAAGCCTGTCCGCAATTACAGTGCGGACAGTCTTCTTTTAAAAAAGATGCCATAACATCGTCTGTGGGTTCACTACAAATCTTTCGATTACAGACAGGGCAAACGAACACAAAATCAGCGGTAGAGCCGTCAAAACATTTCGTTTCTTTGAGAATAGGCTTTTGGGGTATCTGCTTTTCAATACAATCTCTTATATACATCCACGCAGTACCACCTATTCCGTAAGGGCAAGGATAGTCGTGTACTTTATCAATTATCTTCAATGCTTCCTGTGCCGTCATTCCTCAACACCTCCCTTCGGTAATTCAGGATTATCATGTATGTTGCCGTTTATAAAACTATTATCCCAAGTCCAATCATTAAAAGGTTGTCTGTATTTTTTTTCGATTTCAAATACCCAATAGAAATTTTCTTCATCCCATACAACCACGGCACGCACAACCGATGTTTTAGAAAATCCCCAACTATCGTCGTAATCCTCGTGGCATTCTACTATATCACCTTCGAACAACTTTTCGTTTCCAACATTAACGCCTGTGTATTGCCCTACGGTTTCGGGGATAACTTCAATAAATGTTGGTTTATACACCGGGTTTTCTTCATAATAATCTGCCACATCCCAATCTCTTGTATCTGGAATATATCGAGTGGCAATGACTATATAAGATTTATTATTATAAGAGTAATATCCACCCACAATCCACTTGCCGTTATCAATTCGCTTGCCCCTAAATAAAATTTCTCTCATTTCTCATTAACCTCTTATTTGCCTGTGCTATAAATTTCATTATATTTTTTCATCAACGAATGAACTATATAAGACTGTCGTTTTCTTCTAGCTTCAATTTTATTATATTTACTTGTCTCTTTATCAATCTTTTTTAACCAAAGCATTTTTACCCATAAATAAAAAGATTCTTTTATTAATTTTCTCATCCTTCGCCCTCTAGTTCTTTCAAAAGATTGTCTATTTCTTTGTCAGACGTACTATAAATATTGCCACTAATATCACTTTTGGTAACTAATAGGATATCAGAAATTTCTTTTAACCTCTTTGAAAACTCTTTTCGAGCTTCGGATGCAGTTTCATCGCAACATTCTTGAATATAGTCGCTGACAGCAATCTCCATTGTTTTAAGTGAATATGTATGTTTTGAAAGTTTGTTTCCTGTTGCATAGCATAATAAACATTCTAATTTATATGCCGTTTCGCCATATAACCTTTCTAGCCTTTCAATATCTGCTCTTAAATCGTGAATAGTATCAAGTTTTGCTTGGTTCATTGATTTTAATCTATCAATTCCTGCCTGTAGATTGTCGCACTGTTTTGCAATATACATAACTTTATCCTGATATTCATCACGATTGTTTTTATAATAATCTTTTGATTTTTGCAAACGGTCAATAAGGTCAAGAACATCGCCTGAAAACCCATCAGGGTCTTCCTCACTCATTCGTTTTAATGCTTTTACAATTTCATTGTCTGAAAATCTCTGTCTATTGCTCATTTTTGATTCTCCTATTCCAAGCTTTTAGTGCTTTTTCAAAAGTCCTTTTTCTAACCGTTCTCCCGCAGCCTAGGCAAATTATCGTGACAGATAATTTTCTTCCTAAGACACAATTATCATAAACATATGGAAAATATTTGTCGCAACCACATGGTTTTAATTCACTCATCTCTTATCTTCCTCTTTTTGTTTAATTTATAATTCTAAAAAATAAGGAGTGGGATTTATGCCCACTCCTAACTATTATTCGCTGACTTCCGGACTGTCATTGCCGTCTAATCGAGTAGTATTAGAAGTGTCATTTAATTCACGGATTGCACGAAGGTACGCCTCTTTTTGAATTTCAATTTCAGCTTCTCTTCTTGCAGCTTTTAATCTTGCTCTTTTAGCCTTAGCCTTATCAGCCCTTCTCTTTTTTCTTAAATTTTCTTCTTCAATTTTTTGTTTCTTAGCAGTAATATCCTTATAACAATTAGAGCTATATTTAATTAGCTTGTTATAAATTGAACTTCCATTATCACCGTAATTCCTAGACAAGAATTTTTTAATAATACATATATGAACGCCCTGTTCTACTGTAAACTTGTCATCTTTATCGATAACAGCCTTTTCAACTTTGTTATCAGAAAAAGTAACAATAACAACATTATCATTCATCACTTTAATATCTTTAATTGATTCTGCAAAAATAAAATCAGCTACACGATTTCCACTGTCATATATAGCAAGTCTTATGTAATCATTTTTTGTGTATAAATAAGTTTTCGTCTCTTTAGATACTTTTTCAGGAGAATCATAAAACTCTTGTATTGTGATACCTTCTCCGTTTTTAAAAGAGATTGCATGATTTCCAAGATAAATCTTATCACTATAATAAAAGTTTATATGTGAATTTGATTCAGTCTTATTTGATTCAGTGTTATATGTCATATTTTACCTCCTAATATTTTTTTAGAACAGTTCACACCAATAGTCATATATCTTGCGGTATGACCCATATTTCAAATATAAATCAAATCTTCTATATATTTTCTTCCGTCTCCCTTAAAAATAGGAATCTCTTTATCGATAATCCATTTGCTACGATTGGATTCTTTATCAATTTTGCGAATACAGCAACTACCTCTTTTGAGATGTGTCGGGAAGTTATTCCAGTTGATGCCCTTTTGAAGAAACAACATATCTTGGATTTCATTACAAGATTTTTTATGTAGCTCTTTATGAGAAAAATTAGCTTGTCCGACCATTTCTATTGAATTTCTCGTAGCATCATTTTGTCTCCAAAGAACACAGTTGCAAACCTCTTCTTTCGGAATATTAAAGGTTCTAGCATCAAACATTGCACCTTTTCTTCTTGCCTTTTGCAACCTTTCGCAATATTCAGCATCGCCTTCCGTTGTATTCCAAGCCATATAAAAATCGTGTAAATGCTCTTCAACATTTATGTTAAAAAGCCTATTGAACGCCATTGTTGCCATACTTG
>JAZSPL010000060.1:0-13137 GCA_045537435.1 Acutalibacteraceae bacterium
CAGAAGGTGAACGGTGTGTTCGACGATCAGAAGGCTGTTGCAATTGCCCTCAACGACGGTTCGGGCAGAGGCACAACAATCTTTGCTTCAATCGACGGTATCGGTGTTGCCAATGCAGATGTCCGCGCTATAAGAAGTGCTGTAGAGCAAAAGCTCAAAGAAAAGGAAGTTGACAGCGATATCAATGCCATCAATATCAACGCTACACACTGCCATACGGTTATTGATACTCAGGGTATAGGTCTTGACCTGTTGCCTAAAATCTTTCTCAGTTTCTTCGGCGGAGCAGGCAGGTCAATGGATACTGAGTTTCTTGAGGTTATGATTGACCGTGCATCCGATGCGATTGTTGAAGCATATACGAATATCGAAACCGGTTCGCTCTATTATTTCGAAACAGCAGGTATGGGCAAGGATGACGAGCACGGTCTGTATGCCGATGATGAATACCCGTATCTTGTCAACAAGAGATACTATACCGAGGGCTATCAGCACAAATTTGCTTGCTTCAAATTTGTTCCCGACAACAAGACTTCAGCAGCAACAATCTTTACCAATATCGGCGCACACCCAACAATTGTTGATGAAGAAACAAATCTTCTTTCTGCAGACTTTCCTGCATTTATGGAAGAAAAAATCAACGGTGCCGGTATGAATTTTATGTTTATTCAGGGTGCACAAGCACCTGTTTCTGTTAACAAATGGGCAGATGTTCCGGCGTCAACCATTGGTGAGGTTGATGAAAAAGTCGCTGTCAATCCTACTGCAGAAGATTATAAGACAGCCATCCTCTACGGCTATGAATACGCAAGACTTATTCTGGAAGCCCAGGATAATTTAAAAGAAATTGAACCCATACTCAATGTAAAGATGACGGAATATACGGTCAAGCTTGAAACCGGACTTTTCGGTTACGGCGCAACAGAAGGCTTTATCGGAACAACAACCGTAGAAGATTCTGCAAGTAAGACGGGCTATTCAATCGTTACGGAAGCGGGTTACATAGAAATAGGCAAGGATATTGTTTTGCTTACTGCACCCGGCGAAATTGTTCCGCAGCTCATTTACGGTAGCGTTGTTACGGCGGAAGACTCATATCGCGGTACGGAATGGACCTATGAAGCAACCGCGAAGCTTATCCCCGAAGAAAAAACCATTCTTGTTATGGGTCTTTGCAACGATGCTATAGGCTACATCCTTCCCGATAATGACTATGCACACTTTATAACAGACATTATCTGGGATGCTGACGGTGCCGATAAGCTTTTCGGTCCCTATCACAGACATTATGAGGAAATGCTTTCAGCAGGAAGCTCTGCAGGTTCAGCAACAGTTTCGGTTCTTAACGAGCTTGTAAAAAGTGAGAATCCGTAAAAAATAAACTTCATTAGCGGAGGGTTTTTATGACAAAGGAAACTGCCCGACAAAAAGCCAAAGAGCTTGTTTCAAAAATGACAGTTGAAGAAAAGCTTTCTCAGTTGTTATATAATGCTCCCGCAATAGAGAGGCTTGGTATAGAAGAATACAATTGGTGGAACGAAAGCTCTCACGGTATTCACGGCGCAGGTACGGCGACTGTTTTTCCTCACGCCATCGCTATGGCTTCATCCTTTGACCCCGAGCTTGTAGGCAAGGTTGCCGACGCGATTTCTACGGAGGGCAGAGCCAAGTATAACAACCATTTAAAATACGGTGACCACGATATTTTCAAGGGAATCACCTTCTGGGCACCCAATATAAATATTTTCAGGGATCCCAGATGGGGCAGGGGGCAGGAAACTTTCGGCGAAGATCCCTTCCTCACCTCGGAACTTGCCGTTTCTTACATCAACGGAATTCAGGGTAACGGTGAGTTTCTTAAAGCAACAGCATGCTCAAAGCATTTTGCTGTTCATTCAGGTCCGGAAAAAAACAGACACGGATTTAATGCCGTTGTTGATAAGCACGATCTTTTCGAAACCTACCTGCCTGCATTTGAAAAAACCGTTAAAGCCGGCGTCTCGGGAGTTATGGGTGCATATAACCGCTTAAACGGCGAGCCTTGCTGCTCTCATTCATATCTTATCTCGCAGATACTCCGCAAAGACTGGAATTTTGACGGTTATGTTGTTTCTGACTGCGGTGCACTCAAGGATATTTATAAATTTCATAAATTCGTTGAAACAAGAGCAGAAGCCGCGGCTGTTGCCCTCAGAAGCACCTGTGACCTTAACTGCGGCGATACTTATGACGCTCTTGTTGATGCGTATGAAAAGGATTTAATAAGCGAAGAAGATATCACTGCCGCGGCGGAAAACCTCTTTACAATCCGTTACCGTTTAGGTGAATTTGAAAAAATAAAACCATACTCCGATATCGGATATGATAAGCTTGACAGCGAGGAGCACAAGGATCTCAACCTGAAAACGGCAGAGCAATGTATAGTTCTTCTTGAGAATAAGGATAATTTCCTTCCTCTTGACAAAAACACGGAAAAGAAGATTGCGATTATCGGACCAAATGCTCTTTCTTTTACTGCTCTTGAAGGTAATTACAACGGCTATGCTTCCGAATATGTGACTGTTGCCGACGGTATCAGAAGAGTTTTTAAGTATGCTGAAATCAAAGTTGAAAAGGGATGTAACTACTGCGATGAATATCTCAACCATTGGAGTGGATTCCAAAATATGATAAGCGATGGCGTTGCAGCTGCCGCCGAAGCGGATATCACAATTCTTGCGCTTGGGCTTGACCGTTCGGTCGAGGGAGAGGACACAGGCTTTGACGATGATTATACAGCCAGCGGTGATAAGCGCACTCTCTATCTTCCCGCCACTCAGCAGAAGCTTGCGGAAGCGGTCTGCGATGTATGCGAAAACGTTATCGTTGTTCTTCTTTGCGGAAGCTCAATTGATGTTGGCGAAAAGGTGAGAAAGTATGCAAAGGCTGTTATTCACGCTTGGTATCCCGGTTCAATGGGTGGACTTGCTCTTGCAAACATCCTTGCAGGCGACGCAAATCCTTCGGCTAAGCTTCCCGTTACAATCTACAAGGGCGACCATAATATGCCCGATTTTGAAGATTACAATATGAAAGGCAGAACTTACCGATATATTGGCGGCGATGCGCTTTATCCCTTCGGCTTCGGTCTTTCATACACGAATTATAAGTATGATAATGCGAAGGTTGTTTCTGCGGACGACGAAAAGATAACGGTCAGCACAGAGGTTGAAAACGCAGGCGGTATTGCAGGTAAGGAAATTATTCAGGTTTACGCCTCTTATACCGACAGCCGTGTTGCAACTCCGCATTGGCAGCTTTGTTCACTCAAAACAGTTTCTCTTGAAGCAGGCGAAAAGAAGGAAGTTACCCTTGATATCGACCGCTACTGGATTAAGGCAGTTACCATGGACGGTGAAAGAGTTGACCCCGACGGAAAGATTACTCTTTATATCGGAGGACATCAGCCTGATGCCGTGAGCAACTGTCTGCTTGGGTATCAATGTCTTGAAATTGAGCTGTAAAAAGGGTAAAAACAATGGCGAAAAAGTTTTTTGATTACAGTACGATAGACTGAATATGTATTGCCGGAGAACTACTTGGGTTATGAACATCCGTACCATAAAAACGAAGTCAGGAAACACTAGGTGTTCCCTGGCTTTTTTCTTTATTCTGTATGGGCTTGCGGAGTTGCGTAAAATTATCCATGTTCCAAGATTCATGGTTCACCCTATAACCTTTACGGCGGCAAACCGTCGGCAAAGACGTTGGCAGAGATGTGCGACCAACGGCGAAGGAATCGGAAGTAAAATAATTATTTTGCATCAACTCTGTTTTCGATAATGCCTAACCTTTTAAGTCTTGACCTAATACCCGTTTCAGTTCTTTTCAATGTTTCTGCTATTTCTGAAACAGGTACATTTTTTCTAAACAAATCTGTTAAATACTCATCCTCATCAGATGTCCATACATTTCCTTGATTTTCTGTTTTTTTCTTTTCACTGTGATATGCCACAATTGCTTCAATGTTATCAACAATAAATTGCTGTGCTTCTTTATTATACAGAACTATATTATATTGTCCGTACATTCCAACTCGAGCATCTAATCCGATTCCCAATTCTGTTCCCTGCGGGGTCGGCTTTTTTGTTTTTTTACCTTCAGGAGTTAATTCTATTTCTAATACCCCGATTTCAACAAGCCAATTTGTAATATCAGAGTTTTTTAATTTGGTGCAAACATCCAAGTCAGCTAAGCTATTTAAACAGTTTGTTATTTCACTTACAGACAATGGGATTTCAGATGCAACAAATTGATTAATAGCATCTGCAGACAAGAAAAACGGACCTTTCTTCGTTTTTCCAAAAACGCCATTGTTTTCAATAACCTGTCTCAAAATATCTGACACATAAAACAAGCATCTGGATATACGTACATTATTGATAACATCATCCTCGGCGACCAAATTATCATCAAGCGGATTAATTCCATTCGCCAATTTATCTATATACATTTTTGCCCTTTGCATTTTTTCAAGCTCTGTCATATAAACACCTCTGAATTAAATTCCCGTCACCATTTTCAATCCGTAACACGAACATTTGTTCCTCGTTGATTATATAACTATTCTTTAAATTTTGCAACCCTATAAAGAAACAATTTCTATAAATTTTTCATATTTTGGGTTTTAACATTAAATTTCAAATTGAACCGGTTAAGCTTTTTTCCGTTTGCAACAACATTATCAAGTTTTACTTCAATATCGTTATTTCCGGGAATAAGACTGCTGAAAAATAAATTCACAATGCAAAACTATGAATTGTGCTACACTTATATGCGGTGGTATACTTACAAGCATGTGGATGTGGTCGGGACAAGCTTCCGCTTCTAATATTTTCACTACCTTTTGAACACACAGCTTTCTTAATATATCACCGACATCTTTTCTTGTCCGTCTATATATCTTTTTTCTTCTGTATTTCGGTGAGAAGACTATATGATACTGACGTCTGTACTTTGAATGAGATGAGCTCTTTATTTCGTTTGTCTTATTTTTAGTTATATTCATTGTTAAAAACCTCCTTGTACTTTTGTAATGCGTCGCCAAACACATTCATTATACTTGGAGGTTTTTTCTTCTGTCTATATTTTCGGCTCGCATTAAGCTCGCCTTTTTTATTATAGCTCCCTCGCTTTTTCTCCCCGGTAGAACTGGGGGGTATTTCCACGTATAAATACACCAAACAAAAACGGACAGAACTTAGAGCCCTGCCCGTTTCAGTGGTCGAAGGGCTGGATTTGAAGCGTTAAAAACACGCTCAGAACCCTAGTAAAATCAACGAATTCGGGGTTCGAAACCCAATTTCGCCGACGGTAAAAACAAGCAAATTTTGCTTAAAAACTCATCTGCAAACAGGGGAGTGGTTAAAAAACAAGAAACAGAATTACACCATTTGTCTACTTCGTTGCTGTAGACTATAGACCGACGTTTTAAAGGATAAAAGCTTCAAATAATTAGAATAAGCTTTGTCTATCGTAAGTGTTTACAACATATTTAATGATCAATTTTAGAGAGGGGTTGATATTTTTGATTAATTTAGAAAAAGTTTGAATTATGTGCAATTTTTATTTTTTTGCACCTGGATCTGAAAAAGTCTAGAGTGAACCAATGATTGAGAACATATAATGCCGTTTGAATAATCATAATACTCTTCGTTACCAACCCTTACAAAAACAAGTAACGTATAATTTGATACGTACCATAATATGATATGTATCTTTAACGGCGGATACGAAGGGAGCGATTAACAGTTTTATGTTTTCAAGACTATTATCGAGCATAATTTGTGTATCTTTTCAGAATAAGCATATTTTGATTATACATCATCTTGAAAATATATTAATCAAATCACACAAAATATATCCTTGTTCACGCAACATTTCATTGATTTGCGTATTTTGCATATGTTATAATATTATTCACAGAAACGAAAAGCGTAAGAGATTGGCGATGCTACCGTTAAGGATAAAAAATATCAGTTAACCTTAAACTCGGTCAGACTGTAGCAGTCAAAGGTTAACAATCAACTTCTTTGAAGGAGTGCTTAAGAAAGCAATGCTGAAAATTAAGAAAACCACTATACAGATAGGTCTTGAAAAACCGCTGAAAATTCTTCATATGTCAGACTCACACCTGCCTTTTTATTGTGATAGTGACTCTGAGAATATTATAAGACATGGCAAAAAACGAAATGAGAAAATAAGTGTACGAAATCTAAATAAGCTGATGAAGTAGGTGAAAAGAACTGTGATCTGATTGTTCATACGGGAGATTTTATCGACTACATATCAAAGCCTTGCGTTGAATTCGCGAAGGAATTTTTAAAGCGAGATAACTTTCTTTTCATTGCAGGCAATCACGAATATGCCAAATACGACGGCAAAAAAGAGGATATGGCTTACCGTCTTCAGAGTATGGAGGAAATCGGAGGATATCCTGTGAATATATTTTTTAATTCTCATATTGTCGGCGATGTTAATTTTGTCGGCATAGATGATGCTTATCACCAGGTGGAATATGAACAGCTTGAAATGCTCAAGACGCAGGTAGAGAAAGGCTATCCCATCATTCTGTTTATGCATGCCCCTTTATATGAAAATGAGCTTTACAAAAAGAGCTATAAATTCTGGAACGGCGAAATTTGTCTTCTTGGCTCCGACATTACTGCTCATCCTGAGGTCAAGGGAGATATAGCCGAGCCGTCGGATGCTTTAAAGGCGTTTTACGAATATGTTATCAGTGAGCCTTTGATAAAAGCTGTTCTTGCGGGGCATCTGCATTTCAGCTTTGAGAGCAGTCTTCCGGGCGGAACAATGCAGTATGTGACAAGCCGCGGTGACAGAGGTAACGCAAGAGAGATAACAATTATTTAAAGTGAAAGAAACAATACCTATGAAGTTGGTTGAACCAACCTCATAGGTATTGTTTTATAGTGTTCTGTTTTATTAATGAGTACTTAACCACCATTCGGTGTAGGCATCAGGATAATTAGTTTTGAATCCTGCTATACCCATGTCGCATATCTGATGCCACCACTCGGGGTAATCGCCAAGATTTGAAAATACTTTGATTCCTATAGCTTCAAACATATCAACATCCGCCTTGGTAAATGCCTCGTTATTGAGACCGACTTCCCAAAGGTCGGAGCGTTTAACAAAATCCATTGTCTTTTCATTGATAAAGCGGATATTTGCACCGAAGCGAAGACCATCAGGCTTACCGCATTTACGGTAATGCTCCTGCATCTCCTCGAGAACCTCCCAATCGCCCGAGAAAAATATGTATCGTGAAACGTTTGTTGATTTTGCAAGAATTTCATCCATACGCGGACACATACCCTTGCACTTAAATTCAACCTCAACGGTGAAGTCATAGTCAACGGTTGACAACCAAGCGTCAAATTCAGGAAAAGTAATCAGATGTGTAACTCTGTCTTCAACGTAGTCGGGTGGCGTAATCATACGTCTGCCTCCGAAATGCTCTGTCCAAGGATACGGAGGATATTTGAGCTTGAGCGCATTGCGGTATGGTATATCGAATTTTTTAATCTGCTCAGCTGTCAAATCTTTAAGAAAATCACGATGCTTTTCAAAAGTCATATAACCCATATTGCCGTTATGAGTTATAATGATTTCTCCGTCTCCGCTGAGTTGGATATCCATCTCGATGCCCTCGAAACCAAGCTCGGCTGCTTTTTGGAATGCTTCCGGTGAATTTTCGGGAGCAAACTGTGTAACTCCTGTGTGTACGATTCTCATTGGTACTCCGCAATACTCTTTTCTCATTATCTGAACCTCCGTATACTATTAATTTAATTCCTTTTTGTCACAAAAGCTGTATCGGGCTTTATATCAATTTTATTGCGACTGCCTGACCTGCTTTAATATCAAGGCTGATTTTTTTATCCGTAACTGTAACATCGCAGATGTATTCATTGCCGTCTGCTGTGATATTATATACCTTTGCTTTGGCAAAATCTGCATCGGGAACATTCCACTCTCCGTTTCTGCCGTTTTCTGAATACGCAATAAACGTCTTATTATCCTCGGTAAGAGGCAGAATAACGTCATTTTCCTTTTTCAGAACAATACCGTTTTTGGTGATTGTTTTTGTTTTTCCTGTGCTTTCAACACCGCACGAAAAACTGACAATATAATTTCCGTCATCTTCCTTATAGCTTAATCTCTTGTATCGGTTGAGATAAATATACGGAATATGATGAGTGCAGAATTCTTTGATAAACAAAGGAACCCACACATCCTTTTCAATTCCGTTGTTCATCCAGATATCCTCACCGTGCATTGTGCCGTAAAAAATCGTTTTCAAAACAGCGTCATTGAGATATCCGCTGAATTGCTCAGGCTGAATGTTGATGCAGTCATCAATTGTCATATTTGACATCCACCAGACGGCAGGTATTCTGCCGAGAGTATGCATCGGAGCGTCTCTCCAGTCACCGACAGGCAGATTTTTGTAATAAAGCCAATAATAATTTCTTATGGGATGCTCTTTCGAATCTGCGCGTAAAGACAATTCACGGTAAGTGTATTCACTCGTAACATCAATGCCAAGGCTCATTACATAGTCAAGCATTTTATTACGAGCTTCATTCTGCGCATGAACATCAGAGCGTGGGAACATATTTTCAGCGATACAGAAGTTGTCAAGGTGAACTGTGCCTGCTTCCTTTACGGGAACAGCTTCGCAGAAATCATCGAAGATTTTCTTGAACAGTCCGCTTTCCCAATACTGTTTGTATGAGGTTTTATATGCAGCTCTGCCGTTGAAAGCTTCAATTACCGCAGGAGTACCGTCGGAGTGCAGAAGTATTGCACCTTTTCCGGCAAATTCTTCGTGTGTCGGACTTGCTTTATATGCATCGGCAACATTTCCGTGGTAGCTTATTACCGTGTTGTATTTCTTTGCGTTTTCAACAAGCCACAGAAGGCTGTCTTTTGCCGTTGCATCGCACTCACGCTTAAGGTAATGGTTAATTACATTCATTTCGGGGTACAAATCATCGTGCCCCAATCCCTGCCATCCTACAAGATAGATGATTTTCTGAATTCCCTGAGTGATTTTATCAACAGCCTTCACGATTTCAAGAGCCTGTTCAAAGGTTATGTATACTTTTGAACTGTTATTGTCAAAATCAGGTTCTGCAAGAAACATTTTCATCCATAATGTTTTAGAATAGTCATAATTGAATTTGTGCTGTATCATTGTTTAACCTCCGATGATGGCAACTTCAAATTATTTAGTTACTGTTTCCTTTGTCTTTTTTGTGTTTTTTTGATGCGCAAATATTTTTTTGAGTTCTGACGGGTTTTCGTCAACGATTTCACCTGCAGCTCTGCGTTTAAGAACATCCATAATGTGAGCGTGCTTTTCGTCCGAGAAATCCCACATAAAGAGATACGGAATTGTCATCAGTACGTATCCCACAAGGTCAAATCCAAGACCGATAAGCATACATTGAACTCTTATATCGTTCATATAAAGCACATCCCAGTCAGATGTGAATCCGACACGGTAGAACATAAGCGGAATAATAAGAGAAACGAGAGTTGTGATGGGTGTTGTAAACCAAGTGATGATTTTCTGATATTCCTCAAGTCTTTCGCCCGAAATATACATCTGATAGTCGGTGACTCTGATATTAGTATCGCTCTGTGCGAGGCTGACTGCAGATTCAAGAACATTGCTTAAGAACATTGCAACATAGATTGCAATACCGCAAAGAATATGTGTGTTGCCAAGGAAAAGAATGGCAAGAATATATACACCGTTTCTTATTGCGCAAACAATGTACTTGAAAATTATCAGCTGTTTGAATTGGAATCGTTTTCTTATCCACGGAGCAAGAAATTCTCCGGGATTTCCTGAAATTTTATAAAGTATTTCACAAAGTGAGAAAATAAGTCCTGTTTCACGCCAGGTATAAATAAGAAGAATTGTCTTCATATTAAGCATACCGTTACCCAATGAGTCGAGGAGCTCTGCAATTTTTGTAATCCACAGATATTTATTTTTGAAAATACCCGAAACACAGTGCCAGAACGAAAGATATTCCCTGTTTTCAATGGGTGGCATCGGAATTCTTTCCTTGATATTGCGAAGCCCTATAAACATAACTCCGGATGAAGCCACAAAGAATATGGGAAGAAGATATCTGAACATTCCGATATCCTTGATGCCGTCAAGGAACATTGCGCCTGCAAGTGTCGGAAGAATAACGTTTACTATGTTCTGAACAAAATGGCTGATTTTTACAGGGAATGCACGGACATACAGTCTTTCTTGTGCGTTGGGGCTGATATTATCTGCAACAGAATGTGTGAAACCGACATAATTGAATATTGTGTAAAGCTGGAAAAGAAGATAAAGAGTCCAGACTCTGTCTGTAAGCGGAAGCTCGTAAAGCGGAAGTGTACAGATAAGCACAACAACAATGAGACACTGAATAACATTTGCATATGCGAAAATTTTGTATCTGCCGAGCTTTTTGAGGAGCTTCTTTCTTATAAGAATGTTTCTGAAACCACTCCAACCGTTTGTGAGGAAATGTGCACCGAAGATTTTAAAAACGTTGAAGCTGTTAAGACCTTTCCAATGGGTATCAAGAATGTTGGCGATGCTGTCGGGAAGAATAACGGAGAAATCAAGTATAAGCATCAACAATCCCAGTACAGTAAATGTCAGATACACCGCATTATATTTTTGTTCAATCTTTTTAGGCAGGAAACCTAGGTTTGCGTCAACACCCATTGTAAGGAGGTTCCAGAAATATGTTGAGGCAATGAAAAATACATTTATCGCGCTGAATGTAAGCAAAGGAATTTCATAGTAGTATGCGATAAGATAACAACCTGTGTTAAAAGCAAGGAAACTCTGGAGATATTTGAGCGTATAGTCACCGCCGATTGCGGCAAAAATTGAAAAATACTCTTTATACGGAACATATTTTCCTTCAGCGGGAGTGTTCCAGTATTTTTTCATTTCCTGGAAAATATTCATCTTATCTTTGTTTTTTTCTTTTGCCATCAGTTTTCTCCTCCTTCCGCAAGAAGTTCATTTATTCGGATTTTGGATTCTTCGCGTGTCTTTCCGTACTGCTCCTTCGGAGCGATATTAATTACAACCTTTTTAATGTTTTTTGGGAGCCATGTGTCGCCGAAGGTTATTTGTTCTGCATTTTCTGCACCCATATAAAACTCTTTGAGATTCGAACAAGAATAGAATGCAAAACTGCCGATTTCTTTAACTGAATCGGGAATATACATGACGGGTTGCATACCCTGGCAGTAGCTGAATGCATCGGAACCGATTTTTTCAAGTCCGTCAGGAAGTGTAACAAGACCGATGTTTTCACACTTGAAGAAAGCCATATCGCCGATTTCTTTAAGTGTTGACGGAATGTTCAATTCTGTAAGAGTTTCATTTTTATAGAAAGCACATTTGCCGACTCTTTCAACACCTTCAGGAATTGTGTATGCGGTGTCCTCTTTCATAATCGGATAAACAAGTAATTTTTTCATATCCTTTGTGTAAAGAACACCGTCAACAGAAGTGTAATGTTCATTCGCCTCGTCAACTTCTATTGCTTTGAGTTCTTTGCAGTAGAAAAATGATGTTTCATCTATGTATTTAACATCTTTGCCGATATAAATTGTTTCAACATATTCATCGGTATTCATTGTAAATTTGCCGACAGCTGAAACGGGTTTCGATTCGTCGGGATTATTGCCGTCTTCATCACGGACAAAATCAATATACACGTTTTTTGTACTTGTGTTACCGTTGAAACCGAAAAGCACCCAACCTTCAACGGAGTATTCGCTTTCAGGTGCCGTGTGATATTCATATTCAAACGGTGCTCTTGCCATCGATACGAACGAGATGGTAACGGATGCGATGATGAATGCGACTAGTACAATTATAAAAGTTGCCTTTTGCCATGTTTTCATTATTAATCACTCCTTAACATATTCCGATGTTTAATGTTTCTTATATATAAATAAAGATTAACATATTTTATTTAAAGTTCCAATATAATAAATCACAGCAACATTTGTGAATTATCACAAATAACAACTGTAACTGCAATATTTGCGAAATTTACAAAAATAATCAAAAACATTCTCTTTATTTTTAGATTAATAACAAAAAGCTCATATTAAGCCCTATTTTTTCAGATTTTTATTGTATCTCACACCGAATAATGATACAATTAAATTATGAATTATCACATTGTTCATCGTTATTATAAGCAATTGACAGGAGTGTATTTTTTTGAATTTGAAAAGATATGAAAATGTTTGCGAATATTATTCTCACATGAACGATAAAAATCCTCTTAATATTACCGCTGTAGGAGAAAGTTTCTGGTGTGACAATTGCTTTTTTGAAAGAAACTCCTCACAAATTACTGCGATCGAGTTTGTTGTCAGCGGAAACGGAGTTCTCGAAAACAATGGTCAAAAATATCATCTTGGTCCAAAAGATGTTTTCTTATTAAGAAAGGGCACCAATCATAAGTATTACAACGCAAGAAACAGTACGCTTCATAAATTTTTTATAACTATGTCCGGCGAGTTAGCCGAAATATTGCTTAATCAGTATTTGCCCGGTCATGATAATGTCTTTCACAACTGTGAGTTTGAAGAACTTTTCGGGGAAATATATGAAAAAGCTAAAAAAGTATACGGCGATGATTATTCTCTTTTTGTCGCTGAAATGACACCCGAACTGATAAAGCTGATTATTGCCCTGCGTAATTATGCATCAAACGAGCATAAAGATCTTGCATATTTAATGAGAGAATATCTTGACTCACAGATAATGCAAAGTTTTTCTCTTGATGATATGTGCAAAAAATTCGGATACTCAAAAAATCATATAATCAACAAGTTTTCCGAAAAATTTGATATTACGCCTTATCAGTATTACACCACAAAAAAGCTGGAAACCGTTAAAATGTATCTGATGAATACAAACTACTCTTTTTCTGAAATTGCAGAAAAAATGTCTTTTTCTGATCAACAGTATTTTTCTTCGTGGTTCAAATCCCTTTGCGGGATGTCTCCTTCAAAATTCAG
>JAZSPL010000015.1:0-7412 GCA_045537435.1 Acutalibacteraceae bacterium
TGTGCAGAGAGTTCGGCATTACACGAAAAACAGGATACAAATGGGTTGAAAGATATTCGGAGGGACTATCTCTTTCTGATAAAAGCCGAAAGCCGTTCAAAGTAGCAAACAGAACACCTGAAGATATTGAAACGCTCATAATTTCTTTGCGGCTCGAAAATCCCGGTTGGGGTGCAAGAAAACTGAAAGAAGTTTTAGAAAGACAAGGTTATGAAATCCCCTGCACAAAAACGGTAAACAACATTCTTAACAGATATGGTTGTATTTCCGCTGAAGAGTCAATAAAACATAAACCTTTTGTAAGGTTTGAAAAAAACCGTTGTAATGAAATGTGGCAAACTGATTTCAAAGGCGAATTCAAAATGGCAGATAACAATTATTGTTATCCTTTGAACATCTTTGATGACCATAGTAGATTCTCAATTAAAATAGCACCATCGTTGACTACGGCAAATACAGTTATTCCTGTTTTTCGCTCAGCTTTTGATGAATTCAGTCTGCCTGACTCTGTTTTATCCGACAACGGAGCACAGTTTGCCGGCTTCAGACAGGGTTTAACACACTTTGAAAAATGGCTTATGAATCATAACGTCTTACCTATTCACGAAAGATTCCAACATCCGCAGACTCAGGATAAAATTGAACGTTTTCATCGCACGATGAAAAATGAGTTACTGAACCATACAGTTATGCAGAATATATACGATGCAGATAAACAGTTTCAACTCTGGCGTGAAAAATACAACAAAGTCAGACCGCATGAAGCTTTAAACATGAGATGTCCTGCAGATATTTATACACCAAGCAACAGAATATATATCGACACTGTTGAGCCGTATGACTACGGTGGACAATATCATGTGATTAAGGTTAACAGTTGGGGTTATGTCAGATTTGATAAATGGCAGATATATCTGAGTGAAACGATGGTTGGTGAACACATTGAATTTCGCCCGAATCTCTATGGGGATTGTTTCTTTGCTTGTTATCGTAATTTCAAGATTGCTGAGTTCTCTGCTGATAACGGAAAGCTTATTAACAGACATATTTCAAGACTGTAATGTGTATACCATGTCCTTACACACCTGTTTACCATGTTACTCTTGACACAATGCGCGCCCCTACGACCAATGTTCTGAAATCGTGCCCGTAGGGGAACATATTATGTTCCCGTCAGAAACACAAAAATTTGACGGGCAGATGATATCTGCCCCTACGGTGTCGATTTTAAAACACCCCAACAAACCCGAATTTGTCGGGACTTCCAACTCTGTGTATATAACTGAATCTTATATACAGATAAGAAAAGGACTGCAAAAACTTCCTTGTGGGAACTCGGCGTTTTTGCAGTCCTTTGGCTTTAATATGAAATTGTGTAATCATTTTCAGCAGTGATTTTTGTTTTCATTGCAAGGTCTGCCTTTGCTTTTTATTTATTTTTCTTTTGCGTATTACGTTTGAGCTCGTTGTATTTAACCATCTTGATTTCGCGCTGTTTCTTGCGCTTGTTGTTTGAAAGAATAAAGAGCGTTACATATGCGCCGACAAAAAGAACGATAACAACGATTATGAGTGTGATAAACGTTTTTGAATTAATGACAACGCTTTTGATGTAAAGAAAAAGATCGTATGAGGCATCCTCTGCAACAACGAGGTCAACCGTAGCGATAATCTGTCCCGCAAAAAGAATTTCAGCCTTGCCGACGGCATCGCCTTTTTTCAGCGGAGCTGAAAGATTTTCGGGCACGTCAACCGGTCTGAAGCTTACACTTTCGGAATCGTTTCCCTGCGGAACAAGTGCAAGAACTTCGTTTGCGGCAACGAGCTTTGCAGATTCGGAATCAGCACAGTATTCAAGCGGGACGGAGCAAACAAACTGTCCCTGCTGAGTAACGATTTCGTACTTAAGGTTTTTGAATGCCCAGTTGTACATATGGTTGGTATCCATAAAAGACTGGTTTTCTTCAATTCCGTCGCCGTCCGAATCAAGCTGTCCGCCGCCCATAGCAACGGCCATATAATTGTATCCGTCCTTTGATGCGTAGGAAATAAGGCATCTTCCTGCGGCATCAGTTGAACCCGTTTTTATTCCCTTTACGCTTTTGTTGTAATAAGTTGAACGGTAAGGGTTGATGAGGTAATTTGAGTTTACGACGTTACGTTCCTCGTTCATATTTGTTGCAGGAATAGTGTAAATGTACGAGCCGACAATTGTTTCAAACGCAGTATATTCAAGAGCCGCCTTTGCCATTAACACCATATCTTTTGCTGTTGTTTTGTGGTTCGGCGAATCAAGTCCGTGCGGATTTTCAAAATGAGTATTTTTACAGCCGAGTGCAAGAGCCGTGCTGTTCATCATTTCGACAAAGCCTTCAACAGAACCGCCGTATTCAATTGCGAGAGCCATTGCAGCATCGTTTCCACTTGGAATAAGCAGACAGACAAGAAGATCATAAACGCTGATTTCTTCACCGGCTTTGATTCCTGAGGATGAACTTCCCGTTCCGTAAAGGCTTGTGATTGCTTCTTCGCTGACAGTCATTTTTCTTTCAAGATTCTTTTCATTTTTAAGGACAACAAGAGCTGTCATAACCTTTGTGAGAGAAGCAGGCGCGACGGGCGTATCCGCATTCTTTTCGATAATAACCGAGCCGTCATCAAGGCTTACGAGAAGGTCAACCTTACAGTTGAGCTTAACCTTTTCGTTCTGCACGCTGTTGATGTAATTCTGTGCCGAAACGGGAGTTACGAGAGAAGTTATAATTATTGCAAGAGAGCATATAAAAAATATCAATTTTTTCATAGACAAGACCCTCATATTTGTAGTATGATATATGTTAGATTATAGCAGAAAGTTTCTGAAAAATAAACAGAGATTTTGAAAAAAATGTCATTTTTGAGGAGTTGTTTAAAAATGATTTATGTTACGGGCGACACCCACGGCGATTACAAAATTTTTTCGCAGAGAAAATTCAAAAACATTAAAGAGGGTGATACTCTTATTATCTGCGGTGATTTCGGTTTTATCTGGGACGGTGACGCAAAAGAGAAGAAAACCCTCGATAAGCTTGCGAAGAAAAAATATAATATCTGTTTTGTAGACGGCACTCACGAAAATTTCGACCTGCTCGAAAAATATCCCGTTGTAAGCTTTGCGGGCGGACTTGCGCACAAGATAAGGGACAATATCTTTCATCTTATGCGCGGACAGATTTTTGAAATTGAGGGCGAAAAGATTTTTGCGATGGGCGGTGGCGAAAGCCCGGATATCGACATCCGTATGGATAACCCGAACTGGTCAAATGCTGAAATCCCGAACCGCGAGGAAATGCGCGAGGGAGCAAACAACCTTGAAAAGCATAAATTTACGGTTGATTATATTATAACCCACGAGCCTGCACAAAAAATTAAAAACTTCCTCAAGCTTAAGGATAACGAGCCTCTTCTTGTAAGCGGACTTAATGCTTATTTCCAGGAGCTCAGCTCAAGCTGTGACTACACACGCTGGTTTTTCGGCAGTCTGCATGAGGATAAATTTGTTTCTGCCTCTCAGGTTGCAGTTTTCAGAAATCTTGTTAACCTGCGCACGGGCGAAGTTCTGAAATAAGGAGTTTGTTATGGATATTAAAGAGATTTTATCAAAGGTTGACCACACTCTGCTTTCGCAGTCTGCAACGTGGGAAGAAATCAAGGCAATATGCGACGACGGAATGAAGTACGGCTGTGCATCTGTCTGTATTCCTGCTTCGTATGTAAAACAGGCTGTTGAATACGTTGACGGCAAGCTCCCGATTTGCACGGTCATCGGCTTCCCGAACGGCTACTCAACAACTGCGGCGAAGTGCTTTGAGGCGAACGATGCTGTTAAAAACGGTGCCGAAGAAATCGATATGGTTATCAATATCGGTGCACTCAAGGATAAAAGATATGATTTCCTTCTTGAAGAAATCAAGGCAGTCAAGGAAGCCTGCGAAGGAAAGCTTCTTAAGGTTATAATCGAAACCTGTCTTCTGACAGATGAAGAAAAAATAAAGATGTGCGAAATTGTTTCCGCTTCTGGAGCTGATTATATCAAAACATCAACAGGCTTTTCAACGGGCGGTGCAACACGCGAGGATGTTAAGCTTTTTGCAGAAAACGTTGCACCTCACCTTAAGATAAAAGCAGCAGGTGGTATTGCTTCCCTTGAAGATGCAGAGGATTTCATCAAGCTCGGTGCATCAAGACTCGGTACAAGCCGAATCGTAAAAATCATCAAAAACGAAGAAGCACAGGGTTATTGATATGAATAAAAACGAGCTTGTAAGGCTTGCCGTTGAGGCGAGAGAAAATTCATATTCACCGTATTCGGGCTTTAAAGTCGGTGCGGCTTTGCTAACAAAAAGCGGCAAGGTCTACAAAGGCTGTAACATCGAAAACGGAGCGTTTTCGCCAACGAATTGCGCTGAAAGAACGGCTGTTTTTTCGGCGGTAAGTGACGGAGAGAAAGATTTTTCTGCAATCGCCGTCGTAGGCGGAGCTGATGAAATCAACGCTTTCTGCCCTCCGTGCGGTGTGTGCCGTCAGGTGCTCAGCGAATTCTGCGAAAAAGATTTTGAAATTCATCTTTTCAACGGTGAAGAAACAAAGACATTCACTCTGGGCGAACTTTTCCCTGAGAGTTTTAAATTATAAGGAGATTACTATGGACGAGAAACTTTATTACGGCAGAGGCAAGGACTGCGACAACAAAAAGCTTATTGCTTTCCTTGATGAAGTATTTTTTACAGATGACGATGAAGCAACAAAGAGAGATTTTGTGCAGATTCTTCCGAAAATTTATCACGACGAATACAGACCTGCTTACAACAATTTTGTTGTTCAGGACGAAAACGGTGAATTCAGAGCAGCTGTCGGCAATTTCAACATTGACCTCGACATCTGCGGAGAAAAAATCAAAGCTTGTTGCATCGGCAATGTTGCGGTAGGTCTTAAGTATCGCTCAATGGGTTATATGGTTGACCTTATGGAAATGAGCGTTGAAGAGATGATGAAAAACGGCACGGACCTTGCTTACCTCGGCGGTCAGCGTCAGCGTTACGGCTATTTCGGTTTTGAAGCTTCCGGCGTTTCATACAACTTCGAGTTCAACAAAAAGACAGCAAAGCATATCTTCGGCGGCAGAAAGTCAAATCTCCGCGCTGAAAAGCTTCAGGAAAACGACATCGAAGCAATCGAAAAGATTGACAAGCTTTATCAGAAAAACGTAATCAAGGCAAGCAGACCGCACAAGGATTACTACAGAATTGTAACATCATGGCGTCACAACCCCTACGTTGTTTACGACGGAGAAGAGTTTGCAGGATATTTCTTCATTGATTACGGTTACGGATGGGTTTCCGAATGTGCAGTTACAAAGCCCGAGTACTATGCTGACCTTGCTCTTACTGCTCTTGAAGTCAGCGGAAAGGAAAGCATCCGTTTTAATGCTGCTCCGTTTGACAAGGAGAAGCACGGCTTCTTTACGGTTAATTCTGAAAATATTTCCGTAGGCGGTTGTGAATCTCTTCTTGTTCTTAATTATGAAAAGGTGCTTAAGGCTTACCTTAAGACAAAAGCAAGCTATACAAGCCTTTCAGACGGTGAGCTTACAGTGCTCATCCACGGCAAAAAGGCGGACGAAAAGCTTCGCATCGCAGTTAAGAATAACGAAGTAACGGTTGAAAAGTTTGACGGTGAGCCTGAAATCGAATTCACTCATACTGAGGCTACAAGAGCATTTCTTTCAAACTTCACATTTGAACGTGAACAGCTGAACGGTGCGGCACAGCAGTGGTTCCCGTTGCCTGCATTCATCTTCAGCGTTGACCAGATGTAAGGGTGACGGTAATAATCCGAACCTGCCCGAAAGCAAGTCTTTTCAGCGCTTTTCGGTGTTTCGGCTTTGAAAGGCGTCAGCCTGTCGGCACCCTCAACATCCAAAAATCATCTGAAAATCCTCAGCTTTCGGGTCGAAGATTTTTTATCGAGAAGATTTTGGGATGTTCAAGGCAAAAACACAGCAAATCCTTTCGGATTTGAGAGTATTTTAGCAAAGAAATGGCGGAAATTATTCGATAAAAAACACGGTTCGGGTTATTACCGCCACCCTAAGGAGGATTTCTATGGCAATCAATGTTTCTCACTACGGCTTTATGCCCGACGGCAAAGAGGTTAAGCTTTATTCAATTTCAAACAACGAAAACGTGACACTTCAGCTCATCAACCTCGGCGCAACACTTCAGTCGCTTTACACTCCCGACAAGTACGGCAGAGTGAACGATATAACAATCGGCTTCGACAGCCTTTACGGTCATCTTAATTTTACAGATTATCAGGGTAAGGTTGTCGGAAGATATGCAAACCGAATCGCAAACGGAAGATTTTCTCTGAACGGCAAGGAATATCAGCTTACACAGAACGAAAAGGACAAAACCTGCCTTCACAGCGCAGGCGAATTTTCAGATGCAGTGTGGGATGCAATCATCGCTGACGACAATGCGGTTGAGTTTTCATGCACAAGTCCCGACGGAACAAGCGGTTTTGAAGGCAATCTCACAGCAAAGGTGAAGTACACTCTTACAGAGGACAGTAAGGTTGTTATTGATTATTCTGCTGTCTGCGACAAGGATACAGTGATGAACTTCACAAACCACGTTTATTTTAACCTGGGCGGTTCAGCTATGAGCGACGTGCTTGAGCACGAAATGCAGATGAATGCATCACACTACACTCCGATTGATGCTGACTCAATCCCGACAGGCGAAATCAGAGCTGTTGAAGGTACGGCTTTTGACTTTAACACACCCTGCACAATCGGCAAGAGAATTTACGACAACGACGAACAGCTTGCTCTCGCACGCGGTTACGACCACAACTTCTGCCTTTGCCACAAGGACGGCGAGGCTGACGTGACGGTAAAAGAAACTGTCAGCGGCAGAGCGCTTAAGATGTACACGGACCTCCCGGGTGTTCAGCTTTACACGGGCAATTTCCTTGACGGAACGGTTATCGGCAAGGGCGGTATGCCACTCGTTAAGCACGCAGGCTTCTGCCTTGAAACACAGTTCTATCCCGATTCTCCGAATCAGCCGGATTTCCCGTCCTGCGTTTTCAAAGCAGGCGAAGAATTCAAGTCAACAACCGTCTTCGCAGTTTCGGTTGAGGAATAATTAAAGTTAAATAATTAAAAGCGATAGATTTTCCAATGGAATTTCTATCGCTTTTTTTGTTAGAAAGAAAAAGGATTAGACAAATTCTGGTTTGTGGGGTTCTTTGATTTCGCACAATCTATCTCTGTGCGCGTAGGGGCGCGCATTGCGCGTCCGTTGAATTAAGCAGAATTTCCACGGACGACCAATGGTCGCCCCTACGATGTAGATTGAATATTAATC
>JAZSPL010000048.1:0-42731 GCA_045537435.1 Acutalibacteraceae bacterium
AAGGGAGCTGTCGCGTAGCGACTGAGGGATTGTCAAAAATCCTTGAATTATCAACAATCCTCCCGTCACGGCTACGCCGTGCCACCCTCCTTTACACAAGGAGGGCTTGGGGTTACCACTGACTTTCAAACATCCCGACAAACCCGAATTTGTCGACATAAATCTAAAAAACAACCCGTTGATCAGCATCAACAGGTTGTGGAAATCAATTAAAATATTCCGCCGTTGTATTTTTTCATTGCTTTAAAACTGATTGCGAGACCGACGATCATAAAAACAAACATAATTGCTATTCCGATAAAAATACAAATATCGTTCTGTAATTTTTCCGCAAGAAACATCATTGAGCCGAAAACAACGACTCCGACACCTACAAGAAGGGTGCCCAGACCGACCATTTTGCCGAAAGGCTTTCTGTTTTCTTCGGTTACGCGTGCTCTATGATATGAATGAATCGACGAGATGTTACCCGTCATATTGATTATTCCGAGAACAATTAACAAAACGCCGACTAACAGCGGAGTTATAATACCTGTTAAAGTCTCTGTCATAATTCACCTCCGCAAACTTTTTATATATTTTAACATAACGGAAAATAAAAGTAAACAAAAAGCCCGTTGACCGAAGCCAACGAGCTGAATTTGTAAGATAACCCCATTCGGGACAGATTATCTCTTGCTGAACTGCGGAGCACGACGTGCGCCCTTGAGACCGTACTTCTTTCTTTCCTTCATTCTCGGGTCACGAGTGAGGAATCCTGCCTTCTTAAGAGCCGGACGAAGAGCCTCATCATACTGAAGGAGAGCTCTTGAAAGACCGTGACGGATAGCACCAGCCTGACCTGTTACGCCACCACCGTTTACACGGCATACGATGTCGAACTTTTCAGTTGTGCCTGTCAACTCGAGAGGCTGACGAACGATGAGCTTAAGTGTTTCAAGGCCGAAGTAATCATCGATATCTCTGTCGTTGATTGTAACCTTGCCTGTACCTGCGTATACACGAACACGTGCTACAGACTTCTTTCTACGACCTGTGCCATAGAAATACGGAATTGAATCGTACATTATATTTGCCTCCCTTCATTAAAATGCCCACTCTTCAGGCTTCTGTGCTGCATGCTTGTGCTCTGCACCTGCATATACACGAAGTCTTGTAAGAGCTTCACGGCCGATTGTTGTGTCAGGAATCATACCCTTGATAGCCTTTTCCATTGCGAAAGCCGGCTTTGTACGCATAAGAGTGCTGTACTTAACTTCCTTCATGTGGCCAACATAACCTGTGTGGTGATAATACATCTTCTGGTTGAGTTTGTTACCTGTAAGAACAACCTTATCAGCGTTGATAACGATTACATGGTCGCCGCAATCTGCGTGCGGTGCGAATGTGGGCTTATGCTTACCGCGGAGAAGGTTAGCTGCTTCTACTGCTACGCGGCCGAGCGGCTTGCCTGCTGCGTCAAGCACATACCACTTACGAACGATGTCGTTCGCCTTAGGCATATAAGTTGACATAAACTTACCTCCAAATAATTTTTAATGCTCGGATAGTTTACCACAAGCCCCAAAGGAAGTCAATACCTTTTTTGCAATTTTTTAATTTAACTTTTACAAGCTCGTTTTTTCTCCGTTTTTCTCGTTTTTTCATATCAAATGCTCTTTTTTAAAATATAAAAAATTTTGATTTTGTTTTTGTAAAATATCACAAATTTTTATTTTTCTTTCAGCTTATACCCTTTTCGGGGTATAAGCCTTATTTTTTTGCGCTATGGGTGAGAGGATTTTCTCAGAACAATCAGTAAAGAAAGGAAATGCAAATGGCTCTTAAAGAAAAAGAAAAGCTCTTCTGCTCTTATTTCTGTGAAACAAGAAACGCACGTAACGCGGCGGCAAAGGCAGGCTACGGGATACTTACACACAGAAGTGCAGTCAAGCTTCTTGCACGCGAAGAAATCCGCAAGGAGATTGAACGTCTTGACCGCACAAGGCTCGTAAGTGCAGAAGAGGTCATTTCAGGCTACCGTCAGCTTGCTTTCGGCTCGGTTGCCGATGCACTCAAGCTTGTTTATTACGACGAGCAACCGGACAGGTATGAAATTGAAACGCTTGACCTTTTTAACGTCAGCGAAATCAAGAAGCCGAAAGGTGGCGGAATTGAAATCAAATTTTTTGACCGACTTAAAGCTCTTGAGCATCTTGAAGCACTCAGTGGCGGAAAAGATGATGACTCTGCCCTGCCCTTCTACCTCGCTCTTGAAAAAAGTGCTGCCGCATTGAGGGTAAACGAAGATGAGTAACAGCGCACTCGCAAGCTTTTCTGAATTCTCACCCAAGCAGCTCGACGTGCTTACCTGGTGGTGCCGTAATTCCGACAAGCATCGCTACGACGCAATCATATGCGACGGTGCCGTACGTTCGGGCAAAACCGTTTGTATGTCCCTTTCGTTTGTCGCGTGGACTTTCTACGATTTCAACGAAACCTCATTCGCAATCTGCGGCAAAACAATAGCATCACTTAAACGCAACGTAATCACACCGTTGACACCAATTTTAACCTCCCTTGGCTTCGGCTTGAAAATGAAGGCTTCGCAGAATTTTATTGAAATCACGTACAAAGACAAGCTGAACCGTTTTTACCTTTTCGGTGGCAAGGACGAAGGCTCTGCCTCGCTGATTCAGGGTATGACTCTCGGCGGAATTCTGCTTGACGAGGTTGCACTTATGCCGCGTTCTTTCGTTGAGCAGGCAATCGCACGTTGTTCGCTTGAAGGCTCAAAGATGTGGTTTAACTGCAACCCTGAGCATCCCATGCATTGGTTTTACCGCGAGTGGATTAAAAAGGCAAAGGAGAAAAACTGCCTTTATCTACACTTTACAATGCGCGATAATCCTGCCCTGACACCTGCAATAATCAGGCGTTACGAAAGCCTTTATTCAGGTGCTTTTTACAAAAGATTTGTAGAGGGTAAATGGGTTGCGGCACAGGGTACTGTTTACCCGATGTTTTCGTCTGAAATCCACGTCCGAAAACCGCCTGACCCGAGTCTTATTGACCTTTATTACATCTCCTGCGACTACGGCACGGTTAACCCGTGTTCGTTCGGATTGTGGGGCGAATATAACGGCAAATGGTACAGAATCCGCGAATACTATTATAATTCGCGTTCCGAGGGTGAACAGCGGACGGATATGGAGCATTACGAGGAGCTTGAAAAGCTGGCAGGGACGATTACGCCTGAGGCTGTTATTGTTGACCCGTCCGCCGCAAGCTTTATTCAATGCATCCGCCGCAAGGGCAGATTTACCGTTATACCGGCTAAAAACGATGTTCTTGACGGTATACGTCAGGTGTCCGACGCACTCAAGCAGGAATCCATTTATTTTTCACCTGAATGTGAGGACACGCTGAGAGAATTTTCTCTTTATAAATGGGACGAAAAAGCTGTCCGAGATGCACCGCGCAAGGAAAATGACCATGCCATGGACGATCTTCGATACTTCGTCACGACGGCGCTAAACGCACCTGACAACGACTTTTTCGTTATGAGTGTATCGCGTTAGATACACTCTCCCGTTATTTTCTGAAAGGAGAGTTTTAGTGGGAATTTTCAAAAAATTATCTTCTGCAAAAACTGCAGTTTCCGTCCCTCAGACTTACAGACATAATCCTTTCGACCGACTTGATAACTATGTCCCGCTTGCTACGGCACAGAATTCACTTTTCAAGGAATTGCGCGAGGCTGTACCTGTTCTTGATGCCGCAATCCACAAAATCGTCCGTCTTACGGGCGGTTTCACGGTTGAATGTTCAAGGGAATCAACAACGGCAGCCCTCAACAGCTTTCTCAGTAATGTTTGCGTGGGTGGCAATCAGCAGGGCATAGAGGCATTTATTTCAACCTATCTTGAACAGCTTCTGACCTTTGGCACAGCCGTCGGTGAAATTGTTACGGACACTCACGGCAATTTTGCGGCCCTTTACAACGCTGACCTTGACGACATTGAACTCAAGCGCGGTGATGACGGGATTTCCGCCATTGTATGCGTTAAGAATTTCTATGAAACGACACCGGTCGCCTACCCTCAGCTTGTAACCCTTTCCGTCCTCAATCCTGATGCAGGTCAGCTTTGCGGAAACTCGATTATGAAGGGTCTGCCCTTTGTGAGCAATATTCTTATGAAGATTTACAACACAATCGGCATCAACTGGGAAAGAGTCGGCAACGTTCGTTTTGCTGTTACATACAAGCCGCAGAATGATGTTGTTGACAGGGCTTATGCAAAAGACAGAGCACAGCAGGTCGCTCGCGAATGGAGCGAAGCTATGCAATCGGGCAAGCAGATACGCGATTTCGTTGCTGTCGGTGACGTGAGCATCAAAGCTATCGGCGCAGACAACCAGATTCTTGACAGTGAGGTCCCCGTCCGTCAGATGCTTGAACAGATTATTGCAAAAACAGGCATTCCTCCGTTTATGCTCGGACTTAACTGGTCGGCAACGGAAAGAATGTCCTCTCAGCAGGCAGATGTGCTGACGAGTGAGCTTGAGGCTTACAGAAGAATCCTGACTCCCGTTATTGAAAAAATCTGCCGTTTCTGGCTCGTTTCAAACGGTATTCAGGAAAAAACTGAGGTCATCTGGAACGATATCACGCTTCAGGATGAGGTTGAGCTTTCAAGAGCCGCGCTTTACAGAGCGCAGAGCAAGAAGATCGAACAGGAGTTGAAAAACAATGAATAAAGAATTTAAATCAAGTGTTTCTCCCTGCACGGTCACAGATGAGGATTTGAAGCTTATCAACAAGCTGACCGTCAAGGAGCTTACGGCAGAGGAAGTTTATACATTTAACGTTATCCTTTGCGATAACGAGGTTGACCGCGACTGTGAGCGCTTCGATATTGCAGCGCTTGAAAAAATGGCCGTTCTTTTTGTGGGCGTAACAGGAATTTTTGACCACAATCCCGGTAGCGGCAACCAGACTGCCCGTATCTTTTCCGCAAAATGCGAAAGATATCCCGAAAAGAAAACTTCGCTCGGCGATGAATACACCTGCGTCAAGGCAAGGGCTTATATGCCGCGCACAAATAAAAATGCAGACCTCATCGCTGAAATTGATGCAGGAATCAAAAAGGAAGTCAGCGTAAGCTGTTCTGCCAAAACATTTACCTGCTCAGTCTGCGGCGGCGATATCCGCTACGGAAACTGTAACCACGTCAAGGGCGAAACCTACAACGGCAAGCTCTGCCATTGTATTATTTCGGACATCAATGACGCATACGAATGGTCTTTCGTTGCAATTCCGGCGCAGGTGAATGCAGGTGTCACGAAGGGATTTGAAAGTGAATATAAGCACACGCATAATCTTATCAAGTCGATTAAAAGCGGAGATTGTGTAAAGATTGACCGTCAGCAGGCGGAGGAGCTTTGCGGATACATTTCCGTCCTTGAAAAGCAGGCTGAAGACGGCAGAAGCTTCCGTCATTCACTTATGGGTGAGATTACGAAATTCGCTTTAATCACCCTTCCTTCGCTTGACAGTGAAAGTCTTGAAAAGATGTGCGCAGGAGCAGACACGAAAGAGCTTATCAAATTAAGGGACGCTTTCAGGCTTAAAGCAGGCGAAATCATTCCCCTTTCGCCACAGCTTAAGGCAAAGAAAGAAAACAACATTACAAACAACAATGAATTCAAATTTTAAGGAGGACTTGAAATGAGTTTTGATAATATAAGACTTGAAAAAGGCATGTACGGCACAGGCCGTTCATTTACACAGACACTTGAGGCTCTTGACCCGACAGAAAACTACAAGGGAACTGAGCTTGAAGGACTTGATGCTTACGAAAGACAGCTCAAGAGATTCAACATCAAGCCGACGGGCGCAGACAGCTCCGTAGTCGGCAAATTTTTCCAGACAAGCGATGCCGCTGTACTTTTCCCCGAATACGTTTCACGCGCAGTCCGTTACGGTATGGACGAAGCAAGCTTTCTTCCCGATATCGTTGCCGCAACAACAAACATCGACTCTATGGACTACCGCGTTATGGATTTGCAGATGACATCCGACAACGCGACAATGAACGTTGTTTCTGAGGGCGAGGTTCTTCAGAATTCAGATTTTACTGTCAGCGACAGAACAATCCGCCTCAAGAAGCGTGGCAGAATGATTACGACATCTTACGATGTGCTTCGTTTCCATCGCCTTGACATTGTTTCAATTGCACTTAAGAGAATCGGTGCTTACCTTGCACAGAGCCTTATGGCTGATGCAGTCGACGTTCTTCTTAACGGCGACAATGAAAATGCAGGTAACAGAGCTGAAAACATTGAAGCTTCATCATCACCCTGCACATACGCTGACCTTATCGATTTCTGGTCATACTTCGCACCGTATGAGCTTAACACAATCCTTGCCTCAACCAACGTTACAAACAACCTTCTCAAAATGGAGGAATTCAGGGATGCTGCGGCAGGACTTAATTTCCACGGCACAGGCAAGCTCATCACACCTTTCGGCGCAAACCTTATCAAGACAAGCTTCGTGACAAACCCCGATATGCTGATCGGTCTTGACAAGAACTGCGCACTTGAAATGGTAAAGGTCGGCGACATTGAAACAGACTACGGCAAGCTTGTTGACAGACAGCTTGAACAGATTGCCATTACATCAATCACAGGCTTCGCACGAATCCTTCCCGGTTGCGTAAAGACACTCTCTGCTCAGGGCTTCAACACAAGCGGTGAAACAGGCGAAATTATTGAAGGTGAATAAAATATGACAGCATGGAAAGTTAAAGATTATCTTTCACACCTGACTTGTTGGGACGAAAACGAAGAAGAGGAAATCCTTTCACTTTGTAAAGCTTCACTTAACGAAATACATTCCATGCTCAAAGCTGATGCTGACCGTACAGATGCGAGAATCGCCTCAGCTGCTGCCGCTAATGCTTATTACAAGCTTTCACTCAAAAGAAGTTTTTCCTCTTCTCAGGAGGAATTCACAAGCTTCAAAGCAGGCGACGTCAGCATTACACAAGGCAATCAGAATCAATCCGAAAAAATCCTCGACAAAGCAGAAAAGCTTTACCACGAAGCTCTTCAGAGTATTATACCGCTTTGTCAGGACAACGGATTCGCTTTCGAAAATGTAAAGATAAAGGTGATACCATGACATTGACATCATTATTTGAAAAATACGGTCAGGAAATCACCTTCAAAGGCTCAGACGGATGGAGTACGCCGATTTTCGGCGGCTTCATCCAGCCGCTGAGATACAAAAACAAAATGTATCTTAACGGTGTCAACACGGTTATCGGCTTCAACAGTCAGGGACATTACCTTTATATAGGTCCGCCTGACCATGACGTCAGCCGACTGAACAGTGAGCAGTGGATTGAATCCAATTCACAGAAATTCACCGTTGACAGAAGCGAAAAGGTTTACTTCAAAAACGAGGTAATTTATGTCTGGGCAATCATAAGAGAAATTGTGGAGGTGGACTGATGGATAGTATTGTTTCTTTACCCCAACGGATTGTGGAATGGCTTTCTTCTCAGGACGATATGAAAGATATCAAGTTTTTCGTTGAATATCCTCCCGTTAACAAGGCTGTTCCTCTTCGAAGGTCAATCGTTGCCGTCGGAATTGATAACATTGAAATCGTTGATAAATTCGTCGCGAACGATGACGGCGTACTTGAAAGGCAGGAGTACTGCAGACTTGCAAAAATCAAAGCTAACCTGAGCATCTGCATTCCGTTTTCAATGGGCGGACAAACCTGTCACGATATTTTTACCCGTATTGCAAATGCGCTCACCTTCCGCACTAACCTGAATATACTTGAATCCGGTTGCGTGGAAATCAAATCTGACCGTGACACGGATGCACTCGTTATGACGGGTTGGTTTTTAATGGAAGCTGATTTCTGTCCTGCCCAGAGCACGGACGAAAACTTTGCATCCTTTCTTGACAAAGAGCTTCTTTGCGGAAGTCACATCCGCAACAATGTTATTCACGTCACTTCCGAGGACAAGCTTAAATGGAACGAGCCGTTCGTCACGGGTTTGTATTTCGGAGACGGTGAATCTTCACAAACGGTTGCTCTGGGTTTCAGACCATCTTTTGTTTTGGTTTTCGTCCCCGGTTTTCCTGCGGTAAGAGTAAATTTTACATCCTCAACGGCAAAAACATACTTTGCTATGGCTCTTCAGGATTCAACAATGGGAATTATTATAACCTCAAACGGATTCAGAACACAGAACGGTACGGCAGGCGGTGCAACTCTTGCTTTGAACGAGATGGGTATTTCATACAATTTCATAGCTTTTAAGTAAATTTCAAAGAGGTCGGGTTTCCGACCTCTTTTTTCCGTTGACATAAGCATAAAAATCCAATATAATTAGTTTAGTAGTTAATATAATCCGGCGGAGTTTTTTCCGCCCCGTTAACAAAGGAGAAACAAAAATGAAAAAATCAATTTCTGTTTTGCTTTCCGTGTGCATTATTCTTACAACGCTTATGTCAGGTGTTGTTACCGCATTTGCTGAAGGCAATATCATTCCCGAATCAAACATCACATGGAGCTTCAACACTGAAACAAAAGTACTCACTTTTGAAGGTGAAGGCTCTATTCCCGACTATAATGAATACATTACAGACGGTGAAATTACCCTTAAATATCCGTGGAAAGACGTTGAATACACGAAAATTGTTTTCGGTCCGGATATCACTGGTATCGGCAATTATGCTTTCTGTTACAGCAGCAGTCTTCAGTCTGTTGAAATTCCCGAAACAGTTGCTGTTCTCGGCAAAGGACTTTTTATGGGCTGTAGCGCTCTTGAAAGCGTAACTCTTCCCTCTTCAGTCAACAGGGTAAACGAGAGTATGTTTGCTAACTGCAAAAAACTCAAAAACATTACTCTCAGCCCGGTTACACAGTCTGTCGGCAAGGAAGCTTTCGCCCAGTGCACATCTCTTGAAGAAATCACATTCCCTGCAACATTGAAGACCATTGACGAAGCAGCGTTTTCTATGTGTACTTCACTCAAAAAGGCTCTTCTTCCCGAAGGATTCACCACTCTCGGCGCGCGTGCTTTTTACAGCTGTGAAAAGCTTGCGGAATTCACACTTCCCTCAACTCTTACAACAATCAAAGAAAGTGCTCTCGACGGTTGCCGTGCAATCAAAGAGCTTGCTTTCTCCGACTCAATAACAAAGCTTCCCTCTAATGTATGCAACGGTTGCCGTGCACTTGAAACTGTTACTCTTCCCAAAAACCTTACGGAAATCGGCGAAGGTGCATTCAATATCTGCCCTGCGCTCAAAGAAATCACTGTTCCCGCAACAGTAACTTCAATCGGCAAAAAGGCTCTCGGATACGGCTTGTTGGGTGCTAAGGTATTCGGTTTCACAATCAACGGTTACGCTAATACTCCTGCTGTTCTTTATGCTGAAGAAAACGATTTCAAATTCAATTCATTAGGCTATGTTACAAGCGGCACTTGCAGTGAAAAAGTAACCTGGGAATATAACGAAGAAACAAAAACACTTTACATCAACGGCGAAGGTGCAACACCAAACTACAAGAGCACAGACTTTATTCCATTCAACCGCATACCTTTTGAGAAGGTTGTAATTGGCGAAAAAATCACAAAAATCGGCAGCTATATGTTCTATAACGCACCTGCCGCTGACTTCATTCTTTCAGGAAACATTGAAAGTATCGGCGAAAACGCAATCGGTTATTACGACAAAAACGGCACACCGACACTTCGCGAAGGCACAACAATCACAGGCTATGACAGAACAGTTGCCGTGACTTACGCCGCCAATAACGACATCAAGTTCAATTCCCTCGGTATTTTCCTTGCTTCAGAAGGCAAGCTCACAGATGAAATCTCATGGATTTACGACAAAGAATCAAAAACTCTTGCCGTAAGCGGTACAGGAGCAATTCCGAGTTATACACCCGATGCTGTTCCTTTTGCAGAGTACGACATTCAGACAATCCTCGTTTCTGAAGGCATTACATCAATCGGCGACCACGCTTTCCTTACAAACAAGCCTTGTGCTGCAATCAAGCTTAACACAGATCTTACTGAAATCGGTGAAAAGTCATTCGGTTACACAGTGGCTGAAAAGATGGACGAAGACGGCAACCTTCTCGGTGAATACGAGCTTACTTTAAATCCTGATTTCATCGTCCGCGGATATATCGCAACTCCTGCTGATGAATACGCAAACTTCAACAAATTCAAGTTTGAGGCTCTCGACGGTGACAAGTATCCTCTCTTCTCACTCATCGTTAAATCGGTAATTGACCACATTAATAAATTCATCATTATTTACAGCGAAGACCCGGCTAAAGCTCCTGATGCCGCAGCTATTATGGAAGCTTTTCCGTCAGCAGACTTCAGCGAAGTCAATGCTCCCGAGGTTTTCGGCACAGGTAATGAATTCACGGTTATCAACGAAAACGGCTCTTATACTTATAAGATTGTTGTCAGAGGTGACAACAACGGTGACGGCAAGATAAACTCTTCCGATGCCCTTGCTGTTCTTAAGCATTCTGTTCAGTCAGCTGTTATGGAAGACAACAGCAAGCTTAATGCAAGTGACCTTGACCGTGACGGTAAAATCAATTCATCCGACGCTCTTGCAATCCTTCAGATTTCTGTCGGCACTAAAGACATCACAAAGGATTACAACCCCGGTATTGTTAGATAATCCTTAAAAACCGTCACTTTACACAAAATAAACAACTTGAAATTTACACAAAACGGCTGTGGGCTTTATTACAATGCTCACAGCCGTAATTTTTTGGTTATTTTTTCAATATTTTGAACATAATTTTTCAAATTCTATTGTTTTTTATGTTCATATGTGATATAGTAACAGCATGACGCGTTGGTAAGCAAGATGATTTTTTATACGAAAACCACGGCAAATACAACCTGACGCTCGATAAAACAAGGAGGAATTTGTTTTGAAATACTATAACGCGAAAGACATCCGTAACGTTGCTCTTGCAGGTCACGCAGGCCGAGGCAAGACAACACTCGCAGAAGCTATGCTTTATATTGCAGGTCTTACTGACAGATTAGGAAGAGTTGAAGAAGGCAACACAGCTCTCGACTTCGACCCCGAAGAGAAGCGCCGCCACGTTTCCGTTGCAACAGCTCTTGCTCCTATTGAATGGAAAGACTGCAAACTTAACATAATCGACACTCCGGGTCTCTTCGACTTCGAAGGTGAAATGGCTGAGGGTATCACAGCTTCAGAATGTGTTCTCATCGTTCTCGGTGCAGGTCACAAGTACGACGTTGGTGCTGAAAAGGCATTCAAGGCTGCAAGAAAACGCGGCAAGATGTTCGCCATCACCCGTTGTGATAAGGAAAACGCTGACTTCTACAAGACATTTGAAGAAGTACGTGCTGTTCACGGCGGTGCTGTTTGTCCCGTTATCGTTCCTTATGTAGTTGACGGTCAGGTTAAGGCATACGTTAACCTTGCATCACGTAAGGGCTTTGAATACAAGGACGGCAAGGCAACAGAAATCCCGATGCCGAACGACCCGAAGATTCAGGAAATGCTCGACATTCTTACAGAAGCTGTTGCTACTGCAAGCGACGACCTTATGGAAAAATTCTTCGCAGGCGAAGAATTCACAAGAAAAGAAATCATTGAAGCTCTTAATCAGGGCGTTAACGAATCTTCAGTTTATCCCGTATACGCATGTTCAGGTTACACCATGGACGGTGTTGACCTTCTTATGGACGAACTTGCATACTCAGCTCCCGACGCTGCTTCATACGCAGGCGGTAAGGACGTTGACTGTGACGAAAACGGACCTCTTGCAGCTCTTTGCTTCAAGACAGTTGCTGACCCGTTCGTTGGTAAGATGTCTTACTTCAAGGTAAGCAGCGGTAAAATTACTCCCGAAACTCCCGTTTATAACGCTCGTACAGGCGAAACAGAAAGAATGGGTAAAATCATCACAGTCCGCGGTAACAAGTCTGAAGACTGCAAGTGTATTCCTGCAGGTGACATCGGCGTTGTTACAAAGCTCAACTGCGTAAAGACAGGCGACACAATCTGTGCAGCTAACAATGTTGTTGAACTCAGCGGCGTTAAGTTCCCGACACCTTGCCTTTCAATGGCTGTTAAGGCTTGCAAGAAGGGCGACGAAGAAAAGATCGTTTCTGCTATCAACCGTCTTCTTGAAGAAGATCCGACAATCAAGTTTGAAATGAACAAGGAAACAAAGGAACAGGTTCTTTCAGGCCTTGGCGAACAGCACCTTGACATCATCGTTTCCAAGCTCAGAAGCAAGTTCGGCCTTGACATTGAGCTTACAGTTCCGCGTGTTGCATACAGAGAAGCTATCCGTAAGACAGTTCAGGTTCAGGGACGTCATAAGAAGCAGTCAGGCGGTCACGGTCAGTTCGGTGACGTTTGGATCCGCTTTGAGCCGACAGAAGAAGAAGGACTTATCTTTGAGTCAGAAGTTGTCGGCGGTTCAGTTCCGAAGAACTTCTTCCCCGCAGTTGAAAAGGGACTTAACGAGTGCATGAAGAAGGGTGTTATGGCAGGTTATCCGATGGTTGGTCTTAAGGCTGTTCTTTACGACGGTTCTTACCACCCCGTTGACTCTTCAGAAATGGCATTCAAGATGGCTGCAAGCATCGCTTTCAAGAACGGTGTTCCGCAGGCTAACCCGACAATCCTTGAGCCCGTTGGTACATTGAAGGCTATTATGCCTGAAGCTTTCCTCGGCGACATCATGGGTGACGTTACAAAACGTCGCGGCCGTGTTCTCGGTATGGGTGCTTCCGAAGAAGAGCCGAAGTATCAGGAGCTTGTTGCTGAAGTTCCGATGGCTGAAATGAACAACTTCTCAACAGTTCTCCGTTCAGTAACAGCAGGCAGAGGCTACTACACATTCGAATTCACACGCTACGAAGATGCACCCGCAGCAATCGCTGAAAAGGTTATCGCAGAAGCTAAGATTGAAGACGAAGAATAATTAATAAAATTTCAGGGAGATGGTTTTTACCATCTCCCTTTTTTTGCACTTGCATTAGGATTTAAAATATGATAGAATCGCTTTGACTTTGGATTTCGGAAGTGATTTAATGAGCGAAATAAAAGATTACATTGACTATCCTGCTGATGTAAAGAAATATGACACATCAAAGCTTCCCAAGAGGCAGAATTTCTTTTTTACATCGCTTTTATATATTGCATCAAATTTAGCCGTTGCAACCGTCAAGGGCGGCAGTAAGGTTGAAAAAATCAATATGAATGGTCTTAAACCGCCGTATCTGCTTTTGAGCAATCATATGCAGTTCATCGACTTTCCTATCAAATACAAGGCTACATTCCCTCACAGAGTGCATACAATTGCAACGCTTGAGGGGTATTACCACAAGCCATGGGTTATGGAACAAATCGGTTCAATCTGCAAAAGAAAATTTACAACAGATATCAGCCTTGTGCGTTCGTGTGCAAAGGTTTTACGTGAGTATAAGGATGTTCTTTGCATCTACCCCGAAGCACGTTATTCCCCTATCGGCACTCAGTCAATAATCCCTGAGGTTATCGGCAAGCTTGCGAAGAAAAACAAGGTTCCCGTTGTTGTTATCGTTCATCACGGAAATTATCTGCGTGCACCTTTCTGGGACTTCAGACGCAAGAAAAAAGTTCCCCTTTATGCGACGATGAAGCAGGTTCTCACCGCCGATCAGGTTGCGGAAATGAGTGTTGACGAAATTAATGCCGTTATCCGCAAGGAAATGGAATATGACGAATACAAGTGGCAGAAAGAAAACAACATCCGCATAACCGAGGACTTCCGAGCTGAGGGGCTGCACAAGGTGCTTTATCAGTGTCCTCACTGTATGACGGAATCAAAGATGAATTCAAAAGGAATCCACCTCTTCTGCGAAGAATGCGGGAAGAAATGGGAACTCACCGAGCTTGGCGAGCTTAAGGCGCTTGACGGCGAAACGGAGTTTCCGCACATTCCCGACTGGTTTGAATGGGAGCGTGTAAACGTCCGCAAAGAAATTGAAGAAGGAAAGTATTCTTTTGAGGACGATGTGCGTGTTTATACCCTCCCCGGTGCGCTTAAGTACTACTATATGGGCGACGCAAAAGTTCGTCATAATATCGATGAAGGCTTTGTTCTTGAGGGCAACTACAACGGCGAACCGTACAGGGTTCAGCGTACGCCAAAGAGCCTTTACAGCCTCCATGTTGAGTATGACTACTGCCATATTGAGCCACTTGACTGCTTTGATATTTCAACACAGCACGATTCATTTTTCTGCTATCCGACAAAGCAGAATGTTATAACAAAGCTTGCATTTGCTACAGAGGAAATGCACAAGATTCTGACAGAGAAGAAAGAGAAAACTAAAGAAAACTAACGTAAGACGACCCCCGACAAAACTGAGCTTGTCGGGGTGTTTTCATTGATGCCTGCAAAAAATCGACCTGCATTTCTGCAAGTCGATTTTTTGTAATTATAACTTTTACTGAACGCTTTCGTAAAGCTCAACGAACTTACCTGCAACAGTTGATGCTGTGTGCTCACCGAAGGAGATAAGGCACCATGTGTCGTTGTCAAACTCGTCGTTCTTCTCGCTGTATTTCATGCCTGCCATTACGAACTCGGGGTCGGGCTCGATATAACCGATAGCGTCGTTTGCAAGGTCGAAGATGATTGTGTTCTCGCCGAACATATCGCGGTAGCAATCGTACTGGAAGTCTTCAAGGCCATCGCCGCCGTTAAGGATTTCACCGTAGTGTTCACCCGGGCTGATGAGAACCTGAAGAGAATCGCCAAGTTCCATATAGCCACATTCTGTTACTTCGTAGTACTTTCCTGTTGTGTTGTCGTAAAGGAAGAAGTAATCTGTGATACCTGACTTACCGATGATGTCAAGAAGTACGTTTGAAACTTCGATAACGTACTGCATATTCTTGATGTTGAGCAACGGCTTAACAGGTGTCTCTTCAACGGGAGTCCAACCTTCGTACCATACAGTGTAGTTTTCCTGGCCTTCATACTCAGCAACGCCGAGGAAGTCGCCGAGCTCAAAGTTGAGTGCTTTACACTCAGCCTCTGTCAACTCCATACCGAGAAGCATATATCCGATTTCGTAACCGTAACGAACAGTTGATTCGTATCTTGTAAGGTCAAGACCGTCGTCTGCATAGTGGCTGTCCTCCGTAACTGTACCAACTGCACCCTGAATGAAGATAAAGTTATAACCGGCCTTGTTGAGAACTTCCTCTATGTAAGGAATAAAGTCAGCAGAAATAACCGTATGACCATAGCCTGTGCTTTCAGGATGACAGCCGAACGTTGTGATAATTGTCGGAGTTGCGCCCTTCTGGTCAGGTGTGAACTCAAGACGGTACATATTGCCGTCATAGTTATACGGAGCTGTTCTGTCGCGGAGGTAATCGTCACCGATATCCATCTTTGAAAGTGTGAGCTCACCTGTCTTCATATCTGCATGAGCATCCTTGATTGACTTAGCTGTCTGGTCGATGATTGTCTGAAGGAACTTGCGGTCAACACCACTCTTGAGGTCAGCAATGCCGAGCGCACCGAGTGTGATATTGTTAAGAACATTAGTTACAGTATCATCCCATACACCCTGAAGGTCGATACCTGAGTGAGTGTGAGTAACGGAAACGTTGATGCTTACGATGTCGTTAGCCTCAGCAAAATCTTTGACAGCAGCACGGATAAGTCTTACGTCTGCGTTTGCGATGCCGATTGCGTCAAGAACACAGAAAGCAACCTTGCCTCTGCCTGAACCGTCATCAAGGATGATTGTACGAACCCAGAGACCGTCGAATGTTTCTGTTGTTTCTGCCATAAGACCGTAGCCGCCCATTGTGTAAGGAACTACGCCGAAGTCGTCAGGAAGGATTGATTCCTGAGCGTAACCGAGGCTCCATCTTGCACCCTGTGCAGGCTCGTCAAGGAACTCGTCCATACCCGGGAAGAAGTTTTCATAATCGTCAAGGTTGAAATCCTGATAAGAATTCAACGCAGGAGTCTTCGGGATGAAGAGGTTGATTGCCTTACCGAGAACTGTGATAAGGATGTTTGAAAGAGTGTTTACAATCTTTGCAAGACTGTGCATAAACACAACTTTGATGCTCGTTGATGAAAGCGACTCGAAATCGTTGCCGAACTTTTCAGCCATGTCCTTAACGAAATCAAGAGCTGTATCGATGTCGATATCAACGGGAGCGTCGGGCTGTTCAACTGTTGTGTCAGTCACCGATGTTTCGGGAGCTTCTGCAAAAGCCGTTACAGCTGCGGGAACCATAAGGCTGAAGCAAAGAATGACTGAGATAACAGAAAGAAGTAACTTTTTCATAATATATCTCCTTTCAATCGGGTGTGAATACACATACCCATAGTAAGTTAATTATACCATATTTTTGCGTTTTTACAATATAAAACAATGAGTTAATTTTTTGTTTAAAATGACTAAAGGGAAGCTTGACGCTCCCCTTTTGAAATTATTTGCCTATCAGCATCTGCATTGCATTAAGCAGTATGTACACAAAAAATGCATTTCTCTTTTTACAGAACGTGAAAAACAGTTTCCAATGAATAGGAAAATATGCGAATTCAAGATTTTTATACGCTTTAACATACTGTTCTGAAGAAAGAATTGCTTTTAAGTTTTTCATCCTCTGCGAATGTGACGCTTTGTTGCAAAGCTCGTTTAAGCCGAGACCAATCATACTAAGGCAGATGCGGTTATCAAGTGCTTTGTGGAAATCCTCGCCGAGGTTATTTTCGTCAATGCACTTTCTTATTCTTGAATAAAGCTCCGACCATTGAGAAAAGAGTTTTGATTTGTAGCTTCTGGTCAGCGAGGTTTCGTTATCCTTGCGATAGTGGTTGAAAGGCTTATCGATAAAAAAGCATCTTTTCGCAAAGCCGAAATAATACATATTAAAAAGTAAATCTTCCGTGCCGATGACTTTTGTGTCAACAAACTGAAGATTATTCTCTTTTATAAACTTTGCTGTATAAAGCTTGCCCCACGCAGTTACGAGGGCATCCGTGTTTTCAGGGTTTCTTAATTCTTCACCTGTAAGACCTGCAAGACGGCGGTGAACACCTCGTGTTTCTTTTTCATCAAAATTTCTGTCGCCGTCAAAGATTTTTTTCTCTATTGACTTATCGGGAAACTCGCGGACGTAGCCCCACATAACCGTATCGGCATTTTCGGAATATTTTATTGCTGTTTTAATCGCTTCAGCATCCATCCAATCGTCAGAATCGAGAAATACGATGTACTCTCCTGTTGCGGCGTCAATACCCGTATTTCTTGCACCCGAAAGACCTGTGTTTTCCTGATTGATAACTTTAATTCTGCTGTCTTTTTTTGCATACTCTTCAAGGATTGCAGAAGAATTGTCGGGCGAGCCGTCGTTGACACAGATTATTTCAAGATTTGTATAAGTCTGTCCGACAACGCTGTCAAGGCATTTCGGCAGATACTTTTCAACATTGTAAACAGGAATAATAACGCTGACCAACTTCATAAGCAACGTCCTTTGAAAATTATTTTTTCTTGAAAATTATAAGCTTGCTGAAAAAGTAATTAAGAATAACAACTATACCGGAAAAAACAATCTTAATTCCCAATTCTCCGCTTATAAACGGCAACGTAAAAGCCTTGTCAAGATGAAGAAGGTCGATAAAACACCACAAACCCAATTCTTCAATACCGAGAGTGAGTAAACGCGCGCCTGTGAAAGATACCGCTTCCTTGAAAAGCACACTCGGCTTCCAGCTTTTGCTGTCAAAAACAAAAAGTTTATTGGTAACGAAAGCGAAAACAACTGCGGCAACCCAAGCAATTACATTTGCTGCAAGATAGTGCATTTTATTTTCACAAAGGCCAAAAACGATGAAATTGACAACCGTTGTCGTTACACCGAAAAACAGGTATGAAATAACCTCTTTTGAAATAACTTTGCGGATAATTCCCATCAGCTTTTCGTTCTTAATGAACTTTCCGCAGATTTCGTGAATTTTAGTAAAAATCCTATCCATAAAAATCTCCTGAAAAATCAACTTAACTCTTAAATTATAATACCCCACTGTGCTAAAGTCAAGCAAATACCCTCTTGCATTTTTTCATCAGTGTGATAGAATACTATAATAGATTTGGCAAAAGGAGGCGAAACTATGTCACAAAGAACAGACAAGGCTGTTGAGCTTTTTAAAAGAGGATTTAATTGCTCGCAGGCTGTTTTTGCCGCTTTTGCAGGCGAATTCGGAATGGACGAGGAAACCGCACTTAAGGTTTCGGCAGGTCTCGGTGGCGGTGTCGGCAGAAGCCGTGAGGTGTGCGGTGCAGTAAGCGGAGCAGCAATGCTTGTCGGCTTTAAATACGGCGCAACAGACGGTGACGACGCCGAAGCAAAAGCAAAATGCTATGCCGTTGTTCAGGAAATTATTGCCGAGTTTAAACAAACCAATCCGTCAATCGTATGCCGTGAGCTTCTTTCGTTGGGCGAAGACGAAAACACCAATCCCACACCGGAAGCAAGAACACAGCAGTACTACAAAAAAAGACCTTGCGTGCAGATTGTTGAAGATGCCGCAAGAGCCGTTGAAAAAATATTATTTTAAGGAGATGTAAACCATGGGTTGTACAGGAGATTGCTCAAGCTGCTCATCAAGCTGCAGCGAAAAGAAAGATTTACACGTACCGTGTAATGAATACAGTAAGGTGAAAAAGGTTATCGGTGTTGTAAGCGGTAAGGGCGGCGTTGGCAAGTCACTCGTTACATCAATGCTTACAACAGCAATGCAGGTCAAGGGCAACGCTTGCGGTATCCTTGACGCTGACATCACAGGTCCGTCAATTCCCAAAGCATTCGGTGCAAAAGGTCCCGCAATGCAGAACGAGATGGGTCTTCTTCCCGCAGAAACCAAAACAGGCATCAAGCTTATGTCTATTAATCTTCTTCTTGAAAAGGAAGACCAGCCCGTTATCTGGAGAGGTCCCGTTATCTCAGGCGTTATTCAGCAGTTCTGGCAGGAAGTTTTCTGGGGCGATGTTGACTACATGTTCGTTGATATGCCTCCGGGAACAGGCGACGTTGCGCTGACCGTTTTCCAGTCACTTCCCGTTGACGGCATCGTTATCGTAACAACTCCGCAGGATCTTGTTACAATGATTGTTAAAAAGGCTGTCAATATGGCAAATATGATGAACGTGCCGATTCTCGGTATCGTTGAAAATATGAGCTATCTTGAATGTCCCGATTGCGGAAAGAAGATTTCTGTTTTCGGCGAAAGCAAACTCGATGAAGTTGCAAAGGAATTGAACATTCCCGTTCTTGCAAAGCTTCCGATCAGAAGCGAAATCGCAAGCCTTGTTGATAAGGGTGCTGTTGAGCTTGCAGAAATCAAAGAGCTTTACGATGCAGCTGACAAAATCAAAGAGATTCTCGGCTAAAGGAGATATTTCATATGCCATTACTTTTCAGCAAAATCACGGCATTCTTTATGTCGATTGTTACCGCAATTTCACTTTTGCCGATAAACCTTGTAAAAACAGTTACCCGCGACGACGGTCTGATTGCAAAAATCGGCTTTTCAGCTTACAATCAGAGGGCTGAAAAATTTTTCGAAAACCCCGACACGGATACAGACTTTGTTCCGCAGGGACTCGCTTACAGCGATTACCTCGGCAAAGTGCTTATCTGCGGTTATATGAACACCGAGGGCAATTCAAGAATTTACGTTGTTGATCCCGTGAGTGGCGAAACAGAAAAGTTTGTTTCACTTATCGAAGTTGACGGTGACGATTACACAGGTCATTGCGGCGGAATCGCAACCTTTGAAGGCAATGCCTGGGTCGTTTCAGGAAAATATGCGCGCAGACTTCCTCTTGATGCACTTAAAAATGCCGAAAATGAAGCTTCCGTTCAGTTCGTTGATGAATTCAACACGGGTACAAGAGCTTCATATGCCAACTGTTCAAACGGTATTCTCTGGATTGGTGAATACCATAAGGACGGCGACGATTATGTAACAGAGGACAGCCACCATCTTACTTCACCTGACGGCGAGAAAATGTTTGCGTGGACTTGCGGTTATGTTCTTGAAAGCGGAAATCCGCAGGGCTTCACATATAAAGGAAACTCAAAAGAGATAGTTGCTCCCGATTTCATCCTTGAAACAGAATCAATGTGTCAGGGATTTACACAGCTTCCCGACGGCAGATTCGTTACAAGCATTTCAGGTCAGATTACAAAATCAGAGCTTAATTTCTACAAAAATGTTCTTGACGGTGAAGCGGACAGCAAGGTTGAGGTTTCAGGAAAAGAGGTTGACCTTTACTTCCTTGATTCAACAGTAAAAACCGATTCATTAAAGGCGATTCCGCGTTCCGAAGGAATTGATATGTATGACGGAAAGCTTCTTGTTCTTTACGAATCAGGCTGCAGAAAAATGCTTGCCGCACAGGTTGTAAGAACCGATTATGTCTGGAGCGTTGAGGTTTAATAAAAAAACAGATTAATTTTAAAAGCAGGCATTCAAATGAATGCCTGCTTCCTGTTTATAGTTTTTACACTTTTTGAGTAGAAACAACTTTATAAAAATGACACCGAGAATACTGATTCTCGATGCGAAATAAAGCAAATTTATATTCATTGAAAAGAATATTATTTTATGATAAAATGCCATTAATGATACAGCAAAAAGAAAAGCCACCCATTTCAGACCCACAAAAGGCGGTTTCAGGTCTTTGAATGTACCAGAACTGCAAAAATCTGTATAATAATTATGGGTTATTATTGCCTTATAATCAAAAGTATTGTTAAGCGAAAGGAAGTCTAAAATGAAACACATTTTTAAAAAGGGTATCGCAATACTGCTTGCAACACTGTGTGCACTTAATCTTACCGTTGTGTCCTTTGCAAAGGAGACGGTTACATCCGGTACCTGCGGTGAGAATGTGACTTGGTCGTTTGATGAAGGAACGGGAACTCTCACTATCAGCGGTGAGGGGGCTATGTATGATTTCGACGGTCCGTTAAATATGCCTTGGAATGAACATCTTGCATCAATTAAAATGTTGATAATCGGTAACGGTGTTACAAGTATTGGTTCTTTTGCGTTCAATTCTTGTGAAAAACTTATAAGTGTCGAAATTCCTGAAAGTATCACAAAAATCAATGATCATGCGTTTGCTTATTGTGATAGTCTTGCAAGTGTATCAATCCCAAATAGTGTCACAAGTATAGGTGATTACGCATTTATTTCTTGCGACAAACTTGTAAATGTAACAATTGGCAACAGTGTTATTAGTATAGGAACCTTTGCGTTTGATTATTGTCTCAGTCTTAAGACCATAGAGATTCCTGACAGTGTTACAAGTATAGGTGATTATGCATTTAGTTCTTGCCCTAACCTTATAAGCGTCGATGTTTCGGATGGCGTTACAAGAATTAGCAGCCATATGTTTTCTTTTTGCACCAAACTTGAAAACATTGTAATCCCTGATAGTGTCACAACTATAGGTGATTATGCATTTTATGAGTGTGACAGTCTTACGAGTGTAACAATACCGGATAGTACCACAATTGTCGAGGCTTGGGCGTTCAATCAATGTGACAGTCTTACAAGTGTAACAATTGGAGGTAGTGTTGCAAAAATAGGCGATTGTGCGTTTGCTCGTTGTCCAAATCTCACCACAACCTACTACCCTGGTACAGAGGAACAGTGGAATGCAATTACAATCGGAGCAGATAACGAAGATCTGACTAAAAATATAGTTTTTGATTATAAAGAAACTATGACCGGTACTTGCGGCGAAAATGCAACGTGGAGCTTTGATGAGATAAACGGAAAACTCACAATTTCAGGTACGGGTGCGATTTCTGATAATTACATGGGTTGGGAAAGTTTTAAGAGTGATATTAAGAATATCGAAATAAGCAACGGTATCACAAAAATCGGTGTTTATGCATTTGAAAGTTGTACGTCGCTTATAAGCGTAGAGCTTACGGATAGTCTTGTATGCATCAGTGAAGGCGCGTTTTACAACTGTACGAATCTCCGAAGCATAGAAATTCCTGACGGTATAACCAAGATTGAAGCTTATACGTTTTCGGGATGCACTTCTCTTGAAAAAGTAATAATTCCTGACAGTGTTGTAAATGTTGATGAAAATGCGTTTAAGGAAACCGTAAGCCTTTTGGATGTTTATTATAAAGGCGACGTTGCAGATTGGTGCGAAATTAGTTTTAACGAAAGTATATTTTCTACAGGTGTGAACCTTTACATTAATGATGCTCTTATAGAAAACCTTGTAATACCTAATGGAATTACAACTATCGGTGACTATGTTTTTAGTTTTTGCACAAGTCTTAAAAGTGTAGAAATGCCGAAAAGCCTTACAAGAATAGGTGAAGGTGCGTTTTACAACTGCACGAATCTCCAAAGCATAGAAATTCCGGAAAGCGTAACAAGTATTGGTGATTCTGCATTCGTTTACACGAAAACGGGTACAGACGTGTACTACACAGGTGGTATTGAAGATTGGTGTGCGATAGAATTTGGATTTGACGTATTTGTTACCGGTATGAATCTTTATATAAACAGAGTTTTGATTGAAAATCTTGTAATTCCGGAAGGTGTTGTTGAGATTAGTGACTACGCATTTCAATATTGCATAAGCATTAAGAATATCGAATTTCCAAAAAGCATTAAAACAATAGGCAGCGGTGCATTCTGTCACTGTAAAGCTCTCACAAGTGTAACGGTACCCGAAGGGGTTACAATCCTTAAACCATACACTTTTTTGGCTTGTGATAATCTTTCAGATGTAACTTTGCCGAAAAGTCTTTTGTCAATCGAATTTGCTGTTTTTAGTTATTGCACCGAACTTGAAAGTATAATAATTCCGGACAATGTGGAAATTCTTGGTTCTTGCGCTTTTAATGCTACATCTCTCACAAGCATAGTAATTCCAGAAAGTATGAAGGAAATTGGCGGGGTATCGTTTTTCGGGAAAGATGAATTTACAACATACTACAAGGGTACAGAGGATCAATGGAATAAAATTAAAATTTCTACAGCCAATAATTTTGATCTGTTTAAAAACATCATTTTCAACTATGTGGCAACATCAGGAGCTTGCGGAGAAAATGCGACGTGGGCATTTGACAAAACAAACGGAACTCTAACGATTTCAGGTACAGGCACAGTCAGCGATTATTCGGGTTGGAGCGATATTGCAAGTGGAGTGACTTATGTTGAAATAGGAAGCGGTATCACATCTGTGGGTGAAAAAGCTTTTATCGGATTCGGCGAACTTAAGGAAGTTTATCTTGCTGAAAGCGTATCGGAGCTTGGAGCTGATGCCTTTAAGGATTGTTCAAAGCTCGCAATTGTAACTGCTCTGGCTAATGACCTTAGCTTTGAAAATGCTTTTTCGGGCAACGATTCACGCCTGTTTTTCGTTGCAAAAGCAGATTCCAGAACATACAACGCCCTTGAATCGGCAGGTTATGCCGTTAACGGAATAAGCACTGACAGAGAAAAGGACGGTCATAAAGTTCTTGCCTTTGACGGCAAAACAACGATATATCAGAATCTTGATTATAACTATATTTCAAATCTGATTGCTGACAATTCAGATACATACTATCTGTATTTCAATAAGATAACCTTTGAAGGAATATCACCCGACATAATTATTATTGATGAAGAAAACCTTGACAGTGCAGAAGAATATTTTACTCTCAACGAGGTTTATATCAGCGTTTCTGTCAACGGCAAAACAGTTTCTCTTCCCGAGCTCGTGCAGTTGCTTCAGGATGAAGATGCCGACGGAATTATAAGCTTCGAGGAGGAAGAAGGCGAAACGTTTTTTGAAATGCTTTCGGATTTCTTTGAAGAAACGGTCGGGGAATTTGTTACACAGGCGTTCAAGGTAATCAAAACTGTGATAAATGCAATACGCAAACTTTTTAAATAAGAATAAGTTCAAATCGGCAGGATTTGCTTCGGCATTCCTGCCGATTTTTGTTACCCTGGAATGTGCAAAAACACCAAACCTAAAAACAGCAAGAGATTTAAGTTGTATTTTTCAAACATTTCAGGTCGTCAAAACGGCATTTCAGGTCTTCGCGTAAAAAACATAGTTTTTTAAATGATACAATCTATACATCATAGCCAAACGGCAGAGGCTTCGATTGGTTTTGATTTATCTTATTGATACACACAAAGTTTAAAGTGAGGAGATTTTAATGAAGTATTGTACAAATTGCGGATCCCAGATGGCGGATAACGTTTATACTTGCGGCAACTGCGGATGCGGCCCAAAGGCGGCACCGCCGCCCGTTGCACAGCTTAAGACAAGCAGAGGTGCACTGAAGGCAATTTTGCTGTCCATTATTACTTTGGGCATTTACGGTCTTGTCCTGTATTATAAAATGTCGTCTGAACTCAACATAACAGCCTCAAGATATGACGGCAAAAAGACGATGAATTTTGCACTGCTGTTCTTTTTGGTAGGCCCGCTTACTTTTGAAATTGCAACTCTTGTGTGGTTCCACAAGTTCAGCAAGAGAGCAGGTGCTGAGCTTAAAAGAAGGAATATCGACTATTCTTTCGGTGCTGGCTCTTTCTGGCTCTGGAATGTGCTCGGAATACTTATTATTGTCGGTCCGCTTGTGTACCTTCATAAGGTAATCAAAGCGATCAACCTTATAAATGCAGACTATAACGTTAACGGTTAAGGAGGAAGCTTATGTATTGTAACCATTGCGGAAAAGAAAACCCCGACGGCAGTAAAGTGTGCAATTCCTGCGGTCTTGAAATCCAACGCACAGAGGATGCGGTAATACCTGTGGCTCAAGCTACACCGGGTGCAACGTCAACGGCTTCCGCAACTCCCAACGAAACCCTTGAAAACATAAAAGAAAAAGCACTCGATATATGGTCAAATCTCGACAAAAAGAAGGCTTTTACATTCGGAGGTATCGGTCTCGGCGCATTAGCTGTGATTATTCTTGTGTTTGTCATAATTTCTTCTGCAGGCTCAAAAGTTTCTCTTAAAAAATATGTTGCCGACGAGCTTGTTTATTCGGGCATCAACGGATACGGTGTTGTTGAAAATGAAATCGACCTGATAAATTGGGATGAGCTTCAGAATGATATCGCCAGTAACAAATATGAGGATTACGGCTATTATTACTACACTTCGATCAGAGATTATATTACATACGAAATAACTTCCGAAAACAACGGAACTCTTTCAAACGATGACAAGGTAGTAATTACTGTCAGAATTAATCAAGAGGGAATCAAGGAAAACCCGATGTTCAAAAAGAAAATTTCCGGAGACGAGGAGCAGGAATTTAAGTTTACTGTTTCCGGTCTTGAGGAAGGCGTCGCAATCGATGTTTTTGATGCGGTCGAAAGCGTTGCTGTTGACACGACACGTTACAACAATCTTACAATCAAGCTTAAGAAAGATTATTTCAAGGATTACGGTAAAGATGGCATAAACGTAAAAACAGAGAACGATAGCATCCGTGTGTACGGCGACAATTTCCAGTCGTTTACGCTCGGTGTAAGATCAATGTCCGATAACTTTGATCAGTCAAAGGGCACGCATAAACTTGTTGTTTCAGAAGAAGCAGACAGGTATAAGGAGTACGGAATAGTCCTTGCGAAAACAGAAGCGGAGGTTAAGGCAACCTACATTTCCTATGTTACCGATAATACCATTCCTGCCGCTGACCTTGCGAAGATTACTCAAAAAGCAAAGGACGATATTAAAAACAGATTCCCCGACCAGAACTGTACTCTTGAAAAGACTATATTGTATATTTATGACGGCACTCGCTACAACAACTCTGTTGTTTATTTCTTTAAAGGTACCGAGTCTTATTATGCAATATGGCACGATGACCTCAAGCAGTACAGTGACCACAGCATAGTTGATATTGATGAGCTGAGAATGGACACCAACGCATGGTACATGTCGTACGGGTCTCTCGGCGAGGCAGAACAGGATATGGTGAAGCCTGTAAAACAGTTTACTCTTTCTGCTTCCTGATAATAAAGGAGCAGGAGCATAAACGAAATCAAAAAACTATTAATTATTATTTGAGCCAAACGGCAGAAAGAAGATTTATTATGAAAAAATTATTATCCGTTTTATTGGCAATCCTTTGCGTGATGAACCTGACGGTGGTTTCATTCGCGGCGGAAGAAACGCTTATATCATCTGGCTCGTGCGGTGATAATGTTGTCTGGCAATTTGATGAAAAAACAGGCACCCTGACCATCAGCGGTGAAGGAGCTATGAAAGATTATGAAACAACGGAAACACCTTGGAGTGATTACTGTTTGTCAATTAAAACCGCAATAATCGGCAATGGCATCACAAGAATCGGCGGTTCTGCCTTTGAATGCTGCGAAAATCTTGTCGATGTAACAATTCCGGATAGCGTTGAGGTTATCGGTATATATGCGTTTGCAGCTTGCTATGCTCTTCCTGAAGTAACAATTCCGGGTAACGTTGAACAATTAGAATCATATGCATTTATAGGATGTTCTTCACTTGAAAAAGTTCATATAAGAAAGGGTGCTGAGAAATATATCAGTACCCAGGCATTTGACACAGGAGCAAACTCTTTGGATATTTATTTTAATGATACAAAGGCACAGTGGAAAGCAAATGTTACTTCATGGGAAGGCAACGAAGAGTTTATGCCTTACGTAACAGTACACTGTACTGATGGGGATATTGTGGGTGGTTTGTTTGAATCTGTTGTTTCTGGGGATACTGATGTTTCTGAAGACGAAACCCCATCATCGACCTTATGGGATAGAATTGTAAAATTCTTTGAAGAACTCGCAAACTCCATTAAAAACTTTTTTAATTGGTTGTTCAATTTATTTAAATAAAACAGTTTGTTTTGACAGGGTGATTTTATGAAAAACAAGTTTATAAGAATCATTTCAGTTCTGCTCGTCTTTTCTGTTGTTTTCGGTATAACAGCAACTGCACAGGAAGATTTGATAGAAGAGATTACGACCGCATTTGAAGAGCTAACTACGGAAATAGTTACAGAGCTGACAACGGAGCCAACTACAGAACCTGTTTCAGAACCGTCGAGCGAACCGTCAACGGAACCGACCGAGCCGACAGAACCTGAACCTCCCACAGAACCCGAATCTCCCAAACCTACGTTCGATGAAATACCCGGAGATACAATCGTAGGCAGAATGTATATCTGCTCGGAAATCGTTTTTCTCGGTCACTCGTGGATTTACATTGAAAGCACATTTGACGGTGAAATGCCCGTAGGCTGTTACACGGTTGCACCGTTCGGCAGTGTATCTGTAGGCACCTTCCTTATGACCCGCAGAGACGGTATGGGTGTTTACTATAATGTTGAGCGATACAGTGCGACAAAATTCGGTCTCAGAAGCGCAAACTGGTTGGGAATGGATATTACAAAAGACCAGCTTATGAAAGTAAACAAAGAAATCAAAGGCTGGAATTACTGGGATTTATATTTCAATTGCACATTCTTTGCATCAAAGGTATGGAACAGTGTTTCTGATAAATTCTTTATGCCGATGATGTTCCCGATTTTCACTAAAGCACAGGCGAACACTAAAGGCGGAAACAAGAATGTAGCAATGCAGTCTCACGATAATCCCGAGGATTGTTTTAAACAGCGCGGTTCAGGCAACGGTGCAAGACTCGAAACCGTAAGCTCAGGCTCACTGAAAACACGGATCGGTTAAAAAGGGAAAGTGAAAAAGCGATATTGATTTTCTTATTGCCATAATAAAAGAAGAGCAGTGGTTTCAACTTGAAATCACTGCTCTTCTTTTGCTTGTTAAAACAACAGACCGATTTTAATTGAAAATTCTTTGTCAGTACAATTCAGTGTGACAAAACCGTCATATTTTTGCGCCGTGTGTTTGATATTGTTTATGCCGAAACCGTGGCTTTCCGTGTCGCGCTTAGTTGTTTTTATTGCATTGTTTTTAATCTCAACTTTTTTCGCAACAGGGTTGGTGACGGTGATGGTACATCCTTTTTCATTGGTTGACGCTTCAATGTGAATTTTGCAGGGCGAAAGCGGAATGCTTGCACGGATTGCATTGTCAAGGCTGTTTGCAAGGATTGTGCAAAGGTCACTGTTGTCGATTTTGTCAGGATGAATATTGCCGTGAAACTCAATGTTAATTTTATTTTTTAAAGCCTCATCAGCTTTGTGGGCTATGAGTGCATCTGCAAAATAATTGCCCGTTGCAAACTTTGTTTCGGTTTCTTCTATGTCTTCCGTAAGTCGGGCAAGGTGTTTTTTAGCATCGTCAAGCTTGTTTTCATTAAGCAGAACACCGAGCATAAAAAGATGGTTTTTATAGTCGTGTCTGAAACGGCGGATGTCCTGACTTTTTTTAGCCAGCTCTTCATAATGCTGAAGCTGCATATCAAGCTGTTTGAGAGAATCTCTTTCTTTGAAAGAAACGGTAATGTATTTGAACACCATATACGAGAGGCACACAAGAATGAATCCGGCGGAAACAATCAGCAAAAGTTGAGCGACATCAGCATAAGACGTTGCATCCTGTGATAGGGTCAGCGTGTATTGCGTAGCTACACAGGCAACCAAAACAACTATGTAAAATAGAGGCGGTATGCTTTCAAAAAAGTCAACAGGCACAATGAAGTCGCGCTTATAATATATTGCAATTACGCTTATCAGAAGAACGGCAAGAATACCCGCGTATATCCAGTTTACGGTTACTTCCGATGTGATTTTCATTGTTGTGGATATTACGGCAACCAATAAATCAAGAAGCAAATTTAAGATTAAACCAAAAAGGAAGAAGACTTTTTTCTTTGTCGGTTTTAGTATGCAGTACGGAAAAACCGAGAAAAGAAGCAATGTTGACAGGTCAGCAAGAGTGAAGATTAACTCCGTATCGCTGATTGTGAAAAACGGAACCGTTGATATCGCACCCAACACAACAACGGAGACAACTGTTGCCGCCTTCTTGATATGTATTCTGTAACCTATGAGCTTATTGAGAATAAACAGAACGAAAAGTGTTCCGACAAGGTTTTTAACCAGATATGAAATACATTCAATGAGCATAATATCACCTGAAATTAATTTTCAAGATACAGTTCACGAAGCTTTGCATAGTTCTTTTCACTTGTGTAAACTGTGTCGCCGTTTTTCATAATAGCAGTTTTGCTGTTTATACTTTTGATTTTAGAAACATTTACAAGATACGAACGGTGTGTTCTGAAAAAACCAAACTGAGCAAGCTCTTTTTCAAACTCGGCAATGGATTTGTGACATCGAAGCGTTTCGTCATCGGTGTGAATGAAAACATCCTTATGAAAAACTTCAATATAATGTATTTTATCTGTGTCCACAAAGTGAATTTCATTATTGATATTTACAGCTACAGAGCCTGAGTTGGTAACTGAATAAAAATAATTATCCAAAGCCTTAAACAGGTCTTCTTTGCTTGTGGGTTTGCGAAGAAACCATACTAAACCAATGTCAAATGTGTCATATACGATGTCGTGATATGCAGTAAGAATAATGATGCCTTTTTTACTGTCTGATGAACTGCGAATGATTCTTGCAAATTCCTTACCTGTCATAAGCGGCGATTCATCCGGGTCAATAATAAAGTCATCCATATTGTGGTCAAGCACAAACAGGTCAAATTCGTCAATTCTGCTTGTAAGACTTTCGTAGGATTTGAATGTTTCGTAAGTCAGGTCAAAAGCCTGAGCGTTTGCATATTCTTCTATTTCACGTGAAATTTCGTCAAGTATAACCTGTTCATTATCACATATAGCAATTTTCATTTTCTCACCCACAAAGTTGATTTTTCGACATTTATTTTACCATTTTTTTGCGTTAAATACAATATGATTTTCTGAAGTTGCTGCAGAAACGGAGAACTCAAAACCAGAACAAAGGCAGCCGTTCTTCTTGCTTTTTATGATTTTAACGGCTCGAAAAATTTCAACTATTCAACCAGACCGTATTTGACTTTGATGCGGTCCATTTTTTCAAGCATCGGTTTTGCGGCAAGCACAATAAACAGAACTGTTGAAATTGAATGAACAATATCCATAGGGAGACCTGTAATCCAAAAAGCTGCAAGGGTTTTTAACGAAATACTCTGTGCCGAAAACATAAACGCTGATGCCGAGTTCATTAGACCGCCGTAAATAATAACAGCAGCAAACGCGCCGAACGCGGCAAGGGAAACACGAGTTCTGCGAAGCCATCCTTTTTTGAAAAGAACGCCTGCAAGAAAGCCGATAATACCCGCTGCAAACATCTGCCAAGGTGTCCACGGACCTTGAGAAAAAAGCATATTAGAAAGAAGCATCGTAACAGCTCCCACCAAAAATCCTGTTTCTCCGCCGAAGGCTACACCTGCAACAATTGTCAGCGCAAGTACAGGCTTAAACTGTGGAAGCATAAAAAACAAACTTCGTCCCGCTATTCCTATTGCACATAGAACAGCTATTGTTACAAGCTCCCTGGCTTTCGGTTTTCTTCCCTCAAACACAAGGATAAACGGCAACATACATTCCAACAGCACGAGAAGGGCAACCATATTATACCGACGGTTGTCAAGCCAGAAAATCCCTGCGAATATGGTAAGCGGAATAAAAAGCAGAATCGCAACGGATGCCACTATCGTTCGTTTATTTAAATTCCGTTTTTCTTTCGGTTGCTGGACTGTGCGCCGTTCGGGCTTGAAATTTACACTTCGCGGTTTAGGTTCGGGCAAAGGTAACACTTCGTCCGGACGTTCATTTTTCTTGACTTGTCCGCCACAGCAAGCAATAATTTCATCAACCGTTACAGCCTCGGGTATGACGTGTCTTGCCATACGGTTTGCAGGCGTAGTGTAAAAATTGTTGCCTGAAAAAAATTCACGCGGAGATCCTTCTGCAACAATGTTTCCGTCAAAAAACATACCGCATCTGTGAGCATATTCAGCACAGAATGTTACGTCGTGGCTGACCATAAGCACGGTGATGCCTTGCTCTGTGAGCTTATCGATAATATCGGCAAACGTAACCTTGAATTCCGCATCAAAGCCTTTTGTCGGCTCATCTAAAAGAAGAAGATCAGGTGCGGTAAGAAGAACCTTTGCGAGTGCGGTTCTTTGCTGTTCACCGCCCGAAATATCATACGGGTGACGGTCGAGAAAATCGTTAAGAGAACAAAGAGCAACCACACGCGCAACCTGTTCATCTTTTTCTTCTTTGGAGATTTTTACATCGCTGAAAGCTTCATATAAATCTTCGCGCACAGTTCTTTTTACAAAAAGTGTCTGCGGATTTTGCGGAAGCAGACCGACTTTGCCGTTTGCGGTTACTGTTCCGCGGTAAGCCTTGCGAAGACCTGCAATCGCTTTGAGCGTTGTTGTTTTGCCTGCACCGTTACCGCCGAGGATTGCGTAGAATTCACCCTTGCGTAAAGTTAGAGAAAATCCTTTTACAACATCGGGCAGGTCTTTTTCGTAACGGAACCATATCTCATCGCAATCAAGTATAATTTCGTCTGTATAGGTGTGCACTTTTTCCTTTTCAAGAGGAAGAAGTGTTTTTTCTTTATTCCTTCGAGTAAGGAAATCACTGCCGTCACGAATTGTCAAAGGACAAGGAAGCTTTGTTTCAACTCCTGCCCATACTCTCATAGCCGTCGGCATTGCAAGAAACATTCCGCTGTCCTTTTCACGAAGATGAAGTCCGACCTTTTCGGGAATATCATCACAAACGATTTCTCCCTTTTCCATTACGATAACTCGTGTCGCAAATGGAAAAGCTTCTTCAAGTCGGTGCTCGGTGAGAATAACGGTTATGCCGAGTTCACGGTTGATTTTGCCGAGAAGAGCAAGAAAATCCGAAGCGGCGATAGGGTCAAGCTGTGCCGTCGGTTCATCAAGAACAAGTATCTTCGGATTCATACACATAACCGAAGCAAGGCTGAGAAGTTGCTTCTGACCGCCCGAAAGTTCGGTTACATTTTTATAAAACCAATTCTCTATGCCAAAAAATGCCGCAACCTCTGCAACACGGCGGCGGATGGTGGGTGTATCATAGCCTAAGCTTTCAAGCCCGAAGGCAAGCTCATGCCACACCTTGTCCGTTACAACCTGATTTTCGGGAGATTGAAGAACAAATCCGATTTCCTGTGCCTGTGTTCTTTCGTCAACGTCTTTCAGCGGTTTTCCGTCAAAAAGGATTTCACCGTCAAGAATACCGTGAGGAGTAAGACAAGTTTTCAGGTGACGGAGAAGCGTTGATTTTCCGCAACCCGACGGACCGCAGAAAATTATAAATTCACCCTGAGAAACATCAAAGGAGATATTGCGGAGCGCTTTGTTTTCTTGTTCGGGGTATGTGAAGCTTACATTTCTGAAACTGAAGTTTTCCATTTTCTCTCCTCCTTGCAGTTTAATATTACGGGTGTGATGCAAAGTGCGAAATATATTAAATAAAAAGGTATTGTTGTCATATCAAATGCGGCATAACGGATATCGGGGAAATATCTGAAATCGAATGCTTTCAATATCGTTCCGACAATAAGGAATAATCCGCAGAAAGAAAACCATATAAGAGTATATTTATCTCTTTCATCAAAGCGGTAAATTGAAAACGCAGTTCTGCCTTTAAGCCCGTAGCCACGGCTTTTCATACTGTCCGCAGTTTCAATCGCATTTTCAAGCGACCACGTTATCATAATTGAAAAAATAAGTATAGCTGTTTTTGTTCTTTGCCACAGACTTCCCGAACTCACATCTCTGCCGATGCTTCTTTGTGCTTCTGTTACGGTCTGCATTTGTGATTTGAATTTCGGCACAAATCTCAAAGACATACTCAGGACAAGCGACAGCGCGGGAATAACCTTACCGAAAAGATAAATGAACTTGTCCGTTGTCATTACTCTGTTGAATGACGAAAACCACATCAGCGTTGTTATAATCATCGCACCTGCAGAAAATCCGTACAGAATACTTTCAAGTGTAAGAGGGTTTCCGTTAGGGAAATAGAGCAAGGTTGTTGCGCCCTCGTGATTGAATGCAGGGTTGATAAAAGCTGTTAAAATCACCATCGGCAGACAGTATTTGAGCAGAAACCAAAAACTCTTTTTTCCGTTGATGCTTATTGCGTAAATAATCGCACACACGAGCGAAATTCCCTGTGCCAACGGATGTGTCAGCGCAAGAGAAAATCCTATCACAAAAGCGAAGTATATTAAATTTATAAACGGATGATAATCCGCAAAATAATCTCTCATAGTTATCGTTCCAATCAGAGTGTTTTTTTATATCGCTTCTTTGCCTTTTTCGGTTTTTCGGGAAACGGTTTTGCTTCTTTAAGACCTGCGGCCTCCAACGCTCTCGGCCAGGGTCCGAGAAAGGCTTTGATTCGTGCGCGTGTGAGCTCGTCAAAATCATCCTTCTTCGGCAGTCTGCCGAGTTCTTCTGCTTTCTGTCTTAAAAGCTCTTCTGCCCAGTTCTTTTTATCATCAGCTATCACTTGTCAAACCTCCTTTGCAAAAATAAAAATACTCTTTTAACCAAAAGGTCAAAAGAGTACAACAGATCAGATACGGTACGGTAACAAAATACGGACATAAATCCGAAGTTACCATACTGCAAAAAAATCGGTTGCACTCTTCTCACCAAAGTTGTGTTGAACCCTAAAATATACGGCAGGTGTTCTGACTGATATGCACACGCATAAACACAGTAATGGCGGTTGCTCAGGAATCTGACCTGATTTCCCTTTTAATCTGACTTAGCAGAACCGTATTCGTTATTTTTATTATAATTCATTTTCAAAAACTGTCAATAGCAATATCTGCACCAAGATCGCAAGTGTATCGCCACTCTATTTCATCCTTATCTGACAGCTTATAGTTTCCGCACCCCATAGACGGTGATTCGCCGTTCACAAAATACATCCATCCGGATAAATCTCCGTAATCTTTTTCATAAACATTGCCGATCCCTTCCACATAGCGTGTTTCTTTCGTTCCTGTTACTTCAAAGTGGATATCTTTCTCTCTGCATACTTGCGACAAAACATCATAGACCGTATCGTCAGCATCTATCTGAAACTCCGTTTTTTCAAGGATGACACCGTTTTCAGGAATCGTATCGTTATTTTTATCTTTAATTGTATCGCATCTGATGCTTATTGTAACGGTCCCGATTATATCTTTTTCACCTGTAATTTTTTCATTGCTTTCAACAGGCTTTATATTTGCAAAAACCACCAATATCGCACAAACAGCAACAGCCGACACGATGATACAGACTATCTTTTTTCTCTTGGTTACCAACATCACCGTACACACACAAACCAAAGCTACAATAATTGCAACAACTATCCATATTTTGTACGAAAAACCAGCCCGGTTGTTTTCGTTCTTTTCCGTCGTTGCGGTAACATTTTGTGTCTGAGAAGATATGTTTTCTGTGTTTTCTGTCAGTAAAGATGTCTGTGTAATTTCTTGAATTGCGATTTCAGTTTTCTCTGTTTGTTCTGCTTCCGTAACCTCGGATTTTTTCGCTGTCGTCGTTTCAGCTGTTTGATTATTTTTCTCGCTGAAGATATAAAACGGAGAACCACCACTTTTCATTTTTTTATACGCAACGGCAGAACAAAGAACCTGAACAGTAGCGGTTGAGTTTGCTCCACTTCCTTTCTGATGACAGTAACCGCCATCTCCTGAACGAAAAAGCTCAAGTGCATCAAAAAGATTGATTGAATTTTTACTAAACCTTGTGTCTTTCTCTGCATCTATTCCAAGTGAAGAAAGTGCAATTATAACCTGTGCAATGCTTTCGGGATTGCTTACCCCGTAGCTCGAATATGTTCCGTCTGAGTTCTGCCGTGAAGATAAAAACGAAAGTGCCTTATCCGTTGCTTTTCTGACATCCGCATTGTTACGGTATTGCGGAGCAAGCGCTTGTACCGTCATAGCCGTAACATCAGTGTCACCGTTTTTTCCGGTCAGCGACCAGCCACCGTCCGCAGACTGCAAAGAAATCAGCTCGTCGGTTAAAGTCTTTGTCGAATATTTTTCGCAGGAATATCCGTTGTTGAGTATGTGAAGTCCGAAAACGAGGCTCATTATCCCCTGCTCCCCGACAGAATTTTCGAGAAAATCCGTGATAAAACGAGAATCTTTATCTCCTGTCGCAATCAATGCAAGTGCAAACTTCAGGCGCGACGATGCCGACCCGACATCGTTTACGGAAAGATAACTGTTGAGAGCCTTTTTATATGAACTGAAATCATACTTTCCGTAATTGCTCAGAGCAATAACATACCATTCAGTTCCCGCATCTGCATTTTCCGTCAGATACCCGTCAATCCAATCCTGAACCGAAGTTGAAGCCGTTTCCTTAAGGTTGTAATTAATAATACTTTCAATCAGATTTTCAGCATTCGCGTTTCCTGCAGCGGCAGGGATGCACCCCGCCACCGCAAAAATTATAACGAATGTTAAAATAAAAAATTTTGAAAAGCTTTTCATTTTACTTTACGCAAAAAGGGAAACAAAAAAATCGATGATGCTTCTGAAAAAGCCTGCAATTGTATTAATGATTATCTCAAAAATACCGTTAACATCCGCTGTACATACTGGCGGAACAATTGTTTTTGATGCAGAAACAGCACTGATGATATGTTCGCCGGCTTTGTCTATTGTGATTGTTGCCTTGCCGTTTTCATCTGTCATAACGCCTGTACCCACACCGTCAACAGTGATTTCAACACCTGCAACAGGTACGGTTATAGGATTCCAGTTTGCATCATAGCCTGCACCGCTGAGTGTAAGCTCTATTTCATCACCTTTATCTGCTGAAACCTTGTACTCATTGAAGAAACAATAAGTGTCCGAATAAGTTTTTGTATCAGAATACACGAAAGCATTCACATAGTCGCCGTCTTCAACAGTATCTCCAAGACCCCAACAGGACGCATTGTTCACATAATAACCGAAGTTGCCGCTTGCGTCACCCCAGAGCTTACCGAGAGAAAGGCCGTAGTCTTTATGAATGTAATAGCCGTAGCCTGCGTTTGCTCCGCCTTCGTAAGCAACTTCGTGCAAAGCATAAAGTGCATCGTTAACGGTAAGTGCACCGTCGCTGTCGATATCTGTAACGTTTACTTCAACCTGAGCTGTAACCAGCTTACCTTTGTCAGCAACGGAAACATAAACCGTTACACCGTCGTCCTTGGCAAATGAGCTTACACTCATACTGCTGAAAACCAAAAGCAACGAGAGCATAAGCGAAAAAACTTTTTTCATTTTGAAAACTCCTTTAACCTTTTAAATTTTTATCAAAACAGTGGCCACTGATTTTGAACAAAAAAATACCCTTTCAACCAAAAAGGTCAAAAGAGTACAACAGATTAAAACGCATCACGTAACAAACACTTCAGAAACAAAAAAGAATGCACTTCCGAAGTTATCGTAAAGCGATAAATCGGTTGCACTCTTCTCACCAAAGTTGTGTTAAACCTGAAAAATACGGCAGGTGTTCTGACTTGTGATGCGATAATTTTCCGTTAAGTAAAATCATCCTTCACCACGTACAGTAATGGCGGTTGCTCCGGACTTGAACCGGGATTTCCCTTTCAATCTACTAAGTTTACAACTGTTCAAACCGTATCTTCTAATATTATATTATTTTTGTTCATTATAACATGGTTGTCTGCTGTTTTCAATATGTTAGCCTGAAAATTTTAATAACCTACTGTTTATTACCGAGCTGATAGAATGCCACTGCGGAAGCGGCAGCAACATTCAGCGAATCGACACCGTGATACATTGGTATTTTCACGGTAAAATCGCAGTCATATATAGTCTCATCAGAAAGTCCGTCGCCCTCTGTTCCCATAATGACGGCAAGCTTCTTTTCGTCAGTCAGCCTTGGGTCATTGATTGAAAGAGAATCATCCTTAAGTGCCATGGCTACCGTTTTAAACCCGAGAGCCTTTATTTCGTCAAGAGTGTCATCATCTGAAAACGTCCACTCAATCTGAAAAACGGTACCCATACTGACTCTCGCGGCACGTCTGTACAAAGGATCGGAACATCCGGATGTGAGGATTATTGCATCCATTCCAAGTGCCGCGGCTGAACGGATTATAGCTCCCACATTGGTCGGGTTCATAACTTTATCCAGTATTACAATTCTGCTTTTGTTTTCACATATTTCTCTTACGCTTGGCAAGGGTTTGCGTTTCATCGCGCACAGCATGCCCCTCGTAAGCTTGAAGCCTGTAAGCTGCGTCAGGATATCAAATTCCGCACAAAAAATCGGCACGTCTTTAATTCTGTTAAGAATTTGCTTTCCTTCACCCTCAATATGTCTTTTTTCCATAAGACATGAGATCGGTTCGAACCCTGCATCAATGGCACGTTCAATAACCTTTGGACTTTCTGCTATAAACAAGCCTTTTTCAGGAAACTCTCTGTTTAACAGCTGAGCCTCGGTTAACCGTGCATATACATCCAACTCGGGTGCCAAAAAATCTGTTATTTCTATAATTTTATTCATATTATTCTCCGTTACGTTGATATGTTTATATTGTAGCTGTATTATCCTCAAGTGTCAAATGTTTCCTTTTTTAATCGAAAAACCGTTACAAAATTGTCGGACAGAGGGATGCAAAAACGAAGAAACCACTCGGATGAGTGATTTCTTCTTTGCTATATTAAATTTAACGGTAATAATACAATTATACTTTTCCAAATTCATGGTATTCATCCAGAATTACAAGCTGACCATTGTCATTTGCACCAAAAGTCAGACGATATTCTTCTTCATACTCAATATGATCGACCCAATAGCTGTTAGTAAATCGTATAATTTCAGTTTCTCCGTTTTTCATTTTCTCAACTTCGTCGGGCATAAATATGACGGTAAAAGTTACTTCATCCTCTCTCCAAGGCTGACGAAGAACGTTATCACCGTAATAGTAATCATCAACAGACCAATAATTGGCATTCTGAGGATCCTGTGCCGAAACTGTATATTCAGTTACAAAACATTCATTCTCTTCATAAATAACAAGTTGATCTGTCGCCTCTTTTCGGCGGTCGTGATAGTAGGTTCTTTCATTACCGTTCTGATCCATAAAGACAAAATCAATAATTCTTCCGTAAGTAGGAGCCGTAGCAAAAATATCTAACAAGCTACTGCTCATCGACAAATCTGCTTCAAAAACAAAAATCTGCTTGTTGCCGTCGATTTTCTCTTCAACCAAATCAATGTAATAATCTTCCTGTTCCTCATATTCCCAGACAAGTCCCTGCGATTCATTATACGGCAAAATTATTTCAGCCTGCGGCTTCGGAGCAAACTCACTGAAAATACCTACGAAAAATACATAAATTGCAAGAAACGGTGCGATAAAAACTAACAATACTGAAGTACCCATAATAAAATCCTCCTTAATTTTTAATGTTATAAATCTTTTTCAAGGTTATGAAAATGTTTTCAGATATAAGTTACCTCCTTTAGATGACCATATCACACAAATCTTTTGATTTCAATCAACTTTACTTTACATTTGCTGATATTTTGCTTTACATTTACTGACAAATTTTGTTTACATTGGTTGATTTCATATTTTCTTTTGCGGTGTTGATATAAAATCAGCTTTACTATGAGCATAAAAAGCTTCTCTGATGTTTGCACCAATACTTGTTCATGAACGAATAAATTGATTTATTAAAACACCTTCACTCTTACTTCTTGCCTGAAATTCCGTTCGCGAAAGATTTATTTAGTAGGGGACGACGTCCTCGACGTCCCATTAAATTTTGCACAAACATTGGAGGGAACATAATACGTTCCCGTGCGAACCCGACCCAAACGAGATGGTAGGGCGGTGGCTTGCTGCCGCCGAGAAAACTGTTGTACTATAGATTCGAGCTATTTAATACGCAAAAGAAAAAGGACAGAAACCCGAATGTTTCACAATAAAATGAAAAGTTCGGATTTCTGTCCTTTGGCGCCTCAAACAGGGCTCGAACCTGTGACACCGCGGTTAACAGCCGCGTGCTCTGCCAGCTGAGCTATTGAGGCATATTTTGATTTTATGCAGAAAGATTTAAAACATACATTAAACTGTTCGTTTACTTTTTCTGCTTTAAAAAAAATGTGTCGGCGTCGCCTTATCTTCCCGGGCGGCTGCCCGCCAAGTATTTTCAGCACTGAAGAGCTTAACTACCGTGTTCGGGATGGGAACGGGTGGACCCTCTTCGCTATCGACACCGACTTCTATCAAAATACGGTATCCCGTATCTTTTAACTTTTCTGGTGACCCGTACGAGATTCGAACTCGTGTTGCCGGCGTGAGAGGCCGGAGTCTTAGGCCACTTGACCAACGGGCCACAATTGGTACACCATCACGGGCTCGAACCGTGGACACCCTGATTAAGAGTAGTAAAAACCATTATTTACACGGTGTTTCAAAAGTGTACAAACGTTGATACAGAGCGGTTTGTGGCATTTCTGAACATTTTTTTCTATTGCACAGTAATACATCGATTGTGCAATAAACTGTGCATATAATATCTGCCGCTCCGTTTTTGTACATTTTCCGCTGCCGCTTCTCCCACCCATATACACACAGCTTTTTTATGTCCGAGTTTGTCCGATTTTAGGTGCAAATTCTTCTGCCGTTAATTTTTTTGTGCGTTTCAAAAAAAGTTGCTTTTTCGCGTTCTGTATAATAATCATTCTGAACATATTAACCGGCGAAAACAAACACGTTTTTCTCTCCCGGCATAGTACTTGTTTCAATGTGTATTTTCGTTGATGTGACGCAGTTTCCACTGCTATGCACACCCATTGCAAAATCAGTTTTCGCACGTACTCAAAACCCCGTTTTTCGCCCGATTTTCCCTATGTAACATATCTTTTTATTTTGTTTCATTAGTATAATTTGCAAAAAACTTTGGCACACAAGGCTTTCAAGACTTCGTTTTTGTTCGGTGAAACAATAAAAAAATATGTTACACGTTTTTCGTGGTTTTTGATGAAAATTACATTTTTTTATGTTCGGATTGCCTTTTGCCTCAAAATTATGTTTTCGGAAAATAATTCCCTTTTGATAGCTCATCAATAAAGCCCATATTTATAGCTATATCCTTTATGAATTTGCGTTTGCGTTCGTAAAAGTCGTCACGGCACACCGTAGGCACGTTCAATATCTCATACGGATATTTGCGGCCATTCAGCGTGTTTTCCCACAGTGCTGCACGAAGCTTTTGCCGGAGTGGTTCGTTTGCTATGTCATTTCCGACATTGCACATTGCAGCATCAACAGCCCTGACAAGGCGATAGCTATAATCGTTTTTGTTGGGTTCTGCGTGTCCGTAATTCTCTTTAAGCCACAATACGGCAGTCTGATAGCCCTTGCAGTGCCATATAACAGCCTGCTTGATATGCTGCGGTATTTTATATTTTGTTTGTGCCATGTATGTGCGTTACCCCTTTCTTTATATATTTCTTTGTTTACTTTAATTTACTTTACTTTGTCGATTTCGGGAGTCCGTTTTTGCTCAAAAACGTGCATTTTTCGGCATTTGAGCGACACAAAACAGAGTGTTCGTATATCTTCATTACACAAAAAACACTCTTATTTCGTATGTAAGACACGAAGTCGGCATTTGCGCCTCTGTTGCAAACAACCACCGAAATAATATCCTTGTCAAGCTCGGTGCAGTAACCTTTCAGCGACTACATAAAGCCTCTTGATACAACGCAAATCTTGTGTGGTATCTGATGCAGATAAGAACAATGCTGCATCTTTTATCGGTAGGAGCGGCGCAGGAACCACAAGAGCAGCGCCTGCGCAACTACCACCATCGTCACCCGGTACAGCAATCGGCAGAACCAACGGCCGCACAAGGTCATATTTTGAGCTCGGCATATCAACCTACAACGGAGCGGATATGCAAAGCATAGTTACAAAATCATTTTTTTAAATACTTGTTTGGAATCAGCAGCACGTCACCGGCAAATATATCTGCGTTTTTCATTCCGCTTGCCTTCTTAATGTCAAACACAACTGCTCTGATGTCGGCATTGTCTGTCAGCTCATCGGCGATACTCCAGAGCGTTTCGCCACGTTTGACAATATGTTTTGTATGCCCTTCGTCAGCTTCAGGCATAACTAATGATGTGCATACAATAGCTATGATAAATATAACAAGTGCTACAATAATCGGCTTATGTTTCATAATTCTGCTCCTTCGTTTTATAATTTTCAGCATAAAAACGGCTTAGGACTTGCAAAAGTATTTTTTTTATGCTAAAATACATATACAAGCTCGTAGCCGTTTGCGCTGCGTGTGGTGGGTGCATATCAGGTTACTTTGCTCGGTAATGATATGTACCTTTTTCTTTTTCTGCGTTATGTGCGTTGTGCTGTGCATGCAAAATACGCTTTCGCTCTGCCATATCCTTTATAACTATCAGCAGACCTATGTCAATGCGTTGCAGGATTTTGAACTGTCTGAGCTGCTCTGCGCTCATACAATCCCTTATATTTTCTCCTTCGATGCCGCTCATCCGCTTGAAGCTTGGCACACTCTGTCCCAAAACAAGCGAATACAGCATACTGATTTCATTCGCATAGTGGTACGGTTTCGGCTCGTCGTGTGCAAGTCTGACTGCTGCAGTAAATTCCGGGAAGTCGTTTCTAACCTCGTTTAAAGCAGTTATGTATTCCGCCATATCATTAAAACGTTTGATATATGCCTCTTTAAACTGCCTTGCTTTGGCTGTCTTAAACTCCATTGTCACCATAACAAAACCGTCTTTTGTCAGCATATATTTTCTCTGTTTTCTGCCCTGGGAGTCCTTATAATACGTCTGTTCAAAATTATGTGTTCTGAACTCATCGGTCAGCCCACTTGTCGGCTGATTAAGCTTGTCCACGGTATCAAGAATGTGCTTGTGTTGTCTGCCGAAGGTTTCCGCTATTTGCAAGCTATCACAAAACGCCTGCCGGTTATCGTGATACAAGCCATAGTTTGGGTTTAGTTTTGCTTTCACGTTTCGCTCTCCCTTCTGTTCCACGCCGCTTTTGCCTCTTGTTTACTGATACGCAGCTCGGTCCTTACACCACATCCGAAGCACTTCACATACATCAATTTCCCGACACGGCAAACATCTATAGAACTGCCCCCGGAGCTGCCGCAGAACGGACACGGTTTCAAATCTGTGTCGTTGCTATTTAAGCGCATATTTACACTCTCCTTTCCATTGCCGGAGCGGAATTATTGTACAAGGCGCAGTTTATCTCTTTCGATGATTGCGCTTATCTCTCCGCCACGTTTTACCCATTCCTCAAGCTTTTCTGTAATATAAAGACGCCTGCGTCCTATTTGGTAATATGTACCCTTCATAAGTCCACCTTTTTCCATACTATAAAGCTTTGACATACTACATCCAATAAACTCCGCAGCCTCTTTACGGGTCAATCTGTTCATTGTATAACACCTCATTTCGTGAGCTCTCGGCCTCGTTCTCTGCGTTTTCTGCATCTGCGAATGGAATTACATTGTCGCAGTCGCATTTTTCGCACACGTCTAAATTTGCC
>JAZSPL010000077.1:0-19194 GCA_045537435.1 Acutalibacteraceae bacterium
CCTTGGTCACTGTGGAGCTGCAACTCTGCGGTGACCTTCTCTTTTTTCTTGGCTGCTTTAATGGTGCTCAAAACAAGGTTAATGTTTTGCTCTGTACCGGTTTTGTAAGCAACAATACTGTTATCATACAAATCTCTGATAACAGACAGATAAAGTATTCCTTGACCTGTCTTGATGTATGATATATCTGTTACCCATTTCTGATTAGGTCTGTCAGCTTTGAAATCTCTGTTCAGCAGATTAGGATAACGATGAAGATAATCACCGTAATTGCGATATTTCTTTCTTCTGACTACTGATAACAGGTTGTATTTCTGCATAACTCGGAGTATTGTCTTGGGATTGTGATATATTCCGTTCTTTTCAAGCCATATATGAACCCTGCGATAACCGTATGTTTTGCCGCATTTATCCTGACATTCTTTTATCTTTTCAGCTAACAACAAATCCTTTGCAGGTATATCCATTCTTTTGACATAGTCATAGTAACCGCTTCTTGACACGTTGAAGAAACGGCACATTTCGCTTATTGAATACTTGTCTTTGTGTCGGTAGATAACCATAAACTTTACACTTGTTCTCACTTCCTTTCTGTGAGCGAGAGAAAATCCCGCATCAGTTCATTTTCCATTTCCAAAGTTTTGATTTTACTATCTTTGCGTGCAATGATATATTTCAACTCTTGAATTTTCATTTCTTCTGTTACAACATAATCTTTGGGTGGTCTGCCTTTCTTTTTTAATGCATTTCCTGCCGCCTGCTTGCGCATATTTGCATTGTACCGAGTAATGAAATTGTGCATTTGTTTGTATGTGAATCCGAATTTCTTTCCTATCTCACGCAATGTATATCCTTGTGCTTTTAACTCTAATATTTCTTTTTCATACTTTTGAATGTGTCTATATTCTCTTGGCATACAAAATCCCCCTATGGTAGTTTCTTTAATTCTACCATAGGGGGCTCTTTTTTTCATTGTCCGTTTTTTACGGACCTGTTCACATGCAAGTCGCTTTTCTTTTATGCATAATCCTCGGCAGGTGAAAATTCCTCCTGCCCCACTCCGCAAAGCGGGCACACCCAATCCTCGGGCATATTCTCCCACTTTGTTTCTGCCTCAACTCCATTTTCGGGGTCGCCAAGCTTTTCATCATACACATATCCGCATATATCGCAAATAAATTTCACGGCACAGCTCCTTTCAATTAATAATTTAATTATTTCACCAAAAAGCAAAAAAATCCGCAGAATCGTAAAATTCTGCGGATTTTTTTATTGATCGATATTCTGCCAAACAAAACCTACATCAGCGCCAACCTGAACAAACGAATCGAGATTACTGCTGTTGAGAGAAGAAACTCGCTTGAAGCCGTTTGCTTCAAAAGCCTCGCAAAACGCATTCGCCATTTCTTCATCTTTAAATGTTATATGAGTCACAAGGCGGAACTGGTTGCGGTTTGTTGCGCCGTCAAAGCCGACAACAAAGCCCGTGCACCACCAATACTTGGTATAGTCGCGATTGAAAACGGGTCTGTATTCGCCTGTACCGTTTTCGTCCCACATGAAGCACATTTCCATTTTCAGCCAGTCTTCCTCAGCCGCGCAGTTGAAATGAGTTCCTTTGCTGCCGACCTTTCTTGTGTAAACGCCGACTTCACCGCCGACAAATGCATAACCATACTGACCCTTCCAAGTCTGAATAAGCCACTCTTTGTTGTCATAAACAAACTTCGTTCTGACCGTGTCGTAATACATCATCGTGACGGGCGCCATGCTGTCATAGCCTTCGTTAAAGCCGAAATTATACTGCCAGCAATCCTTATCGTTTGTATAATAATAGTTACCGTTGGGGTCATACATATATGATACGATTGAAGCGGAGTCAAAATCAATGTTAATATCGGGCGGAACGTATTTGGGCGCCTGCGGCATTTTAAAAACCTGCGAAAACGCCTTGTTTATGAGCGTTGTAAGCTGCGTTACCTTTTCGGTTAAGGTGGTTGACTCCTGCTGCGTGGCTGCCTGTGTTGAAGCCTCTGTTGATGCTGTTTCGCTCTCGCCGACTGACATCGACGGAATACTTGCAGAGGTCGGTATATCGAAGCGTGTTTCGCTGTAGACCGAATGAGTTCGGGTTCTTTCGGTTGAGCCTTCGGTATAAACCGTGCCGCCAACAGGCTCAACGGAAGGGCTGCTGCTGTTTGCCATTTTCACACCAAGAACGGCAGCCACAGCGATAATCGCCGCAACAACAGCCAAGGCAACAATTGTTACCGTTTTGTTTTTCATTTTATCTCCTCCAAAGTATATTCACGCACAAATGCATTTATAAAAAGCGGACCCATATCCATTGCAACTATAACAGGGCTGCCGTCTTTAATCAAAAATGTCATGCCCTCGCCCTCGCTGCCCGAGGTCAGATTGCGGTCAAACAGCTTTGACACACCGCCGTTTTCGGGGTTGATTTTATAAACCGCCTGCGTATCATCATTTGTTGCGGCATAAAGCTCCCCGTTATAAAATTCCGCGCCCTGTATCGCATAGGGCGATTCGGAAAGAGCAACCTCTTTGACAAAGCTCATTTCGTCTGCCGTGTCATAAACCAAAAGCTTTGTGGGGTTTTTGGAGTGGTCCGTGCAGTAAAGCAAACCTGTTTCGGCGTCAACACATATCCAAGGCAGCCCGCGGGTTATCTTTTCGGCATCCATAATATAATATTCAACAAGCTCCAAAGTGTCCGCATCAAAAACGCCGACAATGGGATAATCCCAAACCTTGCTGTCCTCAAGACCCGCGTAAACAAAGCCGTTATAATAGCTCAAGCCGCCGATATGCTTTATGCCAAGCTCTTTAAGCTCGTCGGGAATGGCGAAATAGTTTGCGTTAACAAGCGTTTTTGCATCATCCTCGGTGCGGATAAGCGTTGTTTTGGACGAAAAATAAAGGGTTTCGCCGTCGGTGGTTATGCCCTGTGAGCGAAAATAAGCTCCGATGCCGACAACATTGGTTTTTGCGCTGTCTGTGCGCTCACCTGCGGAAAGCAGGTCAATTCCGTGTGTCAGCACGGAAAACGGAATAAGTATAACTGCAAAAACCGCCGCCAAGATTTTGTTAACAGCCAATGCAAATGCGCTCATAATGATCCCCCATTATAATTCAATATTTCTATAATTATATCAAAGCGGAAAATTATAGTCAACTGACAAAATTATTAAAAAATGAATGTTTTTAAAACATTGACAATAAATTAAAAAACGGGTAATATAAAAATGGATAATATTATAAAGGAGAACCGCCTATGAATGATGTTAACAAGCTTTATGAGCTCTGGCTGGAAAGCACAGCCGACAATGAAGAAATCCACAGCGAGCTTCTTGCCGTTAAGGGCAATGACGACGAAATTCTTGACCGCTTTTATAAAAACCTTGAGTTCGGCACGGCGGGTCTGCGCGGCGTTCTCGGCGCCGGCACAAACAGAATGAACACCTACACCGTCTGCCAGGCAACACAGGGTCTTGCCGACTATCTTAACGGCAAATACGAAAGCTCAAGCGTTGCAATCGGCTACGATTCAAGAATCAATTCCGATGTTTTCTCAAAGCAATGCGCCGAAGTGCTTGCTGCTAACGGCATAAAGGTTTATATCTATGAAAAGCTGATGCCCACCCCGTTTGTTTCATTTGCGGTTATGCGCCTTGAATGCCAAAGCGGTATTGTTATCACCGCAAGCCACAACCCCTCAAAATACAACGGCTATAAGTGCTACGACCCCGCAGGCTATCAGATGACGGAGGAAGCCGCGCTTGAAACCTATAACTGCATTCAGAAGGTTGACATGTTCAAGGATATCAAGCGCATGCCCTTTGATGAAGCAAAAGAAAAGGGGCTTATCGAATATATCGGCGAAGATATTATCGAAGAATTTTATGCTCACGTTATGAGCAGACCGATAAACCCCGAAATTATCAAAAACAGCGATTTGAAGGTTATCTACACCCCGCTTAACGGCACGGGCAACATTCCCGTAAGAACAGTTCTTTCAAGAGCGGGCTTTAAGAACGTTAAAATTGTTGCCGAGCAGGAAATGCCCGACGGCACCTTCCCCACCTGCCCCTATCCCAACCCCGAAATCAAGCAGGTTTTTGAATGCGCGATTGAAATGACCAAGGAAGAAAAGGCGGATTTGCTTCTTGCAACCGACCCCGACTGCGACAGAGTCGGCATCGCCGTTTTAACGGGTGATGAATATGTTCTTCTTTCGGGCAACGATGTGGGCGTTCTTTTGACGGAATACATGCTTTCCGCAAGAAAAGAGAACGGCACTCTTCCCGAAAACCCCGCAATGACCAAATCCTTTGTTTCAACCCCGCTTGTTGACAAGGTTGCCGCAAAATACGGCTGCAGGGTGACGGATGTTCTCACAGGCTTCAAATATGTCGGCGAATTCATCGCAAACCTTGAAAAAGAGGGCAAGGAAAGCAGCTTTGTTATGGGCTTTGAGGAAAGCTACGGCTACCTCATCGGCACCCATGCAAGGGATAAGGACGCCGTTGCCGCTTCGCTCATGATTTGCGAAATGGCGGCTTATTACAAGAGCAAGGGTAAGACCCTCGTTGATGTTCTCAACGGCATTTATGAAGAATTCGGCGTTAACGTTGACCGCCTTTACAACTTTATGTTTGAAGGCGCAAGCGGCATGGCAAAAATGGCGGAAATCATGACCGAGACCAGAGAAAACCCGCCCAAGGAGCTTGCGGGGCTTAAGGTGCTCAAGGTCAGCGACTTTGACGCGGGCACTGTTACAGACACCGAAACAGGCGAAAAATCTCCCCTCGGTCTGCCCAAATCCAATGTTCTTGCCTACGCGCTGCCCAACGGCAACTCCGCAATAGTCCGCCCCTCGGGCACGGAGCCCAAAATCAAGGTTTATGTTGCGGGCTGCGACAAGACCAAAGAGGATGCGGTTGCAACTGCCGAGTCAATAGGCGCGGCAATGAAAACCCTTTTAAAGATTAATTAAGCCAAGGAGAAAATTATGAAAGGTCGTAATTTGTTTATAAGGATAACAGCGATTTTTCTTTGCGCGCTGATGGTTATCAGCGTTGTTACCGTTGCGCTTTACGCATTTGCGGCGGAGCCTGCCGAAGCTGTTCCGAACACGGGCAGCGAATCCATGATATGGGTTATAGTTGCCGTTGTTGCGGCGGTTGCGGTTATCGCAGGCTGCCTCGTTATTCCGAAAATGAAAAAGAAATAAATTAATAAAATGCGAACAACCCCGTACCGATTGGTACGGGGTTGCAGTTTGTCGAAAAACTTGTTTTTTGACAAACTGTGGGTGTTGAGAAAGGAAGTCAGACGGTGTTTTCTTCGACCGAAGGCGTACAAAGGTACGTCGATGGAAGAAAAAACGCCAAATAAACAAAAGATTCCCTTTCTTTAAACGGGTCGTCGAGGTCGCCGACCCCTACAATTAAAATCGGCTGGAGCAAGCCCCGCCCTACTTTTAATTTTTTTTTTATGTTCTGACGACTTTATCGACAGTCAGCACCCCCGTACCGATTGGTACGGGGGTGTTTTTGATTACGGATTATTTTTTGGAAACTGCTCTCTGAACAGCCTTAACAACTTCAACAATGGGAATTACAAGGAATGCAAGACCGATTGAGATGCCGTATGCGGTTGCGTCAAGGTGTGCAAAATCAAACATATCAGCGAGGAAGGGAATTTCGATGATGGCTGTTGTAAGAAGAAGCGATGCAACCATTGCTCCGTAAAGAACCCAGTTTTGTGACTTCTGTCCGAACGCCATGCCGATAACCGAGCCGCGCTGTGAACGCATGTTGAATGAGTGGAAGATTTCGCACATTGACATTGTAAGGAATGCCATTGTCATGCCTTCCTTGCAGTCTGCGATGTTTGTGAACTGCCAGTGACCTGTTTCAAGGAATTCACCGATGAAGAACGCTGCAAGTGTAAGAACAGTAACAAGAACGCCCTGATATGCTACGTCAAAGCCCATGCCGCCGGCGAAAACGCCTTCCTTGCTGTTTCTGGGCTTACGCTGCATAATGTCTCTTTCGGGCTTTTCAAGACCGAGTGCAAGAGCGGGAATACTGTCTGTTACAAGGTTGATGAAAAGAAGGTGAACGGGCTTAAGAATTGTGAAATTGAGAATTGTTGCGGTGAAAATTGAAAGAACCTCGGAAAGGTTTGAACCGAGAAGGAACTGGATTGCCTTTCTGATGTTATCATAAATTCTTCTGCCTTCGGAAACTGCGGAAACGATTGTTGCAAAGTTGTCGTCTGCAAGAACCATGTCTGCAACATTCTTTGTAACGTCTGTGCCCGTGATACCCATGCCAACGCCGATGTCCGCGCTCTTGATTGAGGGAGCATCGTTAACACCGTCGCCCGTCATGGCGGTAATCATACCCTTTGCGCGCCATGCGTTAACGATTCTTGTCTTGTGCTCGGGCTGAACACGCGCATATACTCTGAATTCGGCAACTCTTTCAGCAAAATCTTCGTCGCTGATTTCGTCAAGCTGTGCGCCTGTGATTGCACTTGAAGCATCCTCGATGATGCCGAGCTGCATTGCGATTGCAACAGCGGTGTCCTTATGGTCACCTGTAATCATGATGGGGGTGATGCCTGCGGAGCGGCATTCCTCAATGGCTGCCTTAACCTCGGGGCGGGCAGGGTCAATCATGCCTGTAAGGCCGATGAACACGAGCTCATTTTCAAGAGCCTCGGGAGCAAAATCGGCAGGAGCCGAATCGTATTTTCTGAATGCAACGGCAAGAACACGAAGTGCCTGGTCTGCCATTCTCTTGTTGTCGGCAACAACAGCTGCCTTAACTTCCTCTGTGAAAGGAACAACCTCGCCGTTAATGAGTGCGTACTTGCAGATGTTAAGAATAACATCGGGGGCACCCTTTGTATACTGAACGATGCCGTCAGCTGTCTGATGAACGGTTGACATCATCTTTCTGCCTGAATCGAAGGGAGCTTCGCCGATTCTGGGAGCATTTGCAACAAGGTCATTCTTGGGCATGCCGAGTTTAAAAGCATAGCCTACGAGAGCAGCCTCGGTGGGCTCGCCTGTTACTTCGCCCGCTTCGTCGATTTCAGCGTCGCAGCAAAGAGCCATTGCCTTTGCGATAAGAGCTTCATTGTCGCCGTAATGGTCAACAACGGTCATCTTGTTCTGTGTAAGAGTACCGGTCTTGTCGGAGCAGATAATCTGTGCGCAGCCGAGAGTTTCAACCGCTGTAAGCTTTCTGATAATTGCGTTCTTCTTTGACATGTTGGTAACGCCGATGGAAAGAACGATTGTAACAACCGCTGCAAGACCTTCGGGAATGGCCGCAACAGCAAGAGAAACCGCAACCATGAAGCTTTCGAGAATCTTGGTGAATTCGGGCATTGCGCCTGTCTGAATATATGAAAGAACTATCTGATATGCAAAAAGAACTACGCATATTCCGAGAACGAGCTTTGTGAGAATCTTTGAAAGCTGTGAAAGCTTGATCTGAAGGGGAGTCTGACCTTCTTCAGCCTGCGCAATTGCGTCTGCAATCTTGCCCATTTCGGTGTCCATGCCTGTTGCAACAACAACTGCCTTGCCTCTGCCGTAAACAACGGTTGAGCCCATGTAAGCCATGTTCTTTCTGTCGCCGAGAGGAACTTCGCCCTTATCTCCGCCGTTAAGAATAGCAATAATCTTGTCAACGGGAACGGATTCGCCTGTCAGGGCAGCTTCTTCGATTTTCATGCTTGCACATTCAAAAATACGGCAGTCCGCGGGAACTGCATCACCGGCTTCGAGAATAACGATGTCGCCGACTACAAGGTCTTCGCTGCGAACGGAAACGATTTTTCCGTCACGGAGAACCTTTGACGTTGCGGCACTCATTTCCTGAAGGGCTTCAATGGCAGCCTCAGCCTTGCTTTCCTGCAAAACGCCGAGAACTGTGTTGATGATAACAACAACAAGAATGATAACTGTGTCGGTGGGGAACTTGAACTCAAAATAGCCGTGTTCAAACCATTCCGTTACGGCAGAAATAACAGCGGCTACGAGAAGAATGATAATCATGGGGTCAGACAGCTGTTCGAGAACTCTCTGGAACATTGTCTTTTTCTTGCCCTCGGCAAGCTTGTTCTTTCCGTTTTCGGCCAGTCTTTTTTCAGCTTCGGCCGAAGCAAGACCGGTTTCGGAGCTTTTGACATGAGAAAAGACGGAGTCAATCTGTTCAAGATAGAACTTCATTTGGGTTTCAATCCTTTCAAAACATTTTTTCTGTATAAATAAAAACCTTTGGCAGAGAACCGTAAAAATCCTCTGTCAAAGGTCTTGCTTCCATAATCGGGCCGCTTGCCAGATGCTTAACGCAACGGATGTTGACAGTCGGCTCGGGACCTGCCCTAAAGCTACTCCCCTTTAACTTTCAGAATATTTTACCATATGAAATTTTTCTTGTCAATGGGACACAATTAAAATTCTATCCATAAAAGTGATGTCGCAAGCAGCATTTGACCGCTGTAATAAAGAATCATGTTTGCGGTTTTCTTTTTCACATCCTTGCCGCCTGAAAAGAAGTCCGTTGCAAGCACTATGTCGGAAGATGCAAAAAGAACTGCACCAAGGCTTAGTGCCGCAGCCGCCACAAATCTGAACACGCCGAAATCCGTCGGGCTGCCAAGCATCAGAATGCAGGCAGAACCCGCCTTGACAACCATCAGCATAAGCGCAAGGCTGTATATAACAACGGGCACGGTGAATTTGCCGAGCTTCAGGCCGAAAAGCCTCAATGCTATGTTAACCGCTGCGCAGAGAATTATTGCTGCGGCAATTTCGCCCGCCGAAAGCGCGGGGGAATCGAGGCTGTATGAAGCACAAAGCCTAAAAAACGATATAATCAAAAGCACATGCCCCGCAAGAAAACTCAACCCGCCCAGCGCATAGTTGACAAACACGCTGCCGAGCTTCGGATACACGTGAAGAAAAACATCGCCGAAAAAAGCGCACACAAACGCGGCGGTCATTGTGTTAAAAACAAAGCCGCTTCCCGAAATACTGCCCGCAACAAAAGCCGTCAGCACAAACAAAACAGAGCACAGCGCCTTTGAAGCGAGAGTGTTCCACCCGATTTTCGGATACATTATTTTAATGTAATGCTTCAGCGCAAAAAACTGCGCAACAAAGCATGCAGCAATAAAAGCAAATCCCATAATATCACCTATGCCGAATAAAACTCGCCGAGAGATTCCGTGAGCTGACTGCAAATGCTTTTAAACATATATTGCTCATACTTCTCTTTTTCAAGAACGTTTACCGTTTCGTTATTGCTGTTTTGAATGCCGGGGAACTTTTTCTGCGCCGTGCCGTTAAGGCGGATAAGGTCTGTTTCGGCATAGCCCATTGCAACAACCTTGTCCATCGCTTCGCGCAGGTCTCCGCATTCACCCTGAACCTCTTTGATGAGATAATTCAAAAGATATATGTTTTCATATCCGGGTATTGTTGCCGTGTAATTCATAAGAGCAGAGTTTTGCTGTTCCCATGCGGCAATCTTTCGGCGCTCCTGCTCAACGGTGAAAGCGGTGTTTTTGCCGTCTGCCGCAACCGTATAGAGTCTGTTAAACTCGGCAAAAACATCCATCATACTCAGCACCTCGGAGCGTATCGTCTGATAGCCCGTATAGCAGCCGCTTATCTGCGCAAGCCGCTGACGCAACAGCTCCGCATCGGCACTGATTTTTTCGCCTAAAATATCCGTGTTTTCGCAAAGCTCCTCGGCAACCGCACACCATTCGTTGATTTTTTCAATATTAAACTCCGAAACAAGCTCGGGATAGCTTCTGTTGATGTCAAACCTTAACGTAAGATATTTTTCAAGAAGTTTTGCCTCCTCGCTGCTTATTTTTTCAACAAGCTGCATCGCATGAGAAAATTCGCTTTTTTCCGCTTTGTTCTGCGCAAACGAAAAATAAATCGTATTTTTTAATGCAAGAAAAATGACTATAACTGCAACAAGGGCGCAAATGACCGAAACCGCGGCAATTAAAGGCTTTTTGCCGTGATTTTGAATAAAAGCATTCTGTTTTTGCTTTCTTTCTGCCATAAGTTTCCTTGCTCAATAATTATTAGGTACAATTACCCATTATTAAATGAATTATACCACATTTATTAATATAATAAAATACCTCAATTTAAAAAATTTTTTAAAAATAATCAAACAAATGTTTGCATTTTACGAACATTTGTGCTATAATAGGCTTGCAAAAGGTTTGCATACTAAAAATAATTCTAAAATCACATAAAGAAAGAGGTTATCCTATGAAACCGATCACCCCGATTCAGCAGAAAATCTATGAGTTTCTTGTTGAAATGGCCAAGAGCAACACAACCCCCAGCGTGCGCGAAATCGGAGCCGCAGTCGGCTTGCGTTCAACCTCCTCCGTTCAGGCAAATCTTGATGCGCTCGAAGCCGCAGGCTATATTCAGCGCCCGCCCATGCTCAAAAGATGCATTAAAATAGTCGGTCAGGCGGATAATGTGACCCATGTCCCCCTGCTCGGCACCGTCACCGCGGGCTCGCCCATCCTTGCGGTTGAAGAAATTGAGGGATATCTCCCGTTTTCAATGGTCGGCTCGCAGGACAAGGAGCTTTTCGCCCTCAAGGTTAAGGGCGAAAGCATGATTCAGGCGGGCATTCTTGACGGCGACATCGTTATCGTCGAAAGAACTCCCACCGCGCGCAACGGCGAAATGGTTGTTGCTCTTATTGACGACTCCGCAACGGTTAAAACGTTCTACAAGGAGGACGGTCACTTCAGGCTTCAGCCCGAAAACGACACCTATGAGCCGATAATCGTAAAAGAGGTTATAATTCTCGGTAAGGTTATTGCAAGCTATCGATATTATTAATTAACAAAATGAGGCTGTTTTCCGAAAAGCAATTTGGAAAACAGCCTTGTTTTTTATTCTTTATTTTTTCTGTAACGGTAAAGCGCAATAAGCGATGAGCAAATTCCCGCAAGCTGGGCAAACACCGCCGTTGAGCCGAGCACCGTGTGATAAACCGTCCATGTTGCCATGTTTCCAAGCAAAAACAGCCTTATGTGCTGTTCTTTCTTTTGAAGCATCGCCAGCATATAGAGCACAGCCGCAACGATTGAAAGCAGATCAATCGGTTTTTCATAGCCGAGCGCACCGCCCGCCACATAGAGCGTAAGAAAAATAATTTTTTCCGCAAGAGTCACGTCCGTGCCGCGCTTATCATGCCACATTGACAGCACAATCTGCAAAACAGCAACCAGATTGATTATAACGCCGGAACTTATGTTATCCAGCAAAAGAATATTGAGCGCCGCCAATATGTTGACAACTGCCGAAACAATCAGCATATGTTTTTTGTTTTTTAATTGCAGGGTCAGAATCGCTCCGAGAGTTACAGCAATTCCGAGAGCCTGTCCAATATAATAAGCCATAATTTCACCCCATATTTTTGCTTCGGAGTGGATTATAACATATTAAATTCAAATAAACAAGCAAATCGTTGACTTTTATTGCGCCGGTTGATACAATAATAAAAAATCGAGCGGAGGTTGTAGATTAATGGATAATATTTCTATAAAAAAGGTCGGCAGAGAAGTGTTGTTTATCCCAACCTTGAAGGGCAACCCACGAAACGGCGAGGGTGCATTCATAAGGCTCAATAACGGCTCAATTCTGTTCGGCTTCACTGAATTTCTCGGCAACAGCTGGGACGACGATGCCGTTGCCCGTATTGCATACGTTGTTTCCGAGGACGAGGGCGAAACATGGTCTGAGCGAAAAGTGCTTTTTGAAAAGCCTGAAGACTCCCTGAACATAATGAGCCTTTCTTTTTTGCGCATGAACAACGGCGACATCGGCGCATTTTATATCGTAAAAAATGCGGACAACACGGATAAGATTGTTTTCACCCGCTCCGCAGACGAAGGGCAAAGCTGGAGCGCACCCATAAGCTGCATGGACTGCCTTGAAGAGCAGGACTACTATGTTTTGAATAACGACAGGGTTATTAAGCTGAAAAGCGGACGCATTATTTTCGCTGCCGCGCGTCACACCGTGCTCACCGAATGTGATGATTTCATGCCCGGCGAGGTTTGCTTTTTCATTTCCGATGATGACGGCGCAACTTGGTACAAAACCGAAACGGAGCTCAAATGCCCGTTTGAAAACAATCCCGACGGCTACGAGGAGCCCGGGCTTTATGAGCTTGCGGACGGCAGACTTTGGTGCTATATCCGAACAAGCATCGGCTTTCAGTTTGAAGCCTTTTCGAGCGATGACGGAATAACATGGTCAATCCCTGAGCCCAATCTGTTCTTCTCATCGCCGTGCTCACCAATGCTTGTCAAGGACTGCGGCGATGTTACGGCGGCGGTTTTTAATCCCGTACCCGAACACTCATTGCGCAAAGAGGAGCTTTGGGGAAGAACACCTTATGTTATTGCAATAAGCACGGACAAGGGCACAACCTTTGATAAAGAAAATCTCTTTTATCTGGAAAATGACCCCGAAAACGGCTATTGCTACCCCGCCGTTATCGAATGCGTAGGCGGTTTTCTTGTTGCCTATTATCACAGCAGCAACAGCGGCATCTGCCTTAACAGCACAAAAATTATTAAAATTATGTATGAGGAAATATTATGAAAACAAACAAGCTTTGCGAAACGGTAACTCAATATGCAAAAACATATTCCGACCCGCCCGAAAGAGTACGAATTGCAAGCCGAGGAATTTTGCTCGACGGCAACAAAATTCTGCTGTCGCACGAAGTAAACACGGGAGTCTATATGTCCCCGGGCGGCGGACTTGAGGATGGCGAAACTCTCGAGGAATGCTGCGCAAGAGAGCTTCGCGAGGAAACGGGCTATGAAGTAAAACCTGTTAAACAGTTCCTTGTAATCAATGAATACTGCTTTGAAACCCTCTATGTCAGCAATTATTTTCTCTGCGAATTAATCGGCAAGGGCGAACAGTCTTTAACTGAGATTGAGGTTGACCACGGCATCACACCCGAATGGCTCGAATTTCCGAAAGCTCTTGAAGTATTCGGCGAGTACGCCTCCAAAAGAGAGGATATCATGAGCCTTTATTTTAGGGAGTATACCGTGATTAACAAACTGATTGAAGAAAAACTTGCGGTTTTGTAATGTGAATATTCATGCTTATCAGCGGGGCGGCTTCGGCTGCCCTGCTTTATTTATAATGTCAAATTAACCTATTTTTTTGAAAAAAGTTTCCTTCCGTGGTGCGAATTTCCGAAATTAAAAAAGCTGTCGCAATATCCTTGAAAACAAAGAAAAAAGGTGTATAATTACTTTTCGGTTAGTGCGAAGATAAAATAATGTACATGGAGATTTGTTATGAAACTTTTTCAGCCGAAGCTTTTCACCTCAATTAAAAGCTACAGTAAAAAACAGCTTATCAATGACCTGATTGCGGGCGTTATCGTTGCAATCATCGCTCTCCCTCTTTCCATCGCCCTCGCCATTGCATCGGGCGTTTCTCCCGAAAAGGGTCTTTACACCGCCATCATTGCGGGCTTTGCAATCGCTTTTCTCGGCGGCAGCAATGTTAACATTTCGGGTCCCACCGCCGCTTTTGCAACAATCGTTGCGGGCATCGTTGCCCAATTCGGCACAAGCGGGCTTGTTATTGCCACCATTATGGCGGGTCTTATTTTGATTGTTATGGGTCTGCTGAAATTCGGCTCGCTCATAAAATATATTCCTCACACAATCACAACGGGCTTTACTTCGGGCATTGCGCTGACTATTGTTATCGGTCAAATTAAAGATTTTCTCGGGCTCACTTTTCCCGAAGGCATGCCCACCGTTGAAACCGCCGAAAAGGTTGAAGCCATAGCAAAATCAATCACAACCTTCAACCCGAAGGCGCTTCTCGTGGGCGCAATCGGCATGGCGATTCTTATCGTATGGCCTAAAATCAGCAAAAAAATCCCCGGCTCGCTGATTGCCGTTGTTGTCGGCGTTGTCATTGTTAAGGCTTTCAACATGGATGTTAATACGGTTGGCGACCTTTACACAATTTCGAGAGACCTCCCCCGTTTCTCAATGCCCGAATTCAGCTTTGAAACCGTTAAACAGCTCGTTCCGAGCGCGTTTACAATCGCAATCCTTGCGGGCATAGAATCCCTGCTTTCCTGCGTTGTTTCCGACGGAATGATTAATGACCGTCACAACTCCAACACCGAGCTCATCGCTCAGGGCGTCGGCAACATTTGCTCAGGTCTTTTTGGCGGAATCCCCGCAACGGGCGCAATCGCAAGAACAGCGGCAAACGTTAAAAACGGCGGAAGAACTCCCGTTGCAGGCATTGTCCATGCCCTTACGCTTCTTTTAATTCTCGTTGTTCTCATGCCCTACGCGGCGTGGATTCCCATGCCCATAATCGCGGCAATTCTCTTTATGGTTGCATATAACATGTGCGAATGGCGCCAATTTGTCAAAATCTGCAAAACCGCTCCCAAGAGCGATATTCTCGTTCTTGTTGTAACATTTGTGCTCACTGTTGTTTTTGACCTTGTTGTTGCGATTGAGGTCGGCATGATTATCGCCGTTGTTCTGTTTATGAAACGCATGGCAGACGTTGCCCACATCAGGACATGGAGCGAAAAGCCCCACGAAAATGACAGCGAACGCCTTAAGGAAATCCCCGCACACACCGAGGTTGTTGAGTTTGAAGGACCGATGTTCTTTGCTTCCGCCGAAAAATTCAGCAAAATTCCCATGGGTGAGGATATAAAGGTTATTATTTTAAGAATGCGAAACGTCCCCGCACTCGATGCAACAGCAATGCGCTCGCTCAATGAAATCTATTCAATCTGCAGGCATTCGGGCAGAACGCTTCTCTTCTCTCACACTAACGAACAGCCTCTTTCGGTTATGAAAAAAGCTGGCTTCATCGATAAAGTCGGCGAAGAACACTTCCTCGCAAACATCGACGAAGCCCTCGCATATGCGGAGAAGATGCAGTAAACAAAATTAATATCATATACATCTCGCGTTCACAATCAGGATTTATAATTGTGGCTCAATAAAATTCAAGGAGAGTTATTATGAGCTACATCAGCGAAATACGCAAATTCGTGGGACATTCGCCAATTATGGCAGTCGCGGCAATGGGTATTCTTTACAGCGAAGAAAAAGGCCTGCTTCTTGAGAAAAGAACAGATACAGGCGACTGGTGTACACCCGGCGGCGCAATAGAGCTCGGAGAAACATTGGAAGATGCATTAAAAAGAGAAATAAAGGAAGAAACAAACCTTGATATTGCAAATCCCCAACTTTTCGATATCAAAGCCAATGTTCATATGGTTTATCCCAATAAAGACGAGGTTTATTATACGGACATAGTTTTTGAAATCAACGAGTTTTGGGGCGAGTTAAAGCCGGATAAAGAAAGTAAAGAATTAGCTTTCTTTGCTCTTGATAATCTGCCCGAAAACATAATGCCAACACAGATAGGATATATTAAGAAGTTTGCGGAAGGAAAGACGAAATAGATTTTCAACTGAATAATGTAATCGACCCGCATTGGAGAATTGACTTTTCCAATGCGGGTTTTGCCTTTTGTCATTTTTTTGCCATGTTTTATCGTTATTTGGCACAATTTTCGTGCTGTAAATTTGGCGAAAAAGGAGAAATGATGTAAATTTGTGAAGTTTATGTGTAGTCTTTGTCGGGAATAGGCATTAAGTTTTAAGTAGAGTCTATTTATCAATAAATAAAACTGGAGCGTGTAAACATGGTTTTTTTGGCAATTACCGACTACTTTAAAAAGTTTAATGAATATATATCTTTCTTTGATTTGTTTGTTTTTTCAGCGGCGGTTTCTGTGTTCTTGTTAATTGCAGATTATCGTGATTTTCCCTCAAAAATAATCATATATATTTCAGAGAACATAGCAGTCACTGTTTTGTGGCTGGGCATTTTTTTGCTGCTGCTTTGGGGTTTAAAAGTCAGGTTTATTAATTATTTAACCATGCCTATTCCTATAGCTCTTGATTGCTTTTTGATAGTAATGTTCACAGCGGGTCTTGTTTACGGAACACGCACTTTTGCTTTGGAGCATGTTTTTTCTAAAAAGTTATTTTGGAATTGCATCATTTTGAGCTCATCACTGTCAATTTTAATAATCAGAATTTTATGTTGCATTAAAACACAATACGATGATTACCGTGCCTCGCAAAATGTATATGACTTGAAAAACATATATGAAAATAACTTTTTATATAAAGGCAGAGGTCCGATTCTATTAAAAGAGGATGCTGTTGATTATGATTTGCTCAATAGAAGAAGCATAATAAATCATATTTGTTCTACCATTGAATCATGTCAACATGGCTCTTCGTTCGTTGTTGGTCTTGAAGGAGCTTGGGGTAGTGGCAAAACCACTATTATAAACAATGTGAAACAAAAGCTAAACGAAACAGATAATATTGTTATTGATGATTTTGACCCGTGGCTATATGGTTCGCAAGAGGCTCTGCTGTTAGCAATGTTCGACGCAATTTTGGAGAACACGGGAATTAAGTACAGTGCCATAAAAATCAAAAGCATTGTAAATGACCTGTTAGACACGGTTGCAGAAAATTATAAGGCAGGAGGAATTATTAAGACTTTCATAAGCAAATATAATAAAGCCAACATTAACGGCATAAAAGACCGAATCAATTCATATTTAAACAAATCAAATAAAAATATCGTCTTTATCATCGACAATATCGACAGAGCTGACTCAAGTAATATAATCTTTCTGTTTAAACTTATAGGAATAGTTTTTGATATACCACGAATCGTTTACGTTCTTTCATATGACAGAAAGCGTCTGAATGCTGTTTTTGAAAACACTTTGGATATCGACAAAAAATATACAGAAAAAATTATTCAACAAGAAATTTCAATTCCTCAAATACAACTAGATAGGCTTCGTGAATTGTATTTTGCATGCCTCGAAAACATTTTAAGGAAATACGGTCTTGATGACATAGAACTCTTGGAATACATTCATATTATCAATTGTATTTGTGAAAAAGTAAAAGATGTTAGAAACTTAAAACGGCTTGTCAACTCATCATTTTCAACAGTTTTTTCGGGGCAAACAATACTAAACAAAAAAGACCTTTTGTCTTTAGAAATCATAAAATTTACCGAACCTGATTTGTATGATTCAATATATAAAAATAGAAAGTATTTCATATCTTATGACAGAAATCTTGATGTTTATATGAAAAATGTATTTTTTAATGCTGAAGATTTTAATGAAGAAGGTAAAGCTTTCTTCAAACAACTTTTAAACATATATCCAGAGTATATGTCAGTATTAATGGATATGTTTCCCTATGTTAGCAGGTATAATCAAGGGGATGACTTGGAATACAATAAATTCTCTCAAGAAGACTATTCAGAAGCCATACGCAATGCTCGTATAAGTAGTGCGAGATTTTTCGACCTGTACTTCAGCTACGGGTCAAACAACAGTTTGATGATAGAAAAAGATATTTCTGAAACAATTACAAAAATCGAAAAAACATCTTCATTTAATGATTGTATTAAATTTATTAAAGAAAAAATTACTTCTATGGATAATCAAATAATGAACGATTGGTTCGCTGCGCTCCAACTTTACACAAGCAATTTTTCTGAAAGTTTAAAAGACAGAATTACTTTTTCTATTTTTTATAATATTAATTTAATTGGGAATCAAACTGAAGACAATACTTACAGTGCACGGCAAAGGGCTTTCGTGATAGTATCAAACCATATCAATGATTGCAGTTTTTATTTCGTACGACAGCTCATGGATGCCAACATTGAGAAATACGACAATCTGAAATATATAAAAATACTTGTAGATTTTTTGAAAAAGAATAGTGACACATCTCAAAATTCTATAAGCTATCGCAAATCGGCTTATTTAATGCAAAAATTAACTGAAATGTGTTATAACATCAGCAGTCAAAAAATAAACTTATATAGTGATTCATATTACTGTGAAAACAACATTTGGATTCTGAAAAATGCCATAAGTGGCTTTATGTTTACAAATTATATGAAATCCGTTGCCCAAAGTAACAATATATACCGCATTATAAATGACACTATCAGATATAAATCTTCTGTATACTATATTGACCGACATCTCATTAACTACATGTTTTTAGACAAAAAAGATGTTGACAGACTAATTGCTGAAAATCCACCTAAGACCGAATCTGAAATGTTTGTGTTTAACGTTTATAATAACTTTAGGCATCCTGAAAACGAAACTTTGACAGATGCTGATATTTTAAAGCCGAAAAAGTTCTCTCTCTGATTTAAAAAACACTTAAAGACAGCACAATAAAAAGAACAAATCCGAACATTTCTCCCTATGGTGAAATGTTCGGATTTGCATGTTGAACACAAGAATTCAACGTCTTCAGCTTTTACGATATTATTGAAACACAATAATATTCTGCCGTTGTCTTATTATAAACAAACAACAGATTTTCTTGACAATATAAAAGTGTATCACTAATATCGATATTTATATAATTTTCGTTTTCCAAATCGTACAAACAATAATACAGTTGGTCTGTTTCGTTGAAGTTTAGGAAATCTTCATTAAAATAAGCTTTATAAACATATTCAAGTTCATCACAACAAAGCGGTTGCCATGCACCATTTGTCAAATCATCATTTATATCTGTTATTTCTTTATTGTTAAGATTATATTTCCAAAGCTTATGTTCCTCGTTTATACCTGCAAATATATTTTCGTACTTATCGGCAATGCCTTTCGGATAAAAAACACTTATACTATATTTATCAATCACAAAATTTGAAAAAGTACGGGCATGAATTTTGAAAGATAAAACAGAAATAACAATTACCGAAAATAAAACAACCATGGTTCTCTTAAGCTTCATTTCCAGACCACCTCTTTCTGATAACACATAGAAAAATCATTTTCAACAGCAAAAATGAAAAGACTCGAACCTGTGACACATGTCGGTCAGAAACATTGTCGCACTGCTCGCTTGGTGACTCCCCACAGTGTGGGGAGATGTCTGCAAAGCAGACAGAGGGGACGGCCGCCGTCAGCGGCGCTTCGCATTGCTCTGTGTTTCT
>JAZSPL010000074.1:0-2215 GCA_045537435.1 Acutalibacteraceae bacterium
AATCCCGATACCTCAAAGCCTGTTTCGGCAGTCGGCAAATTTACAATTAACACTGACGAATATGTTGAAATCATTTACATCGGCAAAGATGTTGAGTACATAGATGAAACCTCGTTCTTCTACTGCAAAGAACTCAAATCAATAGAAGTTGACGAGGCGAATGAATATTACACTTCCGTTGACGGTGTTCTTTACACAAAGGATATGAAAAAGCTTATGGTCTATCCTATCAAGAAGGTAGAAACTTCATATACAATTCCCGAAGGTGTTGAAAGAATAGGTGCGTGTGCGTTTTATAAAAATGAAACACTTACAGAAGTTAATATACCCTCAACGCTTAAAGAAATCGGTGATATGGCATTCTTTAAGTGTGAAAAGATATCTCTTGTTACACTTCCTGACGGACTCGAGAAAATCGGTTCTGATGCGTTCAGCTATTGTCAGGGCATGACACCTGTTATGTATATTCCCGATTCAGTTAAGGAAATAGGCAGTTTCGCTTTCTATTCCTGTTCAAATCTCAAAGAGTTTTATATGGGATCACAAAGCGAAGAGCAAATAACATTCGAAGACAGCTGGCTTCCCAAAAATATTAAAAAGGTTGTTGTTAACGTTGCCCCGAAAGAACAATACGGCAAAACCCGTGACGATGCAAACCAAAGAATAAATGAACTTATTGCGGAAGGAGGAGAAAAATAATGGCAAAATCTGAAAGCAAAGAGAAAATGAATATCTTTCAGGAAATGAAAAAATATTGGAACACTCCTGCTGAAGGAAAACATGTTCCGTATAAAGAATATTTTTCGATTTTTGCCGCAGTCGGCGGTGATTATACTCTGAAATATCTTCAGAGCTTCCTTACCTTCGGTACAGGTTGTTATCTGATTGCACATTACTACGAAATTCCTCTTCTTACATTCAGCGCGATAAACGTATTTTTCATTGCATCAACATATTTCTGGAATCTTCTGACCATGGGTGTAGATGCAAACTTAGGCTTTCTTCCCCCAAAAATTGAACGAAGATATAATGCGGTGTATTTGACCTTTACTGTTTTAGGTTTACTGATGCTTATATTTGATTTTTCCGTTATTCTTCCCGATGGCGTTGCCAACATCATAGATACCCGTTGGAAAGGCATCAACAGCTTCAATATTTTCAAAATCTTCGGTGCGCATTTTCTCACCAACGGATGGAGCGGTTTCAGAAATATTCTTATCAGAAAAAAGCTCCTCAAAAAGCTCGGCAGATACAAAATTTTTGCATATGCAAATGTTATTCAGTGCCTTATTGTTGTTGTGCTTATTTGTACTCTTCCGCTTTACGAGCTCCCGCTTACCGACAGAGTCTGGACTCTTTATCTTCTTTTCCAGTTTTACACAATATTCAATTACGTCGGCTTTACACAGTCTGTTGCTGATAATATCAGCCCCAACCCGCAGGAAAGACTGTATGTGCGTTCATTCCCCGTTAAAATCAGCCATTTTGTTCAGAATATCGTAAACGTTATTCTTCCGACGCTTGCAGGCGTAATGTTCCTTGACGGCATCAAGGATATCGGAACTTTCAGATATCTTATACCCATCTTTTTTGTTGTTTCATCGGGAGTTATGTTCATAGGACTTCGCAACATCAAAGAAAGAATTCCTATGCCACCTCTTGAAAACAGAGAATACCTTTCATTCTGGCATTGCGTTTCGGGTATATTTAAAAACAAATATCTTTGGATAATAAAAATTGCAGAGTTCCTCGACTCATTGGGCAACGGTATGCTTGATATGAAAAGAATCCTCCTTATTTATACTTGGCGTGAAACAGGACTTTTCTTCTCTATAGCAGAAATTATTTATAAAATGTCCGGCAACCCCGGTCAATTCCTTGCACCGTGGATAAGAAAACGCTTTCAGTATAAGCAGCTGATTGTATTCAAATATATTGTCTTGGCATTGAGAAACGGAGTATATATTCTGGCAATTCTCTTTCTTGGCAATTCTCATTTTCTGTGCGGTCTTGCAATTTACATTGCTATGCTTGTTTCCAATACACTTGAAGCTGCGGTTGGTATTGCACAGGATGACACCAAAATCAGAGTTACAGATTATCAGATGTATATTTCCGGAGAAAGACTTGAAGAATACCAAAAAATCATCACTTGGTTCACAACCCCCATCACGACCCTCGTTTCTCTCATTATTCCGCTTATGTTCTACCGTGT
>JAZSPL010000054.1:0-11345 GCA_045537435.1 Acutalibacteraceae bacterium
ACAGGCTCTTCGGGCTCTACAGGCTCTTCGGGCTCTACAGGCTCTTCGGGCTCTACAGGCTCTTCGGGCTCTACAGGCTCTTCGGGCTCTACAGGCTCTTCGGGCTCTACAGGCTCTTCAGGCTCTACAGGCTCTTCGGGCTCTACAGGCTCTTCAGGAGCTACATATACAGGAATGTTGTTAACAACTTCAAATTCTGCTGAGCAATTTGTAACGTTAAGTGCAAAGTCATCCTTTGAAATGTTAGCACCTGCTACCTTTTCGAATGTGTAAGTTGTGATAACGCCACCCTCTGTAGCGTAACCTGAATCAATTGCACAACCGTAAAGACCTGTGTCAGGGTTAGATGCCTGAACACCACCAGCAAGAGCAATGTCTACGTTAAGCTTAATATCCTTGCAAGCCTTGATCTTTGCAGAGTTAGCTGTAATACCGAAATCAAGAGCCTCGAAAGAACCGCTCTCAAGCTTTACTTCGATAACAACCTGAGTGTCTGTTTCACTTGCAAGGTTGATTGAGAACTTAGCGCCAACTGCAGCAAGAGCTGATGTGAGCATAACGATTGCAATGCTGAGTGCCAATGTTACTGAAATAACAGTTGACAATATTTTAGCAAATCTGTTCATATATAATCACCATTTTCTCCTTTATAGATTTGTGCTACGCACATATATTTAGACATCTTGCGATTTAGGCGAAATCGCCGATGAACTAAAACTTAATTAATAAATGAAATTTGAGTAACTGTTCACACTTCTTGTTGTTGTGTCTGTACCCATTGAGAAGAATGCAACATAAGTCATCATATTTGTACGCATATCACACTCTGTATTCACTGAAACGAGGTTTCCTGTCCTTACATCAATCACGCATGAAATACGGCAATTTGTATATTCAAGGTTTTTGAGTTCCGCTGAAGCGCTGATATCTTCACCGCCGGTTGCTGAACCAAGTTCACCATTCATCTGTTTGATGAACGTATCCTTATCAGGAACGTTAAGCATTGTAACAATCGGGCTTCCCGCCTTCGGATTCTTGTCATCTTTGAAGACAATGTCAATCTGATAGTTGCCGTCAGCAAGTTCAGTAAGCTTCACTTCTTTGAGCAAAGAGGGATCTGTAATTTTGCATTCGCCGGGAAGGTTATTCAATGCAGTTTTTGAACCTGCTCTGAAAATATTCTGGAAAGAACTTTCCTTAAGCATATCCTTCTTCATTGCTTCAAGCTCGTCTTTAGGAACAAAAGCAATAGCTGTACCTGAGAACTCCGCTTTCAAGCCCTTTGTTGAAGCATTAAGCTTATACGCAGGAATTGTTTCTCTTGCTTCTCCGATCATCTTTGCATAAAGAGCAAGAATTTCAGCCTCTGTTCCGGGTTTTTCAACCTTAGCTTCTACCGGGAAAATTTTGAGGCTTCCGACCGAATACTGAAGAACATTCAATGCGTCGGATGAGTTGATGCTTAAGTCACCGTTAACATCTGCAGCAGTAAGTGCTTCACCTTCAAGCGAAGCGATACCGACTGAGTGTTTGAGCACTGCGAGAGCATCTGAAGAATTGATATTTCCGTCTGCAGTAACATCGCCGTATTTGAACTCTGCAACTTCGTCTTCCGCGGAAGCAAAAACTGCACAACCGAGCACCGTAAACACAGCGAGAATCAATGACAGAAATCTTTTAAATGATTTGTTCATTTTCTTCATTCCTTAATTCAGTAATGTAGGAATATGTACCAAAAAGGCATGCTACACCATATGTAGCGCATCATATTCGGATAAATTATATACTAACAGTGGCTGTTTGTCAATAGTCAATATCTGTCTGTTTGCTGAAGATTTTAAATTTTATTTTTGATTGACACCTGCTCCTTTTTAATGTATAATAAACGGGAATATAAATACTTTTAAGTCAGGAGGAAATTAAATTGAATAATAAGAAGTTCAGAACAGTCCTTTGTGTTGTGCTTTCGCTTGTAATGCTTCTTCCGTGTTTTACTATCGCATCTTTTGCGGCAGACGTCACAATCGTCAAAAAGCCGACAAAAACGACGTTTTATCAGGGAATTGACTGGGCGTACAACAAATCCGGTGTCATTTCCGTAATCGGCGGCAGTTTTGATATTTCAGGTACGGTGCTCTCTTACAACTCTGAAGAAGCTTCTTACGCTGTTGATAAGTGGCCGAATATGTACTCAAAGAGTGACAGCGGCAGCTGGGCTGCAGGAAAGAACACTATGCGCATCTACTGCGACGATTTCCCTTCAAGCGTTTACGCTACCGTTCAGGTTGATCTTGTTGAAGCAGAAAGCATTTCTGTTGTTACTCCACCGAAAAAGACAAATCTTATGCAGGACACTGACTGGGAGCTCAGCGGTCTTGGGGATGTTGAGTTTACAACGCTCGATCTTACCGGTCTCAAAATCAACGTAAAATACAAGGACGGAAAGTCGATTCTCGTTTCCTACCCCGATAATCAGCTTATCGGTTGGGCGGTTCCTCTGGGTGTTGATTCCATTGAACCCGGAAAAGCAACTCTTTACGCTACGTTCTGTGGTAAGCGTGCTCCTTTCGAAGTGAACTTCATCCTTAAGGATGCAAAGCTCCCGGGCGACGTCAGCGGAGATTTCAAAATCAATTCTCAGGATGCACTTATGATTCTTCAGCATGCCGTCGAAGTTATCACCTTTGATGCTGCTACAAAAGTTCTGGCAGATGTTTCAAAGGACGGCAAAATTAATTCTTCAGATGCATTGATGGTTCTTCAGTACTCAGTCGGTTTAATTCCGTCTTTATAATTCAGAAGGAGGAAATACAAAAATGAAATTCACAAAATCAATAATTTCAATTATTCTCACACTTTCAATCGTTGCAAGCATGGCTGCCTTCCTTACAGTCGGCTCAAGCGCTGCAGACAATTCACTCGGCGACGCTAACAGTGACGCCGCAATCAACTCATTCGACGCTCTTATGATCGTAAGACACTGCACAGGTGTTGTAACTCTTACCTCTGCTGAACTTAAGGCTGCTGACGTTAACGGCGACAAACAGGTCAACTCAACAGATGCACTTTACATCCTTCATTTCTCAGTCGGTAAGATTTCAAGCTTCCCTGCAGGCACACCCGTTGACTCAGGCCGTATTGAAATCATCGGCGGTTTCTGGTACGACCCTGCAACAGGTAAGGTAACAAACCCTGACGGTTCAGGCTTGCTCGGTTTCTCATTTGATGCAAAAGAAGGCGTTTTCTACGCTTCAAGTAACGCATGGCAGAGAACATTCGGCTATACATACATTTACGACCTTGCGGCTCCCGTAATCATCTGTTGGTTTAACACAACAAGAATCTTCTTCGAGTATGACGACAAAGAGTGGATGGTTCAGCTTTGGAAAGGTCAGTACGGTTGGGTTCTTATCGGTGCTGAGATCGGTCTTTACTACCGTGACTTCGGCGACAACTCTCTTATCGACGAAAACGGTGTAAACTACTTCAAGTGTGCCGACGACGATCTCCTTATCAAGATGAGTATGTCTCTTTACAGAAACAACAACATTCTCTTCTCACGTGGTCTTCAGTATTCATGGTGGCTCACAGGCTTCGTTCCCGGTGCTCTTGACAATTTCGGTGTAACACCTGATGCTGTTCAGCAGATTAAGCTTGATGCAAAGCTCGTCTTCACAGATGCTGATATGATGCAGGCTTTCATTAAGGGTCTTGAAGAAGTTGACAGGGTTGAGCACAACGCAACATATTCCGCAAGAAACTTCGAATTCAAGAAGGGCGTTAACTACAGCGTCAACCTCAAGGACAATTCAGTTTCATTCTCATGGCAGTAATCTGAAGCTGTTCAGCAAAACTTATAATAAATTACCGGCTCTCATTCGGGAGCCGGTTTTATCTTTAATATAGAATAACGCAGATACTGTAAAACATCTGCGTTAATTTCATATTCAGTTTTTCCTGAGCAATCCTGCTGTCACGGGTCTGGTTATGTAAATATTCTTTACAAAAGATTTCAGGGCTGATGCCGCAGACTGAGCCTTTGATTCGTCATCAAAGATTCCGTAAACTGTCGGACCGCTTCCGCTCATACAAGCCGCGAGTGCACCGTGGCGGTTAAGGGTTGATTTGATAGGCACTCTTTCGGGAACTTCAATAAGCTGCTCAAAAACATTCTTTGTTCTCTTACAGATTTCCTTGAGGTCGCCCTGAGACGCCGCATAAAGCATCGCACAGGTATCGAGATGGCGGATATTAGTTGCTGTGTCAAACGCCGCGAAAGCTTCTTTCGTTGACACTCCCCTTTCAGGCTTTGCGAGGACGATATAACAATCGTCAAGCGGTGGCAATGGAGAAAGGATTTCGCCGACATTCTGTGCAAGGCAGGTGCCGCCCGTCAGGCAGAATGGCACATCTGCACCGACCTTGAGACCGATTGTGCAAAGCTCCTGTTGCGAAAGATTTGTCTTATGTATATCATTGAGAGCCGCTATAACTGCCGCACCGTCAGCACTTCCGCCTGCCATTCCCGCTTCGAACGGAATTCTTTTTTCAATGTGGATTTTTATTCCCTTGTTTTTTATACCTGTGTAATTAAAGAAAGCTTCCGCCGCCTTGTAAGCGATGTTTCTTTTGTCGCACGGAATCCCCTCTTCATCGGAGGTGATATTGATTGCGCCCGAAGAATCTGTTTCAACCGTTACGGTATCATATAGGTCAACAGACTGCATAAGCATAAAAAGGCTGTGGTAGCCGTTATCAAGACGGGCAAGAATATCAAGCATAAGGTTGATTTTTGCCGCCGCATCGTAAATTGCTTTCATTTGCATACCTCGTATCAACAGAATTTACTTTTTTATTATATCATCTTTATTTCGATTTGAAAAGCAAAAGAGGATATTTTTTAACTTGAAAATATGAAATTTTGCGTGTATAATATATATGTATATTTTTTTCGGAGGTAAATGACATGACAGAAGTAACAAAAGATATGATTATCGGCGATGTTCTTGACGCTGACGTAGGTACTGCAAAATTTTTCCTTGAAATGGGTATGCACTGCCTCGGTTGTCCCTCTGCAAGAGGCGAAAGCATCGAAATGGCTTGCCAGGTGCACGGCGTAGACGTTGAAGAGCTTATTGCTGATATCAACGCTTATCTTGCAAGCAAATAATGCTCAAACTCAAATCAAGACTGAATATGGCGGCGCAGATGGTAAGAAAGGGTTCCAGGCTTGCCGATATCGGCACTGACCACGCTTACCTTCCTGCCGCACTCATACTTGACGGTACAGTCCCCTGTGCCATCGCCGCAGACTTGAGAAAAGGTCCATTGGAAAACGCTGAAGCTACCGTAAAAAATTACGGTATTGCCGAAAAGGTACAGTTGCGTCTTTCCGATGGACTTAAATGCGTTGACCCTTCTGAGGTTGACGACATTGTTATCGCAGGTATGGGCGGTATACTTATCTCTGAAATTCTTAAAGCTACCCCTTGGTTAAAGAATGAAAATATACAGTTAATCCTTCAGCCTCAGTCACACGATGAAACACTTCGCAAATGGCTCTGGGATAACGGATTTGAAATCACTAAAGAGGATGCCTGCTTTGAGGACAGCAAGACTTATATATGTATGGCAGCAGTTTATACGGGCAGAAAATCCGAACACAGTGAAGCTGAAATTCTTCTTGGCGGATTTTCAAAAAAGACTGACGAAGTCTCCGTTTCCTTCTGTGAAAAGAAACTTCACCGCATAAAAGTCAGACTTGAAGCGTTAAAGAAATCCGACCCTGAAAACGAAGAAATCAGAACATTAGAAAAAATACTCAACGAGGTGAAATAATGGCAACCGTAAGAGATTTTTTTGAATACATAAATACCTTCGCACCCATCGAAACTCAGGAAGATTGGGACAACAGCGGTATGCTTGTCGGCGATATTAACGCTGAGGTAAAAAAGGCTGTTGTAGTCCTTGACATTGACGAGTGGGCTGTTGAAACAGCAAAGACGCTTGGTGCAAATCTTATTATCAGCCACCATCCCGTTATTTTCAGCGCAATGAAAAAATTCACAAAAGGCTGCGTTCCTTTTGAGCTTGCGGCAAATTCAATCAATGCAATCTGCTGCCACACTCCCCTTGATATCGCTGACGGCGGTACTAACGATACTCTTGCAGAGCTTCTCGGATTCAACGCATATAAGGGTGAAAATCCGATTCTCCGCTACGCTGATATTGACGAAACAAATGCAGAAGCGCTTGCAGGCTTGCTCGCCGAAAAGCTCGACACAAAGGTGCGTTTTGCTGATGCAGGCAAGAAAATCAGCAAAGTTGCAATCTGCACGGGTGGCGGCACTTCGCTTATGTTTGAAGCAGGAAAGATCGACGCTTTCATTACAGGCGACGCAAAACACAATGATTTTCTAGATGCACTCAGTGCAGGAATTTCCCTTTTCGCTGCAGGACATTATGAAACAGAATTCCCTGTTGTACCCGTTTTAAAAGAGAAACTTCAGGCAAAATTTGAAGAAATTGAAATTGTAGATATCAAGCAGGAAAACCCTGTTAAATTCAGATAAGGAACTACACTATGGCACTTGACGGTATACTTCTCAATCTTGCAAAAAAAGAAATACTCGACGGCGCACAGTTCGGCAGAGTTGAAAAAATACACCAGCCTTCACGCGAAGAGCTGGTTATTCACCTGCGCACAAAAAGCGGAGCAAAGAAGCTTCTTCTCAGCGTGCGTGCTAACAGTCCGCGAATTCATTTCACTCAACACGCACCCGAAAACCCGGCAACACCGCCGATGTTTTGTATGCTGATGAGAAAAAGACTTGTCAACGCATCACTTGTTGATATCAGACAATCCGAGCTTGACCGTGTGCTTTACATCGATTTTGATGCAACAAATGAAATCGGTGACAGAGTGAAGTTGACTTTGTCGATTGAAATTATGGCAAAACACAGCAACATCATTCTTTTCGACGAAGAAGGCAAAATCATTGATGCCCTTAAAAGAGTTGACCTCAGCCAATCGACGGTGAGGCAGATTCTTCCGGGATTCAGATACACTTCTCCTCCGCCGCAGAACAAGCTCAACATACTTGAACACTCAACAGAGAACATCATTTCGCAAATTAAAACATTTGAAACGAAAACTCTTTCTTCTGCAATTCTTTCGTCGCTTCAGGGTGTATCACCGCTTACAAGCCGTGAGCTTGCAGGCGAATTCACCGAGCATTTCGTTGACGAAGTAAGCGATACAGGATTTGAAAATCTCAAGTACAAAATCGATAACCTCATACAGATTGTTGAAACAGGCAATGCCACTGCATTTATGCTCAAGGACGAAACAGGAAAACCTGTTGACTTTTCGTTTATGCCGATAAAACAATATGGCACAAAGTACACTTCAGAAGAAAAATCAAGTTTTTCGGAACTTCTTGATGAGTTTTATTTTGAATGTGACAGGCTCGACAGAACAAGGCAGAAGGCACAGGATCTTGTTAAGTTCCTCGGTTCTGCAATTGCGCGAATTTCGAAGAAAATCAGTCTTCAGCAGGCTGAACTCAAGCAATGTGCAGACAGAGAACAACTTCGCATAAGTGCAGAGCTTATCAACGCCAACCTATACAGACTTGAAAAGGGTGCGGCTTTTTACGATCTTAAAAATTATTACGACGAGAACAGGCCGATAAGAATTAAGGCTGACCCGGCGAAAACACCTGCCGCAAATGCGCAGAAGTATTTCAAGGATTACCGCAAGACAAAAACAGCTGAAGCTATGCTGACGGAGCTTATTGAGCAGGGACAGAACGACCTTCAATACCTTGAAACGGTCGCGGATTCCCTTGACAGAGCTTCAACTCAGGCTGAAATTGAAGAAATCCGTAACGAGCTCGTTGTCAGCGGATTTATGAAATTCAAAAAGAAGAACAATCAGAAACAGACGAAGCTCCTTCCGCCCATGGAATATATGACAACGGACGGCTTCAGAGTGCTTGTCGGCAGAAACAATATGCAAAATGATAAGCTTTCATTGAAAACCGCCTCAAAATCCGACATGTGGCTTCACACACAGAAGTTTCCCGGTTCGCACGTTATAATTATCAGCGATAATAAAGAAATCAGCGACGATGCGATTGTTGAAGCGGCAGAGATTGCAGCATATCACAGCAAAGCAAGAGATGCCAAGCTCGTGCCCGTTGATTACACTTATGTAAAGCATCTCAAAAAACCTCAGGGAGCGCCTCCGGGCAAGGTTATTTATCACGTTTATTACTCAGTAAACGTTACACCAAACAAAGAAAAAATCGACAAGATGGAAGTTAAATAAAAAAGCACTTGCGATGCCGTTACGGTTCTCGCAAGTGTTTTTGTTTTAATTGTGGTAAACAAATTTCAGATGGTTCTTCGAAAGTTCATTTTATTAAAGGCTCTCCTGCAAGTTATCCACACTATAGCCACCTTGGCTTAATATTAGCAGATTTATATCCCCTTTTTAAGTTTTTGCATCTCCTTGACGGGCATTATTAATAGTGGTAAAATGTACCCGTTAGGAGTGACACAAATGAACAATAATGGTAAATTCAAGAAACCAACAATAATATTTATGCTCGTTGCAGTTGCAATAATCACCTGCAGTCTTGTGTGGGTTATCATTTTCAAGGGTGACAATTCATATGAAAAAACGAACAGAGATTTTTTTGAACAAACTTCAGCTACCAAACATGCAGTAGCTGTTCAGGGCGACGATATCACAGCCGACGGTGATGAGCTGATTGATGTTGAAATCAAAGTGCCTATTTCTTTCGTCCTTGAAGATATCAACGCCAACTCTCAGCTGACAAAAGAGCAAAAGGATGTAGGTTTCAAATCAGCTGCATCTGACGGTAACAGCTCCGTTACATACACAATTTCAAAGGCTGACTATAAAGTTTTCCTTCGTAACTACAGATATGAAACTGTAACTAAAATTGAAAACGAGCTCACCCATTCATATTCATATATAAAAGATATCAACTGTAACGACGACCTTTCGAACGTTATAGTAAAAGTTGACCGTGCAGGCTTCAACTCTGCCGACGGCAGTGCAATTTCAACAACAGTTTCTCTTCCCTCAATGGTTTACCAGATGTATGCACAGCTTGGTATGAATTGCAACATTTCCATCGCAGATGCCGAAACAAGCGCAGTTATTACAACTTATAATCCGTGATACAAAAAACCACTTGCTTAATCAGTAAGTGGTTTTTATGTTTATCATTCAAAATGACGAACTGTTATTTGCTGTTGCTTTTTGCAGTGTTCAAGGATGATATCAAAATTTTCTTTACTTCAATACATAAATCAAGAATATTTCTGTCATCATAATATCCACTTTCTATCTGTTTTATTTTATTGCAAACCTTTATAATTTCAAGAGCGAATCATAATGAAATGCCTGTAGGTTTCGCTATGGCTTTGGCGCAAAATCCCGAAGCTATGCAAAAATTTGCCATGTTAAGTGAAGACAAAAAGAAAGTAACTAAATATCACTTGAATACTATGTTTATATAAAAAATCAACCTTCAATCGTACCCTGCAGCTAAGATTAGAAGGTTGATTAACATTATACTAAATTATACAAGTGCAAACTTATTGAAATGATACAGGCTTAGTTTCATTATTGGCAAAGTCATTAGGACCCGGGTCAGACATAGAAAAATACATACGTGCAGCTTTTGTTGTACCGAAATCTTTATTTGAGCCCGAGTTTTGCACCTTATTGAAGGCATCACGGAACATCTGATTATGCGCTTCCTCACGATTTAAAAGGAAGTCGATGGTCTCGCGAACCTTTTTATCTTCAATTTGACGGTAAAGATATTCATAAACTACCTTTGCTCGCTGTTCCGAGGCTATATTGCTGAGCAAATCGGCACATAAATCTCCCGTTACAGTTACGTAATCTGCCGTCCATGAATAGCCCGAAGCATTTATCAGCCCGGGATTTAAGCCGAGAATAACATGGGACTGTATTTCACCGTCCTCGACCTTATTTGCATCAACATCGTGACCGTTAAGCAAATTAATGGTTTGCGCTATCATTTCCATATGACCTAGCTCCTCAGCGGCAATATCAAGAAAAAGGTCTTTGATTTCCGGGTCCTTGATTCTGAAGCTTTGAGACATATATTGCATTGCAGCCTTAAGTTCTCCGTTGCCGCCACCCAGTTGTTCCTGAAGCAGCGCCGCATATTGAGGGTTTGGTTTTTCTACTGAAACAGGATGAAAAAGCATTTTTTCGTGTTTAAACATTTTGTTACCTCCACATGTTTTATATAATTACTTTTTCCAGTTACTGTGAAGATATGCAAATTAAACCTTAAAAGTAAAATCCCATTCGCTAATACGAACGGGATTTTTGTGTTAAGTGGTCGAAATGGCGAACAGCTATTTGTTGTTATTTTTTGCAGTATTGAGCGATGAAATTAAAATTCGCTTGACTTCAATACACAAATCAAGAATATCTCTATCATCATAATAACCACTTTCTATAAGTAACTCGAGCCAATATTCGCTTTCACCGCATTCTTTAAGTGCAATCTGAAGCTTAGCAATAAAATCAGCCTTACCGTGGCCATAAAAAGCCTCACGTATATTGGCGCCAACCGAAGTACCTGAACGAATAAGTTGGTTTGTCAATACAGTCTCTTTTTTAGTCTGTTTTATTTTATTACAAACTTTTATAATTTCGAGAGCAAATTGCTTTGACTTGTCCATAAGAATGCTATTATTCAAAAACCTTCATTCCTTTCGCAACCTATTCACTATTACTTCTTTCTTATTACTTTGCCAAAAATCGATTTGATTTAAGTAAAAGTTAAGAGTGATGAAGTAATAAGTAAAAATCGACAAACTTCTTACGAAGCTCGTCGATTTTTGGCTGGGATGGCTGGATTCGAACCAGCGAATGCAGCAGTCAAAGTGCTGTGTCTTACCGCTTGACGACACCCCATTATTAAATTTAAAAGATAAGTCTGCAAGAGGGACTCTTGCAGACTTTTAAGTGGGGTGGATAGTCGGATTCGAACCGACGGTCTCCAGTGCCACAAACTGGCGCTTTAACCAACTAAGCTATACCCACCATATATATCAGCGCACAAAGGCTAATAAACTATAAACTTTATGCGCTGTGGCACGCTGAAAGGGATTCGAACCCCCGACCCTCTGCTTAGAAGGCAGATGCTCTATCCAACTGAGCTATCAGCGCTGGAGCGGGTGATGGGAATCGAACCCACACGACCAGCTTGGAAGGCTGGGATTCTACCATTGAACTACACCCGCATTTCAAATGCTTGATTATT
>JAZSPL010000017.1:0-3811 GCA_045537435.1 Acutalibacteraceae bacterium
TTATGAGCGTTTCAATATCTTCAGGTGTTCTGTTTGCTACTTTGAACGGCTTTCGGCTTTTATCAGAAAGAGATAGTCCCTCCGAATATCTTTCAACCCATTTGTATCCTGTTTTTCGTGTAATGCCGAACTCTCTGCACAGTGCGCTGAAATTTATATTCCCCTTAGCTGCAAGGACAAATTCTTTTCTTAATTCTTCCACAGTTTTACTCTCCCACGGCATGTAAAACACTTCCTTATCCAGCATTTTATTTACCTTTATTTTATCATAAAACTGTATACTATGTCCTTGCACTATTTGTATACTATGTTACTACACTATACACATTGCGCGTCCGTTGAATTAAGCAGAATTTCCACGGACGACCAATGGTCGCCCCTACGATGTAGATTGAATATTAATCTCGACAAACCCGAATTTTTCAACCTGATTACAGTTTTTTCTTAAAACAGGCGCATTGCGGTTTGTTTCCCTACGAAATCTCAGTTTGCAGCTTTGCGAATCACAGAAACACCTCGTCAAATACCCTTTTATTTTTTCTTCCTGAAAACCGAAGCAATCTTATAAATCTTTTTATATGCAGGAACTTCAAGCACTTTTTCTGCTTCCTTCAGCTGTTTGCGTATCTCAATACCCTGCGGACAATGCTTTTCGCATTTTCCGCAACCTATACACGCTGAAGCGGGAGCAAATTTACCCGAAGCTGTGCATTTGACATACTCTCTGAATCCTGCAGAATTACCGTCAGCAAAGTGTCGGTTATATGCAGAAAAAGTTCCGCTGATATTAACATTTTGGGGACAGGGCATACAGTATTCACACCCTGTACAACCAACCTTCATTTTGGAATTGATAGCGTTAACAACTCGCTTGAGCATCTCTTCATCATTTGCCGTAAGTTCACCGATTTCAGTTTCGGATGCAGTTTTGATATTGTCTGCAACCATTTCGTCGGAATTCATACCTGAAAGCACAACCGTAACCTCCGGCTGATTCCACAACCAGCGGAATGCCCATTGTGCAGGAGTGTGCTGAACGGGATGCTGTGTAAAAATATTCTTTGCTTCCGACGGAAGATTGTTTACAAGCCTGCCACCGCGAAGGGGTTCCATAATCATAACAGGAATTCCCTTTTTATGAGCATGATTCAAACCCTTTCGTCCTGCCTGGGTATGCTCATCCATATAGTTATACTGTATAAGGCACATATCCCAATCGTAAGCATCGATAATCTTACAGAACATATCCGATTTACCGTGGTATGAAAAGCCGACCTGACGGATTGCACCGCTTGCCTTTTTGTCCTCTATCCACTTTTCAATGCCAATACTTTTTAAGCGTTCCCAGACCTTTATGTCAGCCATCATATGCATAAGGTAAAAATCAATATGGTCAGTACGCAGTCTTTTTAACTGTTCATTGAAAAGCTTGTCAAGAATTTCAGTACTGCGCATAAGCTGCGGCGGAAGTTTTGTTGCAATATACACCTGATCGCGGATATTATTCATTTCAAAAACCTCACCAATTGCCGATTCACTGCCGGGATAAATGAATGCAGTATCAAAATAATTTACGCCGTTGTGAAAAGCATTCATTATCTGACGTTCTGCATCTTCCATATTTATTCTGCCCATTCTCTTTTTGAAGCGCATACAACCAAAGCCTAAAACAGACAGTTTGTTGCCGTATTTATCCTCACGGTATTTCATAAAATTACCTCCGGGTAGATTAATTTTTTCTGTTTTTTGATAATGATTATATCACACATATTTCTGCAGCGCAACAGCATTCCGAGCCCTATGTCAGTTAACCGTCGTGATGTACCAAAAAACCTACGCAGTGATAACTCTTGACACAGAACACATTCTATGATATTTTTCTTATATAACATATATTGTTTATCAGGAGGAAGAATTATGAAGAAAAAAGCATTATCATTAATCCTCGCAATCGTGATGGTTTTTTCAGTTACCACCACACCCGCTTACGCTATCGACTTTGAATCATCTTCAGAGCCGGTTACAAAGGTTCTTGCAAAAGTTGTCGGAACAGTTTTCGAAAATCTTGTCGGCGTTGTCAATATGTTCCTCAGAGAAAATGACAAATTCATCGATGAAGACGAATATGTTTACGATAATTTCTTTGAAGGCACAGCCGAATTCATCGACGAGGCAGCTGTCGGCGCAAAATGGTCTCTCGGCCAAAGCAGCGCAAGTCTTGTTCCCGAAAACTGGGAAGAATACGACCTTTTCTGCGGCGGTTTCATCAGTGAGCAGAATCTTTTCACAAATGATGTTCGCGAAATTCTTGACGACATGAAAGTACGCGTTATCGCGCTCAACGACGGTTCCGGCAGAGGTACTGCTGTTTTTGCAACTATCGATTCAATCGGTGTTTCAAACGGCGACATCAGACACATCAGAGGTCTTCTTCAGGAATTTGCCGCTGAGAACAACATCAATTCAATCAACCTTTTTGCAACTCATACGCATTCAGGTATTGACACACAGGGTCTCTGGACAGACATTTTCCGTAAGTGGCCCAAAAACATTTTCAGCGCACTCACAGGCATTATTGAAACTGAACAGGGCACAGACCCCGAATATATGGAATTCTTCTATTCCGCAGTCTGTGATGCCATTACAGAAGCTGTTGATTCAATGACTGAAGGCACGATGACATTCGCAAGAAAAGACATCGGAGAAAAATATTTCAGCAACAAGAACAGACCGTCCTGCGATTCTCTTGATACAGATCTCAAGCGTTTTGTTTTCACACCTGATGACGTTTCCGTAACGCCGACAATCATTGTTAATATGTCTGCACATCCTGATGTTGTAGGACTTGCAACTGAGGACGATCCTACAAAGGGCCACGGCGTTTCGGGCGACTATATTTACTACATAGGTGAAACAATCAACAACGCCGGCTACAACTTTATGTTCTTCAACGGTTCAATCGCAGGTATCTACATCGGCAGAATCAGCGCTCCTGCTGAAAAGCGCGTTGATATCGCCGCAAACTACGGCAGAGAAATCGGCAAAATGGTTCTCGGCATGACAATGACTGAAGAAGAAATCCTTACTGACGATTATCTTATGAGTCTCAACTTTACCGCAGAAGAAATCGAAGGTTACAACTACACACCCTGGTACGAAGGCTGGATTCCTGCACAGGAAACTGATGTTGATCCGATTCTCAACATTAAGATCGCTCAGGTTGAAGTTCACGTCACAAATCCCGTTATCCAGGCAGCAGGTAAGCTCGGAGTTGTTAACTACCTTATCAAAAAATCTGCCGGAGAATATTACGTAACAACCGAAATCGGTTACATGGAAATGGGCAAGGACGTCAAAATTGCATTTGTTCCTGGCGAAATCTGTACAGACCTTGTCTACGGCGGTGAGGCACTTACGGCTGCAGGCTCTGTGAATAACAAAGATTACGAAGGTCAGACGCTTTGCGAAATCTTTGGCGATGATGTTATCGTTTTCGGTCTTGCAAATGATGCTGTCGGCTATATCGTTCCCGAAAATGATTACTGTATGGCACTCGCATTCGGCCACTATCAGGAGCTTCTCTCTCTCGGTAAATCAGAAGCAACCGTTATGTTTGAAGGATACGAAAATCTTGTTGACTGATAATTTATACTGAAAAAATCCCGCGGTGCAATCTGCTGAAGCCACATAAGGCAGTAATTTCAAAACACTAACTTATGGGCGTTGCAAGGAAAGAAAATCAGAGAGAAGTTTCGGCTTCTCTCTTTTTCTTATATTTGCACATTAGACAAACTCTCCTTTAATTCGTACA
>JAZSPL010000021.1:0-25545 GCA_045537435.1 Acutalibacteraceae bacterium
TTATGAGCGTTTCAATATCTTCAGGTGTTCTGTTTGCTACTTTGAACGGCTTTCGGCTTTTATCAGAAAGAGATAGTCCCTCCGAATATCTTTCAACCCATTTGTATCCTGTTTTTCGTGTAATGCCGAACTCTCTGCACAATGCACTGAAATTTATATTTTCCCTCGCTGCAAGGACAAATTCTTTTCTTAATTCTTCCACAGTTTTACTCTCCCACGGCATGTAAAACACTTCCTTATCCAGCATTTTATTTGCCTTTATTTTATCATAAAACTGTATACTATGTCCTTGCACTATTTGTATACTATGTTACTACACTATACAGTTTCATACGACCTGCGATTCAGATTAAACTGCATAAAGAATATTCAGATTTCTTATTTCGCCGTCTTTGATTTTATCGTTAACGGAATATGCGTGCGGTTCAAGGTTCGGCGAATTGATTTTTGTCAGCTCCTGTGCTTTCAGCTCATCAATCACACAAGCGGAGATTTTTTCAATTATCTCCTGCTTTTTTTCTGCCTGCGAGTTGTCGCTTGAAATCAGATATTCCAAGTCACCGTACAAACCGCTGAGCTTTTCAAGGTCTTTCAGTGCACGAAAAGTCCATTTATAATAAGGAATATATTTTTTGTTAAGAAGGAAAATCACCTTCAGCGTAGTGTTCACAAACTCACCGACGGCAAGCTGTGCCGCGGCGGTTTCGCTTCTTTTGATACAACGCGGATAATTATACTGTCCCGATTGCGCCATAAGAAGAATATTGCCTGCAAGCTTTTTCAGCCGAACAGCATCAGGCATATAGGCGATTTTTTCGCGAAGCTGTGTCATCATACCGAGGTTGTCGCAAAATATTTTTCCGTTTGTCGCTTCCGCAGGGAACTGCTCTGCGATGCAAAACCAACCAACAACGGGAATGTCTGCTGTTTTGCTGCCTGTCTTTTCTTCGAAAAACCTGCTGATTCTTATAACGCCGTGACGGTTACCGCCAACGGGATTCAGCGGACTGCGTGTGTAACCCATAAATTCTTTCGGGAGCTTTGCATACGCACGTTCAAGCTGAAATTCAGTTTTTGAATCAATTTCGTCGGGAATAAAAATACAGAATCCGGGCTCAAAATCGTGATCCTGAGAAATTTCGTCGTCAAAACCGAAACATTCCGAACCGCTTCCCGAAAGACCGACGGCAAGATATTTTTCAACATCGGCAAAGTTTTCTTTAATCATCTTTTCGCCGTATTCATAATAAAACTTTTCGGAAAGTTCAAGACCTTTCATAAATATCCCTTGCTCTCTTATCTAACTCTTTTTCGTAAATGAAGTAACCGAAATAGCCGAAAACCGACGCACACTTATCGCAGACGAAGGCGTAATATCCGTCCCTGTTTTCGTGTTCGTCAAAGATTTTCATTGCTTTTTCAATGTAATCCCTGACCTGTGCCTCGCTCTCTTCCGCGCCAAGCTCGGTTTCTTTTGCACTTGCAATGTTGAGGAAAGTTATTGCAACCTCAAGGTCGCCGTCATCGGCATTGGACATAACCGAAATTGCTTTTTCATAAAGCTCATAAGCCTCGCCGAACCTCTCAAGGTCAACGAGCGCAAGCGCCATATTGTTGTAAAGTCCGCCGAAACGCTTGTCGTCCGCCGGAAGATTTTTTTCATAAACGTCCTTTGCTTTTTCAAAAAGCGGAAGAGCCTTTTCCGCCTTGTTGAATGCTTTGTATACCGTTGCACAGTTGATGTATGTCGTGCCTGCGCCGACGTTGTTTTCAATACCCAGTTCTTCAATCAGGCTGATAAGCGAAGAAACGGTTTCAATCGCTTTTTCTTCCTTTGAAAGCTTGCGGTAAAGGCCTGCAAGCTCGTTGAGAAAAAGAAGTGCGCTTCTTTTGTCGTCAATCATTCTTGCTTCGCCGAGCCAATATAAAAGATGTTTTTCCGCAGAATCATAATCGTTTCTGCCGAAGTGTTCGTCGAGCTTGTCGAGCACACGCTCGGTCGGAATCCTTTCCATATCGCAACCTCCTTTTATTCGCTTAAAGCTCTTGCTGTTTTTATTACATTTATAATACAGAATACTGCATAACCGCAGACCGCAACCGAAACGGCAGTCAATCCCAATGCCCACGGAAGAGTGAACACGGTACCTCCGAGGTCAATCGGTTTGCCCAGGGCAGCGCAGACAAGAGAAACGATTGCAAGCAAAAGAACAATTATTCCGCAAACTCCCGTCGGGAAAAGAGCATTTTTAATGTTATGTGAAACGAAGGTCTTTTTGACGGCAGGACTTGCAAAAGTTTTGTATCCGATTTCAGCTTTTGCGCCCGTTGCCGTTACGGAATATGAGGCAAAAATAACATCAAGCCCTTTGCTTTCTTTTGCCGTGATATCTGATTTGACGGTGATAACAGCCTTTGATGAATTAAGGTCAATTTCAGTTATATAATCAAGCGGAGTATGCAGGCTTTTGTTTTTGCCTGTCATCTGCTCTTCAAAAGATTTTTCCTGTTCGCTCTGTAAGGTCGCGGTTTCAAGCGGTACTCTTGTCCGGTGAAGACGCAGAGTATGCTTGCCCTTTTCAAGTGAATCAAAGGTCACTCTGCCGTCCTCTTCAACAGTCTGCGGATTTCCGTCAAGGAAAACCGTTATCGTGTCACCCGAAAGATTATCGATTCTTATATTCGCCAAAATATCACCGCCTTCTTTTTTAAATTTTACCACAGACAGGTTATTTTTCAAGTATTTAATATAATCATCTGTTAAGTTAATGTAAATTTTCCCGAAACGGTTGAGTTTGTTTGCCTTTCCGTGTTATAATTACTATATGTATAAACTTTTTTGCAAGGAAGGAGGCGCGTTATGGGTAACGAAAACCTGAACAAGCGTTTTAACTGGAACCTGATGATGATTCTTGTCACAGTTTTTCAGATAATTACGGCAACACCTGTTATCACAAAGGAAGCCGTCAACATGAAGCTTCTTGTTATTTTCGCAGGTTACATAGTTGTTGAATGGATTTACTTTTTCGTTGCGTCCGTTTTCTGCGGACAGAATAATTTCGAGCTTGAAATTCTCGGTTTTCTTTTTTCGGGAATAGGACTGACCGTCTGCGCAAGCGTTTACGACGACTATGCGATTAAGCAGGTTTTTTCAATCCTTCTCGGTCTTTGCGTTTTTATCGCGTTGATTATTATTCTGCGCCGTACGGACATTGTTATGAAGCTTCGAATGCCGATTGCATTTGCGGCTGTCGGACTTCTTGCGGTCAATCTCCTTCTTGCAGAAACGACAAACGGCGCACTCAACTGGATTACGATTGCAGGTTTTTCAATCCAGCCTTCCGAAATTGTCAAGCTTGCCTTTATTTTTGTCGGTGCGGCTTCGCTTGATAAGCTTCAGCGCACAACGAGCCTTACGAAATACCTGATTTTCTCCGTCGGATGTGTAGGTGCTCTTTTCCTTATGCGAGACTTCGGCACGGCACTCATTTTCTTCTTCACATTTATTATTATCGCATTTATGCGCTCGGGCGATATGCGAACAATTGCACTTGTCTGCGTTGTTGCGGCTCTCGGTGCGGTTATGATTATCCTTTTCCGTCCGACGGTTGCGGCAAGGTTTTCAACCTATCGCCACATATGGGAACAGATGAACGAAGCGGGTATGCAACAGACACGAGTGCTGATTTATTCCGTCAGCGGCGGTCTTTTCGGTCTGGGAATCGGCAACGGCAAGCTGAAGCATGTTTTCGCGTCCACAACCGACCTCGTTTTCGGTATGGTTTGTGAAGAGTGGGGAATGATTGTTGCTCTGCTCATCGTCCTTTCGTATGTTTTTATTCTTCTTTATGCAATCAAGGTTGCGCGAACAACCCGCTCCGCCTTTTATGCAATTGCCGCCTGTGCCGCCGCAGGGCTTATGCTTTTCCAGACGGCACTTAATATCTTCGGTGTAACGGATATTCTTCCGCTTACGGGAGTTACGCTTCCGTTTATCAGCCGAGGCGGTTCAAGTATGATTTGCTCGTGGGGACTTATCGCGTTTATCAAGGCGGCGGATATACGAACTTATCCGAAGCTTTCAAAGACGATTCTTCCCGATCATCCGCTTTATCCGCCGGATATACGTATCGGCAGAGCACCGCAAAGAAGAGCGCGAACCGTTTCGGGCACGGCAACACGTACTCAACCGAGACAACAGAATCCGCGTCCCGAAGAAGACACAAAGGTTTACCGCGGTGGGAATACAAAAAATGACATTCCCGTTTCACGTCAGCCTCAGAGACAGAGTCAGCCGAGGCAGACGGTACAGCGACAGGCACCTCAGCGACAGACATCTCAACGTCAGGCAACACCGAGGCAGACCTCTTCTCGTCAGGCTTCTCCGCAACGTCAGGGCGGACAGAGGCAGTCGCAACGTCAGGCTACGTCACGAAGAACTCCGGAAAACAGGAGGACACCGCGATGAACAATACGACAAAACGAGCTTACGTTCTTTATATTTTTATCCTTGCCTTTATCGTGGGTCTCGGATTTATGGTCTTCTCCTTTTACTCAAACGGTGATGAATGGGCGGCAAAGACGGTCAACCGTCATGTATATTCAGCAGGACAGATTGCGAATGCAGGTTCAATTTACGACCGAAACGGAACTCCGCTTGCTTACAGCGAGGGCGGAAAACGTAAATATAACGAAAGCAAATCTATCCGAAAATCAACGCTTCACGCGGTCGGCGATACCGCATCGTTTATCGCGACGGGTGTCCAGTCGATTTACAGCTCTGAGCTTTCGGGTTATGACTTTGTCAACGGTGTTTACAACCTGAAAAAATTCGGCAAAGGAAACGATATTGCGCTTACTCTTGATGCAAATGTCTGCAAGGTTGCGTATGAAGCGCTCGGAAGCAGAAAGGGTACCGTCGGGGTTTACAATTACCGCACGGGCGAAATCATATGTATGGTTTCAACTCCGACATATGACCCGAGCAACAAGCCGACGAATATGTCGGATAATCCCGATTACGAGGGTGTTTACCTTAACCGTTTTATTTCGGGTGTTTACACTCCCGGCTCAACATTCAAGGCGGTTACGGCTATCTGCGCATTGCAGAATATTCCCGACCTTAGCTCAAGAACCTTCAAATGCACGGGAAAATATCATACGGATTCGGGCGACGTTATCTGTAATGACGTTCACGGAACGGTCAATTTCGAACAGGCTTTCAACCGTTCCTGCAACAGTGCATTTGCAGAGCTTTCAATTGAACTCGGCAAAAACAAGCTTACTCAGACGGCGGAACAGCTCGGCTTCAACGTCAAAGAAAGTATGGGACAGACTCCCGTTGCAAAAAGTATGTTTGACGTCAGCAAAACGGCTTCCGTTGACCTCGGCTGGGCAGGTATCGGACAGTATACGACACTTGCAAATCCGTGCCATATGATGACGATTATGGGCGCAATCGCAAACGCAGGCACAGCAATCAAACCCTACTACGTCGATTCGATTACCTCACCTTCGGGAAGAGTTACTCAAATCGGACAGACCGTACAAAGCGAAGCAATTGCCCTTGACAGTACGGTTGCAAACCGTATGAGAGAGTATATGCGCTCCAATGTTTTAAATTATTACGGGGATTCAACATTCCCGGGATTGAAAATGTGCGGAAAAACAGGAACTGCACAGATTGATGACGGTGAGCCTCATTCCTGGTTTGTCGGCTTCTCTGCGAACCCCGAAACACCATATGCTGTGGTCTGCGTTGCAGAAAATTCAGGATATGGACTTGCGACCGCAGGAAAGATTTCCAATAAGGTTATGCAGGCAGTTTGCAACAAAAAATAAGTTTTGAAAAAGTTTGTTATTTTTCTTTTTTGGAATTATAAATCAAAATCCTTGTGCTAATATATAGAAAATACGTTACTGTCGCTGTGAAATCAGTAAAAAGTGACGTAAAATAAGAAGCGTGAAAAACGCAAAAAAATGAAAAGGAGAAATCAATTATGAAAAAGATTTTAGCAATCCTTCTCGCAGCAATGATGGTTTTCACACTCGGTCTTACAGCTTTTGCTGAGGGCGAAGATGAAGGCGCAGATACAGGCATCCTTCTTCCCGAGTTCCCGGCACAGACAGAGAACGAAATCTACTTTGTAAGTGAGAACACATACGTTGAAGCAGGCGGTTCATATGATATTCCTGTTTACATCGTATCAAACTACACATCACCGGTTGAAGGTGGCTTTGTTCTTGTTGGTATGAACCTTGCTATTGAAGGTCCTGCAGCTAACTTTATGACAATCACAGGCGTAAAGGCTTCTGCAGAAGCTGAGGCTCTTGCAGGTTATGAGCTTGCTGTTGCTGATGTTGCTGATCTTACACTCGATGAAGACCCGACAATGAATACATTTGGTTTCAGATGTAACGATATGTCAATCTTCCAGCAGGAAGCTATGGTTCTTGGTTATGTAACAGTTCAGGTTGCTGAAGATTACACAGGCTATGACGCAGAAGGCGCAGCTCTTGACTGCCAGCTTACAATCACTCCTCCGCAGTGGTTCAATTACTGGGACGTATGTGATTACACTATGTTCTCAGCAGGCGGTAACATCGACGTAATCAACCTCGATACATTTGAGATTGATACGCAGCTTGCTCCTGACAAAGGTGTTGTTTACATCGTTTCAGGTCACCTCATCATCGCTCCTCCGGTTCCCACATGGCAGGAGAGACTTAAGGCTTGGGCTATTGAGCAGGCTATGAAGATCCTCACATTCTTCCAGAGTATCAACGAAGTTCTTCTCGGACTTCTCCCGACTCTTTAATCCTTAAGAGTTAACTAATTACATAAAGGCTGAGCTTCGGCTCAGCCTTTTCTTTTTGTTCTGACAAATTTGGGTTTGCAGGACAGATTTAATTCATCAACGTAGGGGCGACCATTGGTCGTCCGTAAAAATACGCTTGATTCAACGGACGCGCAATGCGCGCCCCTACGAACCCGGCATCAAAACAACTACGTAGGGAAGGGCGTCTGTTCATATTTTTGTTTGACAACGGTGAACCAAACGTTTAAAATAGAATTAATGTGAGGTGTAAAAATGAAAGTTTTTCTTTTCCGTCTTGTAACGTTATTCCTGATAGCAATTAAAACTATTTTTCCGTTCGGCGGCGGTGTCGATTATGACCGATTGCCGATTAATTTTGAAATCGAAAGTGTGAACGATATTTACGTTCCGTCGGACGAAAACAGCACCAACGTGCAGGAATATCCGACGGTAATAAGACTTTGCCACCAGAAGAATGAAGCGGACAACGGAAAGCTTCTTGCTGCTTTTGAAAAGTGGGGAAGCAGATATCCCGTATACGAAAGCACGGACGATGCCGAAACGTGGCATTACGTCAGCACCGTTGTCGACACTCTTAATGAAGGCTATTGGAATGAGTGGATGCCGTTTTTGTATGAGCTTCCTGCAGATATCGGTGAATTTGAAAAGGGCACAATTATTCTCGCCGCAACGTCCGTTTACGGTGAAGGTGTTACGGACAGCGCGATAACCCTTTATTGGAGTACGGACCTTGGCAGAACGTTCACTCCTTTCTGCAACGTGGACAAAGCAGGCGGAACAGGCTGGGGTGTCTGGGAGCCTTACTTTATTTATGAAGAAGAAACAGGCAGACTTTTCTGTTTCTATTCCGACGACTCTGACCCTGAGCATTCGCAGAAATTAGTTTACAAATACACGAAAGACCTCGTAAACTGGAGCGAGAAATTTGAATGCGTTGCCTGCGACGACCCCGAGCTTCGTCCAGGTATGGCATCCGTTGTTAAAATGGGTAACGGCGAATATTATATGGTTTATGAAATGGTCGGCATAAACGGAAATCCGATTTATTGCAAGAGGACGAAATCACTTGACGATTGGGGTGACGTTTCCGATTACGGCAAGGTTATTTCTGCGGCAGGCAAGACCTTCGGCTCATCGCCCTACGTTGCGTGGACACCCGTCGGCGGTGAATGCGGCACGCTTATCGTTGTCGGCAAACACCCGATTAAAGGTGAGAGCAGAACGGGAACGGATATGTTTATAAGCTTTGATTACGGCAAAAAGTTCATTCCCGTTGACAATCCCATTCCGTATACACTTGATCCTTACGAAAGATGCGGATACAGCCCGTCGCTTTTCTTCTCGCCTGACGGAACAACACTTTATTATGTAAATAATCCGCCGTGTTATGATGCGGCATATAAAATAACTGTTGCAAAAATCAAGATAACGGAAAAAGAATTTTTCGCAAAATGAGGAGAGCCTTATGCTTACCGTAAATCCTGAACTGATGTCTTTTGTCAAAGAAAATATTTTTCCCGAATACAGCAAAAACGATGCAGGGCATTCTCTTGAACATATTGATTATGTAATCCGAAGAAGCCTGAAATTTGCAGAGCAGTTTGAGGGAATTGACGCGGATATTGTTTATGCCGTTGCGGCTTTTCACGATATTGCACATCACATCGACAAGAAGAATCACGAAAAGCTTTCTGCCGAGGTGTTTTATTCCGACGAGAGAATGAAAACTTTCTTTTCGCAGGAACAACGGGATATAATCAAAGAGGCGATTGAAGACCACCGTGCATCCCTTGAAGGTGAGCCTCGGAACGATTACGGAAAGATAATTTCGTCAGCCGACCGTTCAACAAGTGCGGAAGAGTTTCTCCGCCGTACCCATGCCTATACGCTCAGGTATTTTCAGGGAATTTCGGAAGATGAAATTATTGAACGCGGTTATAACCACACCCTTGAAAAGTACGGGAGCAAAGGCTACGCAAAGCACTATGTCGTTGATGAAGAGTATGAATTTTTCAGGAAATATATAAACAATCTTTTACAGGATAGAAAGGCTTTTGAAAGAATTTACAGAGAGATAAACGGGATTTGAAAGAGATTGTCGGGTTCACTATTTTCTGTGACAAAAAACGGGACGGGCAACCCGTCCCCTACAAACACAAAATTCAAATCGTGTCTGTAGGGGATGCGTTTCGCATCCCGCAGATAAATAATTATTGGTTAGTTGGAAAAGACCGATTAATGCAGGGAGAAAACTGATGTCTGAAATTTTTCACAACATAGGAATACTTGCGCACGTTGACTCGGGAAAGACTACTCTTACCGAGCAGCTTCTGTATCTTACGGGTACAATCCGTAACGCAGGCAGCGTTGATGCAGGAACAGCGGCAACAGACAGCCTTTCTGTTGAAAAGCAGAGGGGTATTTCTGTGCGCACGGCAACGGCTTCTGCACAGTGGAAAGGTGTTACAGTCAACATAATCGACACCCCGGGTCACATAGACTTTGCAGGCGAGGTTGAACGTGCAATTTCTGCTCTTGATTACGCTGTAGTGATTGTTTCAGCGGTTGAGGGTGTTCGTGCACATACGGAAAATATTCTTAAATCCCTTGATGCGGCAAAGCTTCCGCGGATAATCTTTATCAATAAAATCGACCGAACGGGTGCGGATACCTCAAAGGTTATTGACGAGCTTAAGGGAATTTCTTCACAGTCGCACCTTGTGCTTTCACAGGTCGAAAACGAGGGCGAAGAAAACGCAAGAGTAAAAATGCTTGACAGTGAAGCCTTCAGGCAGAACGCGACCGAAGCACTTGCAGACATCTGCGACGAAGCGGCAGACGCGTTTTTAAATGAAGAATTGCTTTCGCTTGAGCGCGCAAACGAGCTTGTGAAAAGTGAAATTTTCGCCTGCAATCTAACGCCTATAGTTTTCGGCAGTGCGAAGTATTCAATCGGTATCGAAGAGCTTGCGGATGCACTCGTCGAATTTATGCCCGATTCAGGAAGAAGAAAAACCGAGGATTTGTGCGGAATAATCTTCAAAATCGAGCACGATAAATTTCTCGGCAAGGTTTCACATATAAGGCTTTTCGGCGGTGAAATCGCAAACCGCGACGAGGTTGAGCTTTTTGCTCCCGAAGAAAAAATAATCGTTCAATCCGATGCGGTTGAAATTGAAACAAAACCGCCCGTCAAAGAAAAGGTTTCGCAGATTAAAAAATTCTGCGGTGCGAAGAGTACTGACACGGGCATTGTAAGAGGCGGTGACGTTGCCGCGGTCTGCGGTCTGCCGAGTGCAAAGACAGGGCATTTCGTCGGCTCGGTTGCCGTCAGCGAAACGGCAAAGCTTGTTAATCCTTTCCTGCGTGTAAAGGTAACTCCGTCGGATTCCGACCCTTTGAAAATCCCTGCTCTTGCGGCGGCTCTCGGCGAGCTTTCGGACGAAGAACCGTACATCGACGCAAAATGGGAAAACGGACAGAAAGAAATAACAATCAGCACAACGGGCAAAATCCAGCTCGAAGTGCTTTCAAATCTTCTGAAAGAACGCTACGGCCTTTCGGCAGAGTTTTCACCGCCGACGGTCATTTACAAAGAAACTCCGTCGGGAAAAGGCTTTGCGCGCGCAAGGTATACTATGCCGAAACCCTGCTGGGCTGTGGTTGACTTTCTGTTTGAACCGATGCCTCGCGGATACGGTGTTTCCTACCACGGAAGACTGCCGTCAAATCAATGCTTCTATCGGTATCAGTCACATATCCGTACGTCGTTCAACTCCTGCCTTGAACAGGGTCTTTACGGCTGGGAAGTGACAGATTTTAAATGCACACTAGTCGGCGGTGAGCATCATACAATACATACGCATCCGCTTGATTTCTTCGTCTGCACACCGATGGCGTTTATGAACGGGCTTTCGGAAATCGGCTCAACAATTCTTGAACCGCTTCTTAAAATAAGAGTAACGGCACCCGAAGAGCTTTCGGGAAAGATTTTCTCAGAGATAATTAAAATGGGCGGTGAATATGACACGCCTGTTATCCGTTCGGGAATTGCAACGCTTGAGGCGATTGTGCCCGTTGCAACCTCGATGAATTTCCCTGAAAGGCTTGCAACACTTTCTTCGGGAAAGGCTGTTCTTTCACAGAATTTTTACGGTTACCGTGAGTGCCGTGACTCAGAAGAGCATATCAACCCAAGACGCGGTGTGAATCCGCTTGACCGTTCAAAATGGATTTTGTGGGCAAGGGGAGCTTATCAGTCAGAATGACAGGAGAGGTTTTATGAAAATTATCGGCAGTGATTACGACGGAACGCTGAACCACGGCGGAATAGATGAAGCGAAGCTTGCTGCAATTGAAAAATGGCGTAACGCAGGAAATATTTTTGCTCTCGTCAGCGGAAGAGGCCCTGACGGTGTGCTTGAGCTTTATGAAGAACAGAAATTCGGCTGTGATTATCTTATCGCGAACAACGGTGCGGTAATCCTTAAGCCTGACGGTGAAGAGGTTTACTGTGCAAAGTGCGACCCGAAAATCGCAAAGCCTCTTGTGAAGCACCTTTTTGAAAACGGATGCGAATTTGCTCACGTGCAGACTTCGTTTTACTGCAGAGTTTTTGCGGACAAAAAGAACTGCACAAAAGAGGGCGAGTTCACCCTTGAAACAATGCCCGACGTTCCGTATTTTTCACAGATTAATACTCAGCTTCCGACATTTGAGGAGTCGGCAAAGGTGACAGCATCCGTTAATGAGGTTTTCGGTGAAGAGCTGAATCCCTTGCAGAACGGCGAATGCCTTGACATCGTGCGCAAGGATATCAACAAGGCTGTGGGGTTATATAAGCTTGCGGAAATTCTTTCGGCAAAAAAAGAAGATATCATCGCCGTCGGCGACAATATCAACGATACGCATATGATTGCGGAGTTCCGTTCTTATGCGATGGAAAATGCAGTTGATTCAATTAAAGAGCTTGCTGATTTTGTAACGCCGAGCGTAACGAAGCTTATTGAAAAGGAATTGGCAGAGTAATACAAAAAGAAAACACTTGTAAAAGATTGTGGTTTGTCTTTTACAAGTGTTATTTTTTATCCGTTTAAAATCGGAAGACCGTTTTCGTCCCAACGGACGGTTCTTTTTCTTGCGCTTCTGCACGGGTCATAGAGCGAATCTTCGTGTGAATATCCGCACTTGCCGTCAAAGCACTTTTTGTCGCGTGAATGGTAAACGAAAACCCAGTTGCCGTATTCGTCCTTGACAAAGCAATTGTGTCCAGGACCGTATTCTTCATAAAGGTCATCGGAGGTCAGCAACGGATAATCAAGCTTTGTCCAGTTTGACATATCAAGAAGGTCTGCTCCCTCGTCTGCATACATCATACCGATACAGTATTCGGGGCCCGTTGCCGAAGCGGAAAATGCAAGGTAAACCTTTCCGTTTTCAATCATAACAGCAGGACCTTCATTGACGGGGATATGCACATTTTCCCAATCGTATTCGGGTTTTGTGAGAAGCACGGCAGGGGAGGTCGTTTTCCACGGTTCTTTCGGGTCAACCGTTGCGATGTAAACATTGGAGTTGCCGTCCGTCTGTGCCCAGGCAACATATGATTTTCCGCCCGATTCAAAATAAGTCATATCAAGCGAAAACCAACGGAAGGAAAATTCGTCACCCTCGCAAGCCTGAAAACGTCCTTTGTCGATCCACTTGTCGGTATAAGGGTCGTCGCCCTCGCACGCGATAACGTGGCATCGGATATCCCACACATTATCTGCACTGTCACTTGCGGCAAAGTAAACGTACCATTTGCCGTCAATTTCGTGAATTTCGGGCGCCCAGATGTAACGGTGAGCCGTCGGCGTATCTTTTTCGTCCCAGATAACCTTTTCTTCGGCATCTTTAAGACCTTCAACAGTCCGCGACCTGCGAAGAATAATTCTGTCATATCCCTCGGGGTCTGCACCGCCGTACATCGGGTACGATGCCGTGAAATAATACCAACCGTCGCTGCCCTTGGTTATATAAGGGTCAGCTCTGTTTTCGATTAAAATTTCAGTTTTTTTTTACCAAACAAACCGCCATCTTCTTTCAGGTTTTGAATATCTCTTACAAGGTAGTCAATTTTTGTGTAAACCCAACCGATAACTTCAACAACCTTGTAAAGAATTCTCTTAAGCACGTTGCCGAAAGATTTTTCGTTGTGTTCTTCCGTGCGCTTGATTGTTACGGTGTCAAGAAGCTCGCTGTTGTCGCCGCGGAAAGTTTCAAGCTTCATTGTATCACCGCTGAAATCAAGTGTTGTATATGTTGTTACGTCATTTTTAAGGAAGCTGTAAGCAAGCCAATCTGCCTCATAGCTTTCGTCTGTCGGTCTGCCGCAGTTAGAGTTTGAGTTGAGGTAAAGAACACCCTTCGGGTTTGTGAATGTGCCGCCGCTTGGAGCTTCCGTAACAACTTTATTGTTATTCATAAAGTGTGAACGACCCTGTGAATGAGTGTGTCCCGTGATAACAAGGTCAAGGTCGTAGCTCTCAAAAATCGGAGCAAAGATTGTCTTAAGAAGGATTTCTGTTTCCATATCGCCGATACAGTCGCCTGCACCGTAAATTCCGTGGTGAACAACACCGATTCGCCATTTTGCATCGGGGTTAAGCTTTACAGCCTCTTTTGTAAAAGCTCTGTGGTCTGGTGCATTGCCCGATGTTGAATCGTAGAACATATAAAGCACGTCGCCGTAACGGAACCAGAAATCACGGTCAAGCATTCTGAAGTTTCTGCCGCGGTATTCGTTGGGCATATTTGTATAGTATTCGTAAGTCATACCCTTTTTGTCGTGGTTGCCGATTGCAAGACCCATCGGAAGCGAACGAAGCGTTTCGGGCATAAGAAGCGTCTGCCACTCTGCAGCAGTTTCACCCGTTGATGTGTTGTCACCCGGTGAAACGAGGTACGCGATATCGGGATTTTTTTCAACAGCCTCGGCAAGAAGGTTGTTCCAGCGGTAGCCGTCTGTTTTCTGCTCTATACCACCGTCGTAGAAGCTTTCCGTAATCTGAATGTCGCCGACAACCATCGCCTTGTGGTTGCCGAAGGACTTTGTTTCGTATACCTTTGTGTCGCTCCAGCTTCCGTCTGCGTTCCATTGATAGTAATACTTTGTTTTTTCTTCAAGACCCGTAACCGTTACACGGCAGACGAGCTGAAGATCGTTTTCTGCAGGAGTTGTTTCGCCCTCAAAGATTTTTGCATCGGACATATCCGCGTTTTTCGAAACCTTAACCTGAGCTTTTGCAGTTGATTTGTCTGCGTGCCAGCAAAGGTTAACCTGAGTTTCGTCGGCACCGACGTTGAGGGTCGGAAGCGTGTTTTCATCAATGAGAGAGCTGTAGAGAGCATCCCATTCGCTTTCTGTGAGCTTGTTTGAATTTTCTGTAGCTTGTGACATTGTTCCAAGTTGCATAAACATCAATACACTCATAAAAACAGCTAAAACTTTTTTCATGATTTCCTCCGTAAAATTTTATAATGATCTATTTTAGCACTATGCGCCTGAAAAGTCAAAGGAAACAAAAAATTAAGGCTGTGATTGCTCACAGCCTTTTTTCTATATCTTCAATTGTCGGCAAAGAGGGGATTGCGCCGTGATGCTCAACGCAGAAGCTTGCCGCCGCATTTGCAAAACGCGCAAAGTCTTCAAGTTCGTTCAGTGTCAGTTCATCGGGTTTCTTGCCCGATTGAGCAACTTTTAAAAGGAATGCACCCCAGAACGAATCGCCTGCGCCCGTGCAGTCAACAGCGCAGACGCTGAAGCCGTCAACCTTGGCACCGCCTTCCTTTGTGCATACGAAAGCTCCTTCCTTGCCGAGGGTTACGACGGCAATTTTTGCGCCGTTCCTAACGAGCTTGGCTGCCGCTTTTTCAAAATCACTCTCATTTGTCAGAAGCAGTGTTTCTTCGTCAGAAATTTTTACAAGGTCGGCAAACTCAAGCGCGTTGCGCATATTAAGAACGGCATTTGCTTCGTTTTCCCAGAGTGATGCTCTGTAATTCGGGTCGTAGGCAACCGTTACGCCTTTTCCTTTTGCGGTCTTTGCGGCAAAAAGAGTTGCGCTTCGTGACGGCTCATCCGTCAGCGAAACTGAGCCGAAATGAAAGATTTTACTTTCTTTGATTTTTTCAACGGGGATGTCGTCAATGCAGAGCATTTTATCCGCACCGTGTTTTCTTGCAAAAGAAAATTCTCTTTCGCCGTCAGCGTTGACATCAACGAATGCAAGTGTTGTGAAAAAATCCTTATCGAAAACAAGTGAATCGCAGTTGACTTTGTTTTCCTTAAGTGTGTCTGCAAGGAATCTGCCGTGCATATCGTCGCCGACTTTGCCGATGAAGGCAGATTTTCCGCCAAGACGTGCAACGGCAACAGCACCGTTTGCAGGCGCACCGCCCGGATTCTGTGCAAAAAGCCGCTGCCCCTGTTCATTTTTTCCGCAAGAGGTGAAGTCAATAAGAAGCTCACCAAGAGTTATAATATCTGTCATATTTTCCCTCATATCAAACGGCACCCACCCGTCTGCGGAGTGAGTGCCAGTTTTTTTAGTTGCCGAAGAACTGCTCCCAATAGCTGTTGGGAAGCTGATCCTGGTTTGTTGTCGGGCTTGTTGTGCCCTTGTCTTCAACGAGTTCAACTGTTACGTCAAATTCGGAGAGTGAGTAATCATCTGCAATACGGCAGAGCGTAAGTGTAAGCTTGTCGCCGACCTTTCCGTTTTCAATCTTATCAAGAAGCACATCGGGAGTGTCGAGGTCTTTGCCGTCAACAGCGATAATAAGGTCATATACCTCAGCCTTTGTTGCGGCAAGTGAGCTGTCGGGGTTGATATCGCGGATGATGAGTGAACCCGCAGGGAGTTCCTTAAGCTGAACGATCATTGCATACTGCTGATCCTGCATAGCTGCGGTGTATGAAATGCCGAGCTTCGGTCTGTTTGTAACAAAACCGTTTGAGATAAGGTCGTCGATAATCGGCTTTGCGTCACTGATAGGAATTGCAAAAGCCATTCCTTCGTAACCTGTACTTACGATTTTTGAAGAGTTGATGCCTATAACCTGACCGAACTCGTTAAGGAGAGCACCACCTGAGTTACCTGTGTTGATAGGTGTTGAATGTTGGATACACTTCATTTCGTATCCGCTTTCGCTGCTTATCGGACGGTCAATTGAAGAAACCATTCCGTCTGTGAATGAGCCGAAAAATTCCATACCGCCCGGGTTACCGATTGCGTAAACCTTCTGACCCTTTTTGAGTACAGATGAGTCACCGAACTGCGCAAGCGGAAGACCTGTTGCTTTAATTTTGATAATTCCGACGTCAGTTTTCTCGTCAAAGCCGACCATAATTCCGTCGTAGGTATTTCCCTCATAATCTTGAACGGTGATTGTGTACTTGCTGTCCTTTGCGGCTTTGATAACGTGAGCGCAGGTGAGAATATAAGTGTAAGTGTTGGTTTTATCAACACTCATAAGGATTCCCGAGCCTTCGCCGCCGGTTAAGCTGCTTGTTCCTGAAAAGAAAGATTGTGTCTTGCCGTAAACCATAATGCCGACATTGATTTTTTCAGCGTTCTCTGCAATCTGGATGGTTGCAAGGCTTTCCGAATCCTTTGAAGGTGTCGGGGATTCCATAATCGTAATTTCTGTACCTTCGCCCTTTGGCGGATTTGCTTCTGATTTACCGTCGTTACCGCTGAGCCCTATGAAGATGCACAATCCGAGAGCAACAACAGCAAGAGAAACTGCAACTATAATGAAAGCGACAAAGCCTTTGTTCTTTTTCTTTGACGGTTTTTTCGGTTCTTCTGCAGGAGCACTACTCTGGAACTGAGAATAAAATGTGCTCGGGTCGTTGCTGAAATTACCCTGTGCTGAAGATTGCGTAAAGTAAGGGTTTTCAACGGACGGTGTGTCTGTGTAAGGAGTCTGCTGAGGAGCTTCCTCGGGCTGAGTCGGCTGTGCAGGCTCGTTTATCGGTTCGTATGACGGTGTAGGTTCGTTTACAGGGTCATATGTCGGAGTTGGTTCATTGTTCGGAATGAAGTCGTTGCCATATTCGTTCATGGTGATTTATCCTGCCTCTCTTTCGGGAGTTTAAATTTGATTTGGTATCCAGAAAGCAAATTCGGTGTATTCGCCGACTTTGCTGTCTACTCTGATTTCACCGCTGTGAAGCTCGATTATGCTTTTGACAAGGAAGAGTCCGAGTCCTGCACCCTTTACGTCGTAGCTTCGTGAACGGTCAATTTTATAAAAACGCTCAAAGACTTTGTTAAGCTCGTCACGCTCAATGCCGTCGCCGCTGTTTCTTATGCTGACAAAGGTTTTTTCGCTGTCCTTATAATCTTTTATAAAGATGTAACCGTTGTCAGGAGTGAATTTGACCGCATTGTCAATGAGGTTGTAAACAACCTGCTGTATCATATCTTCGTCGGCATTTACGGTTATGCTCTGCATTGTGTCAAGACCGACGATTTCGATGTTTTTATCGTTGATTTTCTTCTCAAAATTAAGAAGAGTTTTGAAAATAGTTGCGCTTATATCGAAGTTTTTCAGGTTTATCTGCATTTCGCCCGCTTCGATTTTGGACATATTCAGCATTCCCGTAACAAGCCTTGAAAGCCGTTTCACTTCGTCGGAAACAAGGTGAAGGTAATAATCCTGCTTGTCTTTGCTGATTGTGCCGTCAAGAATTCCGTCGATGAAGCCTCCGATTGAAGTCATCGGCGTTTTAAGCTCGTGCGAAACGTTTGCAACGAAGCTTCGGCGCGAGCTTTCCTGTGAGGAAAGCGACATCGCCAACGCATTGAAGGAATCCGCAAGCTCGGAAAGCTCGTCGTAACCCTTAACCTTAACCTTGTAGCTGAAATCGCCAGCCGCATAGTGTCTGATTGCGTCGGACATCAGCTTCAACGGACGTGTAAGCCTGTATGAAAGGTAATAAACCGTCAGGAATGAAACGATAAGCGCGAGCACAGCCGCGGAGAGGAAAACTTCAACAACTCTTTCGGCGTAATTGTACCAGCTTGTCTGAATCGGCTCGGTTGCAAAAACGATTGCAACGGTTTCTCCGTTCACCGTAATCGGTGAAGCAGTAGTCAACTGTTTGTCGGCAAAGGTTCCGCCGAGGGTGGAGGATTCGGAATAGTTTCCTTTTCCTGCCTCAAAGATGATTTTTTCATCGATGAGATATCTGCCGTGAACAGGACAGCGATGCTTGTTTGAAAAACCGAGGTTATCGTCAATCATATCCTGACAGACGACGACCTTTCCGTTCATATCCGTAATGAAAATATCTGCCTCAATCGCTCTGGACATTATCGTCATCGTGTTGCAGATCATCACAAGCGGTGAGGTGTCTGTTTTGCCGTCAATATCTGTGCGGTTGTAACGGACAAGAATCTGCTGTGAGTTCTGCGCAATAATATCTGAATTGTGCTGAAGTGTACTCAGCTGCTCGGAGTTCCAATGCCGTGAAGCAAGGAAAAGATACGACGAGCAAAGAAGAATAACACTCATAAGAATGACCGAGGTTATGATAAACAAATATTTACGGAACAGCTTTGTGTTTCTTTGTTTTGTCTTTTTGCCCATAGACTATCAGTCCTTGGTTTCAAATTTGTATCCGACGCTCCATACCGTCTTAAGCTCCCATTTATCGGAAACATCCTCGAGCTTTTCGCGGATTCTCTTGACGTGAACGTCAACCGTACGGCTGTCACCGTAGTAATCAAAGCCCCACACTTCGTCAAGAAGCTGGTCACGTGTGAAAACACGGTTCGGGTTACTTGCAAGGTGGTAAAGAAGCTCCATTTCCTTCGGCGGAGCTTCAACGCGGTTTCCCTTTACCTTGAGCTCGTAATTTGTAAGGTTGATTACAAGGTTATCGTAAGAAACCTGCTTGATTTCCTCTGCGTGCTCAACCATTGAGCCGCCGCCTGAACGGCGAAGGACAGCCTTGATTCTTGCAAGGACTTCCTTTGCATCGAAAGGTTTTGTGATATAGTCGTCTGCTCCGAGCTCAAGACCGAGAACCTTATCGAAAGTTTCGCCCTTGGCAGTGAGCATAATTATCGGTTTGTTTGAATATTTTCTTACCTCTCTGCAAACCTGCCAGCCGTCAAGCTCAGGAAGCATGATGTCAAGAAGCATAAGGTCGGGCTGCTGCTCGGCAAACGAACGCACAGCCTGCATACCTGTTTTTGCAAGAGTAACGGAGTAGCCTTCTTTTTCAAGATAAAGACGAAGTAATTCACAGATATTGTTGTCATCGTCGACTACAAGAATTTTTTCTGTTGCCATAGTAGTTCCCTCCAATTCCGTTGTTCAATTTCTATTATAAGCCTTAATTTGTATAATTTATGAACTAATCAAAAATAAATTTAAAAATTGTTACATTTTCGGGAATTCCATTGAAATTCTGCCGAGCTTGCCGCCGCGGTATTCGTCAAGAAGCATTACAGACGCCCTTTCTGTGTTCACTTCGCCGCCCGAAATGAGCATTCCTCTTTTTCTGCCAATCATTTCAAGGATTTCCCACGACTGCAAATCTTCAAAATCGGAAATTTTGTATCTTTCCGCAAGCATCTCGGGGTAACCGACACGAAGAGTATCGATAAGGCGTACCGCCATTGTTTCAATGTCAATAACAGCATCCTTGATAGAACCGATGAAGGCTATTTTATCGCCTACAAGGGGATCGTCAAATTTTGGCCAGAGTACACCCGGAGTGTCAAGAAGCTCAATTCCGTTGCCGATGTTGAACCACTGGTTGCTTGTTGTAACGCCCGGCTTGTCCGCAACCTTTGCACGGACACGGCCTGCCATTTTGTTGATGAAGGATGATTTGCCCGTGTTCGGAATTCCGACAACCATAACACGAAGCGACTTGCCGACCATTCCTCTTTCGTTGTTTGCCTTGATTTTTTCGGCAAGAACTTTTTTAACAAGAGGATGATAGGCGTTAAGGCCCTTGCCAGTACGACAGTCAACGGCGATTGCCTCGGCGCCCTGAGCCTTAAAATATTTTATCCATTCTGCCGTAATTTTTTCGTCCGCCATATCGCATTTGTTAAGAAGGATGATGCGCGGTTTTGAGGCAGTGATTTCTTCAATTTCGGGGTTACGGCTTGCAAGAGGGATTCTTGCGTCAAGGATTTCCGTTACACAATCGACCATAGACAGGCTTTCTTTAATAAGTCTGCGGGTTTTTGCCATATGACCCGGAAACCATTGAACTGTTTGTTTCTGAAAATCGCTCATAAATTTCTCCTGTATTGCAAAAACGGGGGCTTGAAAAATAAGCCCCCTGCACAATGTTAATCTATTTTTGAAAATTCGGGTGCCAGACGGAGCTTAACAACGCCGAGCACATATCTTTCGTCAACACAGCCGACGAGGTTTGAACGGCTGTCTGTTGAACCGTTGCGGTTGTCGCCCATAAGGAAGAGTGTTCCCTCGGGAACGGTGAGGGGAAATGAAACACCCTCGGATGTGTGGGTCAGCTCCTTGATATACGGCTCATTAAGCTTTTCGCCGTCAACAAAGACGTCACCTGACTCGAAGTTGATGTCAACTGTCTGTCCGCCCTTTGCAATAACTCTTTTAACAAGAGGTTCGTTGAAGGAATTCGGCTGTGTGCTGATTACGATATCTCCGACTTCAATGTTATTGTTTATCGCGGAAACAACAAGCCAGTCACCGTGATTGAGTGTCGGTTCCATTGAGGTTCCGTCAACGCCGACAAAACGGATAACGAAAGTGAAAAGGAACGCGATAATCACGAGTGCTGTTGTAAAGATTGAAACAACGTCGTAAACAAGCCCGACAGAACCGTATTTTTTCTTTTCGGTTGTGTTTTCAACAGTGGGAGTGTTTTCCATAATTATTCACCGGGATTGAAATTTTCGTAAACATCGAAGCTTCCTAACGGAAGAATTCTGAAAACAGCTTTGCCGAGGATAGTTTTTTCGTCAACAAAACCGACACCGCTTGTTCGGCTGTCACGTGAGTTGTTACGGTTGTCACCAAGGACGAAAACCTTGCCTTCGGGGACTGTTACGGGGAAGCTCACGTCAGAGGACTCCCTTGTAATTTCAAGAATATACTTTTCGTCAAGTGTTTTGCCATCTACCATAACCTGGCCTGAAACGAAGTTGATGTCGACTGTCTGCCCTGCGGTTGCTATAACCCTCTTGATGTAAGGTTCGCCGTTCTGCGGTTCTCCCTCGTGGTTTACCATATTCTCGTCAGGAGTGAAAACAACGATATCGCCGTATTCATATTCACTCTGTGGCATTGTGATAAGCCAGTCGCCGTTCTGAAGCGTGGGAAGCATTGATTCGCCGACAACGCTTGCAGGACGGAAAACAAAAGTGAAGAGAATAAATATTATAACAATGGCTGTTACGATTGAACCGCCGAGGTCAAAAATCCTGAGCCATTTTTTTCTGTGCTTTTTTGCCTGTTCAGGTGTCATGCCGTCCTTAAGATATTCAGTGCGTTCAACCTGAACCTTACGCTTGCTTAAAAACATAGCGTTACCTCCGATACGTGAGAGCATATATTATTAAAGATAGTTATAAATTGAAAAAAGGGTATGGCGAAGCGTAAGCCTCCCATACCCTCAATGGTACGGCACTGCGTACCTTCAGCTCTTGGTTGATTAGCCGATCTGCTGCTTAACTTTAGCTGCCTTACCGACTCTGTCACGCAGATAGTAGAGCTTGCTTCTGCGTACTTTACCTGTTCTGATAAGCTCGATCTTATCAACGTTGGGGGAATGAATCGGGAAGACTCTTTCAACACCAACACCGTAAGAAACACGGCGAACAGTAAATGTTTCGGAAACACCGCTGCCCTTACGAGCGATTACTGTACCCTCGAAAGCCTGGAGTCTTTCTCTTTCGCCTTCACGGATCTTAACCCAGATTTTGATTGTGTTACCGACTTTGATTGCTTCGGAAACCTCAGGCTTGAGGCTGTCCTGTGCGATTAACTTAAGTGCGTCCATTACAGACACCTCCCATAGAATTTCAGGCGTTCATACAAGATTACTCTCCAGAGGACCGTCCGCTTTAATGTTGGGCATTAAACCCCGCTACAAGGCATAGTTATCCCTGCAGTGGTCAGAAATGCTTAGATATGTTATCACAAACCGTGCATAAATGCAAGGGTTTTTTCAAAAAATTAGCGGAAATTTTCATTATTTTTTGTGATAAGTTTTTTGCGTACTATATGTAGTTGAGTGTGTTTGAGGGAAACACAATTTTCAATTGTTTCAACAAGTAAAGTGGGGTTAAGGTTGTGTGTATTTCCTGCCGCAAGGACACACTGAAGGTTAACGATATTGTCCGTTGAGGTGATTTTTGCATCAAAAATCATATCAATAAGGTTTACCTGCTTCATAATTTTGCGGTGACCCTTTTTGCCGGGCTTTTCAGCCATAAGCTCGGCACCTTTCATAAGCTCGTCAGCTTTGTTGCAGAAAACGGAAGCCTCTTCGCTTGTTGCAAAAACGATTTTCACAAAATACTGTGCCTTTTCGATTTCCTTTGCATCGTGTACGGGTGCACCGACAGAAAGAATTTTTAATCCTTCGGGGAGTGTGTCGTTGAGCCTTGTTTTGATTTCCTTGTCTGTCATATCGCCTTCAATGCGGATGTCCATATATTCGCAGTCGCTTGACTGGCCGAGTGAAAGCGGAAGCGCAAAAGCGATGTACGGATGCGGATTGAAGCCTTCCGTATACCACATCGGAAGCTGTGCACGTCTGACGGCACGGGTCATCATTCTGTTAACGTCGAGGTGAGAGATGTAAATCGCTCTGCCTGTTTTTGAAAAATTAAGCCTTACTGAGCGCATCGCATTTACCTCCGTTAAGTTTATTTGAGCCGCAGCCTGCACACTGAATTCTGCAGTGCGGAGTTGTTATGCTTTCGTGAGCCTTTTTGTTTTCATTGATAAGGAACTTTTTGCTTATACCGTAATCGAGGTGATCCCACGGAAGAATTTCTTCGAAATCACGGCGGCGGTTAGCATAGAATTTCGGATCAAGACCTGCTTCGTCGAAGGCCTCCATCCACATATCATATTTGAACTGGTCGTCCCAGCTGTCAAATTTGCAACCCTTTCTCCATGCAAGCTCAACAACCTTTGAAAGGCGTCTGTCGCCACGCGCAAGAACTCCTTCCATAAAGCTTGTCTGCGTAGTGTGAGTTGAAATCTTGATTTTCTTTGTCGTAACGCTTGCCATAAGATGCTCCTGCTTTTCTGCGAGCATTTCCTGTGTGTCCTGAGGCTCCCACTGGAACGGTGTGAACGGCTTCGGAACGAATGAAGAAGCACTGATACTGACCTGAACGCCCTTGCCCTTCGGTCTGTCGGGCAGGCGGTAGTATTCGTCAACAACTCTTTGTCCGAGCTGTGCAATTCCTGCAACGTCGTCGAGAGTTTCCGTCGGAAGACCGATCATAAAGTAAAGCTTGACGGCTGTCCATCCACCTGCAAAAGCCTTGTCAACAGTTGACATAACGTCCTCTTCGGTAACGTTTTTGTTGATTGCATCGCGAAGACGCTGTGTGCCTGCCTCGGGAGCGAATGTGAGAGAGCTTCTGCGGACGACAGCAAGCTTTTCCATAAGCTCGTCAGAGAAATTATCCACTCGCAGAGAGGGGAGAGCGACATTGATTTTTTCTTTGATTGTCCAGTCGAGCATTGAGTTAAGAAGCGGCTGAAGTCCCGTGTAGTCACTTGTACTAAGGGAGCAGAGAGAAATCTCGTCATAACCTGATGTTTCGCAAAGCTTTTTGCACTGTGCTTCAACAACCTCGGGGGATTTTTCGCGGATAGGCCTGTAAAGGAAACCTGCCTGACAGAATCGGCAGCCTCGGATACATCCACGGAAGATTTCTGCCGTAACTCTGTCGTGCACAACCTCGATTGAAGGCACAATGAATTTTTCGGGATAAACAGCCTTGTCCATATCGGAAACGATAGCTTTTTCAGCCTTTTCGGGTGCTGTTTCCTTTGCTGTTACACTCTTGATTGTGCCGTCGGCATTGTATTCAACATCATAGAATGCAGGAACGTAAAATCCTTTATAGGTAGCAACCTCACGAAGAAAATCAAGCTTTGAAGAACCAATCTCCTTGTGCTTTTTAACAAGAGAAATGAGAAGGTCTGTTGTTTCCTCACCGTCGCCGAGCATAAAGACATCGATGAAATCTGCCATCGGTTCCGCATTACACGCACAAGGGCCACCCGCAACAACAATCGGAGTGAGGTCATGTCTGTCCTTCGAATAAATCGGCACACCTGCAAGGTCGAGCATATTAAGAACGTTGGAAAAGCTCAGTTCGTACTGAAGAGTGAAACCGATGAGATCAAAATCCTTTACGCTGTCACCACTTTCAAGTGCCCAGAGGGGGATATTGTTTTCTCTCATCTTTTCTTCCATATCGTTATCGGGCGCAAAAACACGCTCGCACCACGCATCGTCACGGTTGTTGACAACGGAATAAAGAATCTTCATTCCGAGGTGCGACATTCCGATTTCGTAAGTATCGGGGAAGCAGAAAGCGTAGCGGACAGCAACGTCATCTTTGTTTTTGATAACGCTGTTGAGCTCACCGCCGACGTAACGTCCCGGCTTCTGCACTTCAAGTAAAATTTTCTGTATTTTTTCAGAAAGCATAATTAATCCTCGCCAAATCAAAATATACAATTATTCTACTATGTTTTGACCAATTTTTCAAGTATAGAGGTGTATATTAAAAGTTACTTAACAAATAGGAAACAATTATATACTATTATAAATGAAAAGGAAGTGATTGAATGGCGAAGGTGCATCCCAGACCGATTGACGGCACATTGAGAAAATTTTCTCTGCGAGTGCCCGAGGTTATCCGTGAGTGCAGCGGAATAACCGTGTTCGGGAAAAGAATCAAATCATTGGTTTTTTCAACCGATGTCGCAATAATAAAGAACGTCAATGCCGATGCGGTGATTGCCGTTTATCCGTTCACACCTCAGCCTGTCATCACACAGGCGATTCTGCAGGTTTCGGATATCCCTGTTTTTGTCGGTGTCGGCGGCGGTCTTACAAAAGGTCAGAGGGTTATAAGCCTTGCGGAGTTTGCCGAAATGCAGGGTGCGATGGGCGTTGTGCTCAATGCACCGACGTCAAATGAAGTTGTTGAGCAGGTTTCGCAATCCGTAGATATCCCGACGGTTATAACGGTTGTACGTGAGGATGAGGATATAGATGCGCGTGTTGGCGCAGGTGCAAGCATATTTAATGTATCGGGCGCTGCAAAAACGGCAGACATTGTCAGAAAAATCAGGCAGAAGTATCACGACATCCCGATAATCGCAACTGGCGGACCGACCGATGAAAGTATACGTGCAACAATTGAAGCCGGTGCAAACGCAATTACGTGGACTCCGCCGTCAAACGCAGAGATTTTCAAAAGTGTTATGTCGGCATACAGAAAAGGCGAACCACATCCGTGAGTAGATTAACAAATTCGGGTTTGTGGGGTTCTTTGATTTCGCACAATCTATCTCTGTGCGCGTAGGGACCGGCCTCCCGGACGGTCCGCAGATTCTGCTGAGTTAACGGACGGTCGAGGACGCCCGTCCCTACGCAGTTGACTGAAAC
>JAZSPL010000008.1:0-2705 GCA_045537435.1 Acutalibacteraceae bacterium
AATCCATGTTGCTTATATTTTCTTTGATGTTCACATCAATAACGGGTTTCTTTAACGGCACAAATAAAGATACTCAATTGCTTCAGGAAAAGACGGGCGGATATATTTACGGAGTCTGCCATCCTGATGAAAATTATGAACGTATCAATGAGCTTGGTCTTGGTTGGGTGCGTTTTGATATTCCGTACCCGTATAACGCAGACGGCAGCATCAGCGCCTCTTATATTGCGTTTAAAAACAGAGCAAAGGGCTACGCTGAGCAGGGAATTAAGGTTATGGCGATCACTCCATACCCGAGATCGTATTTTGAAATCGGCGGTTTCGACCCGTCAGCAGACGAAAATGCCGAACGTACAAAAGAGATTGCAGTATTTCTCTGCAACGACCTGCGTGATATTATAGGCGGAATACAGATAACAAACGAGATGGGTGTTTCCAACTTCACATATCCGCTGACAATGGAGCAGGGGGCAAAGTTTATCGGTATTCAGGCAGAGGCCCTCAGCGAAGTCAAGGGCGACCTGATAATCGGTTACAACTCCGCAGGTGTTATGGAAGAGCTGCACTACCTTATGAAACCTTATCTGCAGTATATGGATTTTGTTGGAGTTGACCTTTACTACGGCACGTGGTACGGCGGCGAGTTGCACGACTATGTTTCCGCAGTCCGCAAGGTGAACCGCATAACTAAAAAGCCGATCATTGTGGCAGAATTCGGTTTTGTCAGTGCAGGAGAGCCGAAAAGTGATGCACAGCGTGCCGAAATTCTTGCACGTTACGGCTATGATTCCGAAGAAGCGGCACGTGCGGACATTGAGAATTTTGTCGCAAAACTTCCGGCGGAGCTGAAATATCATGTTTATGAGGAGTATCCCGACCCTGCAACTTGGGGCGATGCAGTTTTCGAGGCTATGTATAAGCATTTCTACTGCTTTCTCGATGAAACACTTACAGGTATAACCCATACGCCGGAGGGTCAGGCTGAGTTTTACAGAGAACTTTTGCCTGCTTTGAAAAAGATAGACTGTCTTGCAGGATTTTTCGTTTTCTGTTGGAGGGATTCACCTGCATGCTGGTACTGCGGACAGTCGGACTGCCCCTATGAAACCGCATGGGGAATAACAGATGTCAACGGAAATCCAAAGCCTGCCTTTTATGCAGTAAAAGATGCTATGGCTTCTTTTGAAGAATGATTCATTAAAATAACAACACCGCAGTCGGTACGAAAAGTATCAACTGCGGTGTTTTTTATATATCAGTAATTGCTATCTTTATTACACCGTCAAGCTTATTCTCAAAGATTTCGTATGCTTTTTCGATGTCTTTGAGGGCAAAGCGGTGAGTAATCAGCGGGGTTGTATCAATCTTGCCCTGCTCGATGAGTGAGAGAATTTCATCGCAGTCACAGCCGTCAACACCGCCCGTTTTGAAAATCAGATTCTTGCCGTACATATCGGGAAGAGGAAGGCTCTGCGGTTTATCGTAGAGCGCAACAACCGTAACAATCGCATTCGGTCTTGCACACTCCCACGCAAGGCGGAAAGTATCTTCTGTGCCTGCAACTTCAAGCACAACATCCGCACCGCCGTGGTCTGAATTTTCAAGTACAAAATCCTTGCAGTTTTCAGGCTCGCAGACGAGCACGTCGGGATAATGCGACTTCACAAAATCAATGCGGTTTTTGTCCTTTTCGCAGATGATAATTCTCTTCGGCTTTTTGAGCATAACGCAAAGCAGAGTGCAGATACCCGTCGGACCTGCGCCGATAATCAGCACTGTATCATCGGGTGTAATCTCCGAAATGCGTGTTGCCCAGAATCCCGTTGCAAGCACATCGCCGACAAACAAAGCCTGCTCATCGGTAACGGTATCGGGGATTTTGTTGAGTCCCATATCGGCATAAGGCACACGGACAAACTCGGTCTGTCCGCCGTCAATTCGGCATCCGAGAGCCCAACCGCCGTTTTTGTCGGTACAGTTGTTTACAAAACCCTTCTTACAGAAGAAACACTCTCCGCAGAAAGTTTCAACATTGACGGTAACTCTGTCGCCGACTTTGACATTCTTGACATCAGATCCGACAGATTCAACAACACCAACCATCTCGTGACCGACAGTAATACCGGGCACCGCACGGGGAACAGAGCCGTGTTTGATGTGCAGATCACTTGAACAAATACTGCTCAGCGTAACTCTCACAACCGCATCACGGCTGTCAATTATCTCCGGCTTCGGCTTGTCCGTAAGCTCAAATTTTCCGTGTTCTTTGTATGTATAAGCTATCATATTAATACCCCGAGGTTTTAAGAGTTTTCTCGCTTTGCAGCCATTTTCATTCTTAACGGAATATAAATCGCTGCAATCAACGCTGATGCGACAAGCATAATCGGCACGGTGATATCCTCTTTGATGTAGCGTATTCCGACATTGTCAAAGAAAAAATATACGGTAAAGCACATACCGAGATATGACGGAAGTGCAATTTTCGCAAATTTTACGGGTGACATATCAAAGGCATTCGAATCTTTTTTAAGCATATTTCTGCTCAGTATTTTAATCATAAACACGCCGAATATTACGGACAATACTACCGTCAGAATTGTACCGAGAGGCTCATCGTCCGCAAGTGCTCCCGTGTGAGCAAGAAGCCGTGCAAACCTGATACCTATTGCTCTTGCAGGTGTCACACCGAGAATGAACACCGT
>JAZSPL010000028.1:0-44335 GCA_045537435.1 Acutalibacteraceae bacterium
AAATGTATGACCGAACTTAGCAGGAATCTGAGAAGCTTCGGGAGCTGTTGCTGCGTTACCGTATGTTACATTCTGTTCAGAAATAACAGTGCCGTCTTCTGCACGGAAAATAACGTTCATTGTTGCAGGCACCCAATCAGCCTCGATAATATCAATATCTGAGCCGAAGGTGTACTCGTAAATACGGTCGTTGCCTGTTGAAGTAACTGTACCGTGGGCTGTGCCGCCGCTGTTTGACTTAAGTTTCCAACCGCTGAGTGTATAGCCTTCCTTTACAGGAATGCCAAGAGTTGTTGTCTTGTTGAATGTACCTGTGATTGCTGTCTTAGAATCAAGATTTTCGATCTTGAGGTTTTCAACCGTCGCTTTTGTTCCTGCACCTGAATCATTAATCTGAATCATCAACTGAGCGACTGCGTCATCTGTCGGTCCCGTTGTGATTACGCCACCGTTTGATGCGAACTCATAATAGTTCATTGTTTTGCCGTTACCACCGGTAAATGAGGCATTGTAAAGTGAGAAAACAACTTTTGAGGCATCAATACCCGAAAGATTATAGCCGATTGAATACGAGCAATTCGGCTTCAACTGTACATAGTACGGAAGGAACTGATACTGATCGTATGTAAGAGTATTATAACGTGTTGTTATAACAGCCTTTGAAATACCGGTTGTCGTGTAACCCATATTTGTCTTCGGGTCTGATGTTGACGGAGAGTAAACTGCAGGATAACCCTGAGTAGTGTCGATGTAAAGTTCGTTTTTATCTGCGAATGTAACACAGATATTGCTTACACGGATGGACTTACCGTTTCTTGCATCGCCCATAAGCTCAAGCTTAATATAAGCTCTGCCCTTGTCAACGCCGTTTGTCGCAAATGTTTCGCCCGATGCATTTACTGCGTAAACGGATGTTGAAATTCCGTTACCGCCCGTAAAGCTGTCGTTTACAAAAGAAAGCTGAACATTTTCGGGAGCCGTGCCCGTTACGTCGTAAGTTACGCGATAGCTTGTATTTGTAAGAAGGTCAGCGTAGAACGGAAGGAACATATACTGTTCACTCTTGTTCTCGGTTGTGCTCCATGCGATTACGTCGTTACCTTCAACACTGTAGTTGAAATCTGTAATCACACCTTCACGTGCTGATGAAGAAGGATAACCTGCACCCTCAGGGAAGTCTGATGTCATCGTCTTAACAAAGTTGTATACGCCGTCCTTAGTGTCTACAATCGAAGAAATTTCTTTCGGAATATAAACAAATGTGTACGCAATATTCTGATATGCAATGTACGGACTTGAGATGCTTGCTGCCGTTCCTGCAAGACTTGTTGAATAATTCTTGCCGATTGAGTTGCCTGCTGAATAGCCGACACCGTTAAGATATCCAACATATGAATATCCGGGGAAATCGGGAACAACATAGTTAACTGTGTTACCGTATTTATAAGATCTTGCTTCTTCTGTTGCATTTGCGCCTGTTGCCGTGTCCTTGATAGTTCTGAACACATAGTTGCCATTCGCATCAAGTTCAAGAGCAAGGAACTTGGCATTAGCAACTGAGCTGTATCTTGCAGCCTGAACGTTTGTGACAGCGCTGTTAAGAGCCGTTGCAAGCTGGTCGCAAGAATAGTATGTGCCGTTAATCGTGACAGATGTCATCGTATCAAGGTTTGCAAGAAGTTTACCTGCAGCCTGATAGAGTTCAACATACTTAGTCCAATACGGAGATGCAGAGTTATAATACGGTGAAGTTCCGTCTTCGCGAAGGCCGAAATAACCTGCATAGCTGACAGCGTTTTCATAAGCTTCACGGAGCTTCTGCTTGTTGTTTACCGTAACGTAAACAGGAAGAACAGAAACGTTCCAGTTTGTATCACCGCCATAGTGGTCGCCACTGCCGTCGTGATTAAAATAAGCTGTTCTGATGTTATAGTAACCGGTTGTACTTGAGCCGGAGAGTGTCTTAATCCACGGACCGTTATATTTTACTTCATTAACCTCAGCATTGCCGACAGGTGCAGAATATGTACCTTCACCTGCAAAAATTGAGTTATAGTTATTCCAATAGCTTTCACCCGTTGATGTTGAGTTTTTCTGATAACCCTTATCGCTTGCCAAGGAATCAGACCTGCCTGCCATATCAGCGATATACCAAGCGCCTGAGCCTTCGGTAGCTTCGTCATCAGTTACCATCATACCTACAGAAAGGTTAGGAATCTGACTGAAGTTTGAATATCGGCTGACATCGACCATAATTCGGGCTGTCGGTGCAGTCTGGAAAGTATAGAATGCATTGTCACCTGTATTTGAGCCATTGGTACTGTTGTCTAAATAGTTAAACGAAGGTGTTTTAAACAACTCTGTTGCACCTGACGACAACCAGTCAACCGAACCGTTATTGTCTGAAGCATAGCCGAAACGACCGTTTGCAACAACAGAATTTGCAAACTGAGCATAATATTTTGTTCCTACCTTACCAAGCTGAACGCCTGACGGGTTAGATGAAGAAAATACAACAAGACCTCTTGTACCGATTTCTGACTTCGGATAATATGAGCCTGTTGAATTAAAGCCGTGGATACCTGAAATCCATGAAATATTCTGGCCAAAGCTGTTCGTACCGCGGTTATTTTCGGTTCTTAATGCTACACCTGCAGGCTGAATGAAGGGTTTATAAACGTACGTATAAGCCTTTACCGACTTCGTGATACCATCAGCACCGTCAACAAAGTTTACAGTCCACTCAATGTAATAACCCGTTGTATCTGCAAGAAGATAAGGCGAAAGGCCCTCTCTTGTAATAGTGGTATCAAGTGTGTTTGAAGCAACTGTATAACGCGTACGTGCAACGTCTGTTCTTGTGTTAACTGCACTGAGTGCAACCGTAGACTGCTCAAGCTTGATTGTGCTGTTCTGGTTTGCATAGTTAACAGTTGTACTGCTCTGTGAAGTCGATGTGTATGCATCCATTACGGACATATCCTGATTCAGGTATTTGAATGAAACAGTGATACTTGTTGCATTCTTATAGTAAAAATAAAAATTACCTGAAGAGTTTTCACCTGTTCTCGGTGTTGCAAGATGCGTGGTTTTGTCGATAGAAGAGTCAACAAACCACTGGAAAGAGTATCTGTCCTGAGTGAGATGCGCATCAATATCAGGAGCAAGATAAATCTGCTCCGGAACATAGAAATAGACATCTTCTTTCGCATTATCAGTAACTGTGATTGTCTGAGCCTGAGCAGAACCGATAAGCGAGCCGATGTTGAATGTCACCAAAGTTGTCAGCATAAGCACAAGGGACAAAAAGACCGCCAAGGCACGTCTGCCGACATATTTCGCCTTCAACATATGTATTCCTCCTTTTACTCAGCATTATATGCTGTAATTAGTTTGATTTTACCACAATTCAAAATTTACGTCAACATTTAACATACAAAGCGTCAAAAAAGCGGTATGGTTTTTAGCCATACCGCTTAATTTGTTGTTAAAGATTTAGATTGCTACGCCCTTACCTGTTGTCTGGTCGATTGTCATTGTACCGCCTGCAACTGAACGGATTACTGTAGCATCCTTTGCGTTGATTGTTGCTCTTGTTCCTTCAACGTTTGCTGCAAGTTTTGCCGCACCTGTAAGTGACTCTGTAACACCTGTTACTGAGTTAGAAACTTCTACTGCGTCTCTACCGTTGATTGTTGCTGTTCCGTCTACGTCACCGTAGATTACGATTACGTACTCATCGATTACTTCGCCACTCTGTGACTTAACTGTTACTGTTGAGCCTGTGCCGAGGTAACGTGCTGTTGTCATATTGATTTCAACCTTTACGTTTTCGTAATCAATATATGTATTCTGGAACTTTGCCTTTGTAAGGCTCGGCTGAAGACCTACGATGTAGTTTACTCCGCCCTGCTTAACAACCGATGCGCCGCCTACTACTTCGAATCTTTCAACGATTACGGGTTCGTCTTCCTTGAGAATAAGCATGTTCTTGTACTCAAGAAGCTGTGCGTAAGCTGCATCTGCTACTGCCTGATCTGTGATATAAGTATGATTTCTCTTCAATTCAGGGATTGTAACATTAATATATGAGTAGATATATGTCCAGTAGATTTCATCCCAGTTCTCATAATCTTCCGGATTAAGGCCTTCGATCTCAGTGATGAGAGCGTCAACCTGTGCCCAGCTCATGTACATGTATTCGAGAGCTGCGATAGCATCGTTGATAGCCTGTGCATAGCCGTCTACGATATCCTGATCCTTAGCATAGAGGCCTTCCACAACTGCGTTAACTGCTTCTGTAACCTTAGCATAAGATTCGGGAGTTACGATTGCTGTGTTAACAAGAGCTGCTGCAAGCTTAGCTTCGTCAACGATATTGTAGTTAGCGTATGCCGGTGTAAGGAGATCAACCTTTGCGTTGATTGCTTCTGCCATTGCGTTAACTGCTTCCTGCTCGAGGATGTTCTTGCCGTATTCAACTGCATCAATTGCATCCTGAACAGCCTTTGCTGAAGCTTCTGTCCAGATACCCTTAGCGAGTTCTGTGCGTGCTGCTTCAAGAGCTGCTTCAACTGCTGAGTAGTCAGCCGGCTTGTATTCAAGACCCTTGATAGCCGCATCAACTTCTTCTACAAGAGCGTCGATTGTTGCCTGCTCATCAACCTTGAGGTCACGGTCTACTGCGTTTGCATTGATAACTGCTGCAAGGAGATTTGCTGCAGAATCTACTGTGTAGAGATTCTCAAGATCCTCGTCTGAAGGAACTGTGAGAAGGATTGCCTCAAGTTCTGCGTAGTTTGCATCGTTAACAACAAGAACTACATTTTCAAGAGCTGTTGTAAGTGCATCAACGTCTGCCTGCTCTGAAAGCTTCTTGTCTTCGATGATTGCGCCTGATGCGTTAACAGGAACTGCATCAATAGCTGCCTGAAGGTTTGCAAGTGTTTCTGCTGTGTAGTAATCTACACCGTTAGCTGCCTTGAAGTTTGCATTCTTTGTGATTTCAGCCTTAGCTGCTGCAAATGCATCCTTAAGAGCTGCATAGTCAGCGCCCTTTTCCTGAAGGTTGTCAATAGCTGTATTGATAGCTGCTGCCATTGCATCAACCTCAGCCTGCTGAGTTATTGTCTTTGAATAATCTACTGCATTGATTGCATTAACAACTGCTGCAACTGATGCGTTAGTGTAGATTGATGTGTCTGTGTATGTAGCCCATCTGTCCTTAGCAGCTTCAACTGCATCATAGTCAGCGGGAAGCTCTTCAAGATTTGCGATAGCATCGTCGATAGCTGTTACGTAACCGTCAACGATAGGCTGATCCTTTGCATAGAGATTCCAGTCGATATTATCAACAACTGTCCAGATTGCATTGTAAGAATCATCTGTGTAGATTGAAGGATCAACTGCTTCTGCTCTTTCGATAGCCTTATCTACTTCACCGTAATATGCATATTCATATTCGAGGTTTTCGATAGCCTCTTCAATAGCAGTTGCATAGCCGTTAACAGTAATCTGCTCGTTGATCTTCTTACCTTCTACAACTGCATCAACTGCATCCATAACTGCCTGATATGAATCCTCTGTGTACCATGAAGAGTCGATAGCATCTGCTTCGTCAACCCAATAGGTAACATCTCCATAATAAGCATCTGCAAGCGAGAGATTGTTGATTGCGCTCTTAAGAGTTTCTGTAGCATCGTCAACGTCCTGCTGATACCAATGTGTAAGGGTACGGTCGAAGTTGAGTGCTGCCTGAAGTCTACGCCACTTAGCTGCATCGTAGATGCTTGTATAGCCGTAGTCTGCGATATCGATACCTGCTGCTGCAAGTTCTGCTTCAATTCTTTCCTTTTCAGGAAGAACTTCTTCTTCGTAACGTTTTACCTGAGCAAGGAAATCAGTATAGTCTGCAAGTGCATCTTCAAGAGCATCGATAGCGTCTGAAATATGCTTTGCAAGTGAGTCAACATAAGCCTGATCTTCAACTGTATACGGAGGCTCCTTTTCCTTCTCTTCCATAGCTGTATTTACAGCGTTACGGAGATTAGTCCATGATTCCGGAGTATACAAGCTGGGATCCATGCTTTCATACTTCTCGATTGCTGTATCAACAAGTGACCAGTCTGCTTCTGCATATTCGAGAGCTTCGATAGCAGCGTTGATATCCATAGCGAGCTTATCAACTGCTGACTGATAGAATACGCTGTAGCCCTGAGCTGCATCAGCTGCATCAAGAGCTGACTGAAGGCGTGCCCAAGAAGGTTCTGTATAGTTAAGAGCATTCTTTTTAGCTGCTTCAGTCTTAGCAATTTCAACAACGCTGTAGTCTGCTTCTGCAACTTCAAGACCGTCAACTGCTGTTTCAAGAGTGCTAAGAGCAGCATTGATTTCGTTCTGGTTTGTGTTGGGCTTGTTAAGGATACCCTGAGCATTCTGAAGAGCTGCCTTATAAGCATCCCACTTTGTCTTATCCTTATAGAAGCCTTCCTGCGGATAGATACCGATTTCTGATGTAGCTGCGAGCTTAGTTGTCGGGTCATGGTCAACGAGGAGTTCGTTGATGTAACCGCGAAGCTCAGACTTATCATAAGATTCGATACGGATACCCATTGTGATATCAGCGTTTGCAACACGGTCAACCTTTGAATAATGGCTACCGCCTGAGTAAACGAGTGTGTACTCTGTTACGTAGTTACCTGTTGCCTCATCAAGAGTTGATGAGTTGCCGTATGTTGAACCGTTAAGAGGTACGTTTGTATAAGCGAAGTTACCGATCTGAACGTCTGATGTAAGATCCTGAGAAAGACCGAGTTCAAGACGAGATGAGTTATTCTCGATAGCATCTGTATGTGCGTAAACATTGCCTTCAAGAAGCTTCATACGGCTGTAACGTGCATAGTATGTATAGCCGTCTTTTCTGTCACCCTGACGCTCAAACTGTGTAAGACGAAGGTTGAGAAGAGAAAGGCTTGTGCCGAGACCGCGGTCAACGTATGTTGTAGACATCGGTCTCCAATGGTCAGCGTTAGCGTTGATCATTCTTGAACCGTCACCGCTGTCGTTGGATACTTCGTAAATCATAGTACCGTAGCCCTTAGCCTGGTTAGTTGTACCAAGGTCTACCCAGTTGTTAGCAATGAAGTCGTAGTAGCCGTGTGCTGATTGTGCATCTTCTTCGTCATTGTAAGCTGCGAATCCGCCGTATGAGTTAGCACCGAGGATACGAACGATGTAAGAACATCTGACGTTTTCGTGACCGACTGAACCTGTACGTGAACGGTAAGCTGAGAATGCGCCCGGCTGAGCGATTGTCTCAACATAGCTTGTTGTGAAAGCCTTAAAATAGTTAGTTACAGTCTTACCTGTAAGAGAATCAGTGTAAGAATTTGAATAGTCAACAACAAATCTGAGCTGACCGACTGTAACGCCTGTACCGCCTGTTACTGTCCAGGTGTATGTGTTACCGCTCTTTGAAACTGCAGAGAAGGTAACGTTTGCGTTATTTTCGCAGGAGATTGTGGGAGTTGCAGCAAGCTCTGTGTCAGTTGTAAATACAATCTGAGGGCTTACAGGAGTCTCGTCACAATAATACTGTGAAACATAACCTGAGTTAATCTGCGGCAAACCTGAGGGTGTTGCCGGAACGATTGTTGTACCGTTTCTGAATGTTGCGCCACCTGCGTTTTCTGCAACACGGATAACCTCTGTTGACTTAAGAGTAACGGTAGGAACAACGAGTTTACCGTCGCCTGTGTCAACAGCGGCTGTGTTGAACGCAACTTCTTCAGCAGCTGATGCGCTGAAAGAAGCCATCGGAACCAATGAAAGAATCATTGCGATGGACAAGATAGCACTAAGGATGCGTTTGCTTTTAGCCATTTTTTCTTCCTCCTAAAAAAGAATCATCAAAATGTGCACTACGACACATATATAGACACCTAAATTATAGTAAATCTGAATTAAAAAGTCAACTGTATAAACCGTAAAAAACGTATAAAAAGAGTGCAACATATAACATTTTTTTGTTGAATTGCAAATATGTATTTTTACTTTCGTTATTATCAACAAACAATAAATATATATGATGTTTAAATTGCATAAATGAAAAGTAAATCCACAAAACAGATAATTTTTTTGTTTTCAAATGTTACTCATCAAGTTGACAACTAACCAATAAATATTGTATATTTCAACTAAGCAATACAATATACAGAAAGGACAAAGACAATGAAAACAAAAGGAAAGATAATTTCGATTATCCTCGCAATTGCAGTTATTGTCAGTATAGGAACAGTTATGTACAAAAAATCGACAGAAATTGACTTTGGAGAGATAAAAATTGACTCAATCCCCCAAAAAAGTGATGAAGCAACAAGAATAATGTCTTTCAACCTGCGTTGTGTTGATGACGAGGAAGGCAGTATTCATAACCGTTCTCAGATTGCAGTTGCAGTTATTGACCAATACGCGCCCGATTCATTTGGCGTACAGGAAGCTACTCCGAAATGGATAAAAATTCTTGACAAGAAATTCAGCGAGAAGTATGCAAGAGTCGGCGAAGGAAGAAGCCACATTGAAATGTTTACGGAATACAGTGCAGTTTATTACCGCAAGGATAAATATAATCTTATCGACAGCGGTACAATCTGGCTTTCCGAAACACCTGAAAAGAAGTATACAAAAAGTTTTGACTCAAAGCATAACAGAATTGCTACCTGGGCAGTTCTTGAAAACAAGGAAACGGGAGAGAAATTCACACATATCAACACTCACCTCGACCACGTCCTTGAAAGCACAAGAGTTGAACAGTCTAAAGTGCTTCTTACTAAAATCAGCGAGCTTGAAAAAAACACAAAGGTTATCTGCACGGGTGACTTCAATACATATGAAACAGCCGAGGCATATTCCGTTATGACCGCTTCGATGGACGACACAAAGCTTCTTGCTGAAAAATCCGATACAGGCATCACCTTCCACAAATACGGAACAATTGAGGAACACGAAGACGGCGCGATCGATTTCATCTTCACAACAAAAGGAATGAAGGTTGACACATATAAAATTATAAGAAACACCGTTGAGGGCATGTATCCTTCCGACCACTACCCTATCGTTGCAGATATTGTATTATAATCGGCAGAATATAACGAACCGCACCTTCGGTTAATCCGGATGTGCGGTTTTGTTGTTTAATTGTTCGATAAATTCGGGTTTGTAGAGCAAAATGTTCAATTAACATCGTAGGGGCGACCATCGGTCGTCCGCGGAAATTCTGCTTAATTTAACGGACGCGCAATGCGCGCCCCTACGAACAAGATTCAGGTATCTGCGTAGGGGACGACGTCCTCGACCGTCCGATATGCAGCAGAATCTACGGACAGTCCGGGAGGTCTGTCCCTACGCACACAGAAATAGATTGTGCGAAATCAAAGAACCCCGACAAACCCGAATTTGTTGAACTCTTTTGCGGAATGCATAAATGCATTCCCTACATATTATCGCAAACATAAAAACGCAGGGCAGGGTTTTATCCTGCCGTCAAACTAAAAAACACCTCACAGAAATTCTGTGAGGTGTTCGTTGATTATAAACACTTAACTTATTTTGCTGAAGCCATTTCGATAACCTTGAAAAGGTTTTTGAAGAAAGACACAAGAGCTTCAAAGAAAGTCACGTTCCATCTTTCTGTTGTGTTCATATTTTCCTCTGTCATCGGATGAAGTGCATTGTTTTCTTTATCATAAACAAGATACTGCGGATATTCGGGGTTGTCATCCACCGTAAAGCCCTCGTTATTTATGATATCACTGACAAGTCCGTTTACACAGGACGGGAACACTTTATGCGTAAGGTCTTTGATGAACCATGTTCTGTCAGGCATAAGGCATGTTGAAGCATCAATCTGCTTATCGGGCGATATATACTTGCCCTTGCCGTTTGCAATTGCAGTGTTGATATATTCATCTGAAAGAGTTTCTTCAGTAAGCGATGCTGTTACACCGAAGCCGCTTTCAAATACCGTTACAGTCGCATCGGAAAGGTCGTCTGCACTCTTTGTAAGAGGTACGCTCTGAAGACCGTACTTAACTATATTTGATGTTTCAATACCCATTTCGGCATGTCTTGCAACTGTTTCGGGGAATGTGAGCTGAACGTTAGTGCGGTAGTTTTCAATTTTCTCGATAAGACCTGCGTACTTTTCAAGATCTGCACCGTAGAAAACGGTTTCCATCGCCTTGTCAAAATCGTCAATATTTACCATACTCCAATAGCCCGGAGTTGAACCATAGCTTTCAATAAGGATTCTCGGGAAAATGTCAAGATAAATATCTTTCATAACATTTTCAACTGCCCAGCTTACAATATCAAGGCCGTAAGTTTTATTCATAAGTGTTACACAAGATCTGATGAGGTCCATAATGTAGGTTTCAACCTCAAGGTCAACGTCATAGACGTATCTTTCAAGTCCGTCCGGATGAATGAACATCTCGCCCGTAAAGAGCTTACTTACCTGAGAAGCACCGTAAAACGCACTGCAGTAATGGATAACATCGCTTACGTGCTCACCGTCATACTTTTCCATATAAGCGGCAATAATATTCGAACCGAAGCATCTGCCGTAAAGAGCAACCTTTTCAGCGCCTGTAACGTAAAGAACGTCCTCTATATACTGATGAAGAGTTTCTGCAATATCATACGGAGAAAGACGCCAGTCGTGACAGAAGAAGTAGCTTGTTACGCCGTACTGTCCGTTCTGGTTTTTCTGATCTCTTAACGATTCACGTGTCCATCCCCACTTTATGTAAGTTTCGCCACCTGTTTCACCGTCGGGATTGAGCGCAAAACCACTGAGAATCGGAGAAACGCATTCATAAAGAACATCGCAGAACTCATCCCATTCCTGCGTAAAGAAAGCCTTTGCAAAAACAGGAAGAAAAACCTCTGCCTTTTCTTCGATGTAGCCGTCAGGAATTTCAATCGGGAAAACCTTCTTCTCATTTCCGTTTTCATCCTTACGGAAGATTTCCTGACCTGTACCCATAATATGGATAACAGGGATATTTGCGCCGTCGGGTGTTGCAAACGTTGACGGTGCCGCAAAAACTGTTCCCAACAAAACAAAAATCAAGCTCATTAAAATTGCAAGTGCCTTTTTCATAAAAGCCCTCCTATTTGCTTATTCCGCAGTATATAATAACAGTATAAATTTCAAAATGCAATAGATTATTATTAAATAAACAAAATTTATAGTTCGTATAAAAAGAACTTCAGAATTCTTCTGTGGAAATACATTCCGAACAAGATAACAACAAATTAGGGTTTGTTGAGCAAAGGTTTTTACCTTTACAGATAAGAGATAATATCGAATATTTGAGGGTCTGCGACGCTAATTTATAACGCACGATTAAAAGCGTTTTTTTAGGGGACGGGTTTCCCGTCCCGAAATTCTGCGTGGTTCAACGGGACGTCGAGGACGTCGTCCCCTACAGACACGCCTGAATCTGTTTAGTAGGGCACGACGGAGAGCGACGTGCCGTTATCCTACAAAATTCACGGTGTGTCGCAAAGCGTCACACCCTACAATAAGATTTTAAACATCCCGATAAATTCGGGTTTGCAGAATTCGTTTACACACAGCTATTAAATCAAGTAAAAACTCACTTTTCAGAAAAGCCTTTAATTTGCGTAAATTTTGAAGCCTTCCTCTTTTAGGGGAAGGCTTCAAAATTTAAGTTATGTTATTTAATCAATACCGATAATACAAAACCTACTATTGTTGCAACAAGGCCTACAACAGTTACACCTGCAAAAAGTTTTTTTGCACCGTCAGGTGTGATTGTCTGTGGTTCTTCTTTTTGAAGTCTGCACATCAAAAGACCTCCTACACCTAAACTTGCAAATATCGGACCAAGCGTATACAGTATTTGCAGCGGTGAAGAATAACCGACTCCGTGAGAAGGCACAAGAAATGCATCCAATTTCGGCAAACTTAATCCTATCACAGCTCCAACACAAAGTGCACCGACCAGCATAACAATTCCGATACCTTTCGGGAGTTCACCATAGCCTGAGTTTTTAAGCGGTGATTTACCTGAACCTTTTTCTACAGTATCGAAAATTTCAAAAATCTGCTTTTTGCTGAAATGCTTGGCATCAAGAACAACGCTGTTACCGTTGCAATCGTTGAACACCACCAGATCACGCACATCGTCAAATTTTTTCGGCATAATAATAGGAATCGGTACTCCGCCGGAGCTGAACGTAAAAATTCTTCTGTGCTGCTCGTCCTGACCGCCCTTTCTTAACTCCGTTATATTGAACACGCCGTATTCAGTTATTTCTGCATACTTAAACTCAACGGTTTTGTATTTCGGAAATTTTAATTTGTTTTCACGGTTAAAGGTTTTTAAATTTTCAAAATAACGTATTTCCATACCGTTATCTTTAAGTGTAATTTTTATTGAAACCAATTCCTGCACTATCGGTTTTGCCACAAACACACTCAGCACAAGCCCAAGAGGTATACCATAGATACTACTCTCTGAAAAGCCGTTGATAATTCCGTACACAAGCAGAACAAGTGTTATGACGGGAAAAAGCAGACATACTGCAATTCCAAACACGCTTATCAAACTGAACGGTTTAATTGTTTTATTCATTTTCATTTCTCCCTTTATCAAAGATCCTTCAATCTTTCGTATTCCTCATCCGTGATTTCAATTACCTTGCCGTGTTTGAATCCGTAAGGGAAAGAAAAGCCTTCTGTTGCACGAGTGAAATTTGCATCGCCCGGCTTAGCGGAAACAAACGGCACATAACCCATTTTTTCCTTTTCACAGCCGAAGAAATCGAGCATAAGGCACCATCTGCCGTCAGGAAGAGTGTATGTTGTCGGGCCTTCATATGAACCCGGATTCGGAATTTCTTTGTCCATGTACTCTTCAAAGGCTTCGTCGTGGTCAAAAGGACCGTAAAGATTCTTTGACGTAGCGTGCATATTCATCGGCGGATCGGACGAATTCTTATAAAACAAGTGGTATGTATCCCCTACCTTTGTGATGTGCGAATCGAGGATTTCGTTTTTCTTTGTAAAATAGAGCTTCGGCTCGGTGAATGTTTTAAAATCCTTTGTAGTACTGCAATAAATCGACATATGGGTAAAACTATCCTCTTTGACGGTTGAGCCCCAATGGATGAGATACTCCTCATTTTCCTTGTCAAAGAAAACCTCGGGTGCCCAGAGGCAGCCGAAATCATCCCTGCCGAAATAAATGAATTCCTGCTCCGAGAAATTCACAAGATCATCCGTACGCCACATACAAAGACGCTTACTTCCCGAGGAATTAACCTTCTTCCAATCGACATTGTAGTTTTCGTCCATACGGTAAGCGATACAGAGATCGGTTGTGATTATCACAAAACCACCTGTATGAAGCCTTACTATTTCGATATCACGGCAGCCTTTTTCACTCTTTGTGCTTGTCAGAATCGGGTTACCGTCATTGACCTTTTCCCAATTCATTCCGTCACGGCTTATGCCGAAATAAACCTGCTCGCCGTCGGGAGTTATTTTTTCTTTAAAATGAACAAATAAATACGGCATCGTATCACCTCGGATTGTTGTCGTTATCCTTATTTCTTCAATCTGATAACATTCCAGCTGAACGGCTTGAGCTCAACCTGAAGAAGCTTGCCGTCAAGCTCGGGTACAGGATTGTTGTGCGGTTTAACTTTTATTGCGCCAAATGTATTTTCGTCTTTTCTATCGTAGCCGTCCATTGAAATGAACTCGCAGGGCGTATAGCCTTCGAAATCCATAAGGTTGACATCAAGAATCATACTTTCTTCCTGACTCTTGTTCACGCAGAAAATTGCCATTTCGTCGTGTTCTTCGTCATAAGTTGCAATTGTTTCAAGATACGGCACATCAGTAAAGTTCTTGCTGTCGTACTTCGGCGAATCAACAAGCGGAAGAAGTGCCGCACCTCTGCCGAAATTCGAAAGATGCATAAACGGGAAATACGTCGGCTGTTCAAACACACCGCCGCCCGTCTGTGTAAAGATAGGTGCAATTACATTGACCAACTGTGCAAGGCAGGCAATCTTCACTCTGTCACAGTGACGAAGAAGAGTTATAAGCATTGAGCCGACAAGAAGAGCATCCTCAAAGTTATAGATATCCTCAAGAAGCTTCGGTGCAACGCTCCACTTCTCGAATTTCGCATTGTTTGAATGATACCATACATTCCATTCGTCGAAAGAAAGATTAATTGTTTTCTTTGAACGCTTTCTTGCCTTTATATAGTCGCAGGTGCAGATAATTGAATAAATAAAGTCTTCAAGCTCCATTGTAAGTGCAAGGAAATCCATTGCATCATCATTGTGGTTGCCGTAATACTGATGAAGTGAAACGTAGTCGATGCTGTCGTATGCGATTTCAAGGGACTCCGCTTCCCATTTGCCGAAAGTGGACATATTTCTGCTTGAAGAACCACAGAGAACAGTTTCAATGCCGGGTGACGTCCACTTCATAAGCTTTGAAGCCTCAAGTGCCGTTCTGCCGTATTCAACTGCAGTTTTTGCACCCATCTGCCAAGGACCGTCCATTTCATTGCCGAGACACCAGAGCTTGATGTTGTGCGGATTTTCAACACCGTGATAGCGTCTTAAATCTGACCAGTATGTTCCTGACGGATGATTACAGTACTCTACAAGGTTGCGAGCTTCATCGGGACCTCTTGTACCGAGGTTAACTGCCATCATACACTCAGTATCGGCTTTTTTACACCAGTCGAGGAATTCATTTGTTCCGAATTTATTCGGCTCGGTCGTACCCCACGCAAGGTCAAGTCTTGTCGGTCTTTTTTCAACAGGGCCTACGCCGTCTTCCCAGTTATAACCTGAAACAAAGTTTCCGCCGGGATAACGGACAACGGGTACATTAAGCTTTTTGACGAGGTCGATTACATCCCTGCGCAAACCGTTTTCATCTGCAGTCGGATGACCGGGTTCATATATTCCGCCGTAAACAGCTCTTCCGAGATGTTCGATGAATGAGCCGTAGATACGTTTATCAATGTCGCCGATTCTGAATTCTTTTGCAAGTGTTATTTTCGCTTTCATACTGCCACCTACCGTTGCTTTTTTATTCATATTAACATATTTCAGCTTTAAATCAATAGTTTATCCGTCTTTTATTAAAAAAGAGACAGGTTTTGTGATACCTATCTCTTTAAAACTCTTATCTTTTAATTCTGCTGAACATTCTGACAGTCGAAAGAAGCATTTTGTAGCTGTGACGTGAAAACAGCTCATAAACGAACTGCCATTTCTTTTCAAGTTCAGATTTGACTAAATTCGGCTCGATGAAATTCTTATAAAATTCGTGCTCATGAATCTTGTGGAAAGTTTCAATTTTATCCTCATCCGAAAGCGTTTCATGCTGAGCAATAAGTTTTACTATATTCATTGCGGACCTTGCTGAACGCATTGCAAAAACTCTTTTTGTATTTTCACCGAGGATGTCTGTACCGTCAAGGTAGTTCTCCCAGATAACTGACCATACTGCAAAGATACTATTATAAATATTCGGGTCAATTTTATGTGTAAGGCTTTCGGGATTAATTCTGTAATTATAATAACATTCAGGTACAAAGACTATCTTTTCTGCATTAAAAATCGGATAAAGTGATTGTAATAAATCATCAGCATTTTTGACAAACGAATATTTCGCAGCATCAAGGGTGTCGTTCTGCAGAAGTTCAGTTTTGATAACCTTGATATTGAGCGTATTGAACACAGAGCCTGTCATCATCGCGGTATAAAAAGCTTTCTTTTTCTCGCATTCGAAAGTCTTCTTTTCTTTCCAATAAGGTGTTGATGGTTTTCGGATTCCGTCTACGAGCGCATCCTGATAGAAAAGGAGCACATCACAGTTTTCCTCTTCCAACAACGCATTTACCCTTTCAAGATAGTTACTGTCGTAGAAATCGTCCGAATCACAGAAAGTGCAAAACTCTCCGTTTGCATTATTTACAGAAAAAACTCTCGTCGCAAATGAGCCTTGGTTTTCATTGTGAAACACACGTATGCGGCTGTCTTTCGCCGCATACTCATCACAGATAGCTCCCGAAGAATCCTTTGAGCCGTCATTGACGAGATTAACTTCAAAATCGGTAAAAGTCTGGTTTAATATTGAATCAATACATTCGCGAAGATATTTCTCCGTATTATAAACAGGCACATTGACCGTAAATCTTACTTTGTTCATATCTGCCTCCTATAAAAATTAAGCAGTTTTAACCAGCCTGCTAAGTTATTTATTTTTGTGCTCAAGTACAGATGTCCTGTCTGTCAATTGTACTGTTGCTTATCCGGCAGGGTAATCCAATCACCGATTTTCCTTTCCCATTCCGGCGGAAAAAAAGGAGCAATTCCGGCACCGGGACAAAAAGTCATTTCTGAAAAATAAATCTTATCATTGACGTAATATAAATCTACTCTTGCAAAAGGGAAACCCGCCGCCAATTTTCTGCTTATATCAATCATTGTATCAAAATCTGTCGGCTTTTTAATTTCATCACTAATCGGAGCATGATCTGTTCTGTAAAAAGGAGTTTTTTCCCAATTCAAATCAAGTATATTAAGCTTGGTGCCGTTCTTCTTTCCATCATCTGTATTATCAATAGCCACATATAAAAACTTAGGTTCGCCGTCGAAGCAATAAAATTTGTAGTTTACAATCGTGTAAAGCAACTCATCAATTTGTTCACACTCAAGCATTTCTTCACAAATAATTCTGGGAACAATATTTTTGTAAGCCCACTCTCTGCTTGCCGGATAATAATTCTTTTTAAGTGCACTATTGAGTCGTTTGACGACGTTATCTCTGTCTAATTGACTTTTATCCCTGCACAAGCACATACCCTCACCCGAGTTGTGGGTACATTTCAATGCAAATTTTTGGGGTAACAAATCAAATTTGATTTCATCGGCACTATCAAAAACTCCGAGCAACGGAACCAGATACTCTTCACCGATTGTTTCGGCAACCCACTTCCTGACCTGATACTTATCTGCCAACATTGTGTATTGGGGATTCCGGTCATATATTTTCAGCCAGTTTAATTTTTCCGTAAACGTCTGTGGGTTTTCAAGATTAAGTTCCTTACCGACTTTCGCCTTATAGAGTAATTTTAGATATTCCTCGTCAGACATATTATCATAAAAACCCTTACCTGCAAGAATTGAAAAGCGATAGTTTGAATCGGTAAATAACTTTATTACCGTTTTAAAAATATGTTTTATATCCATAGTAAATCATTTATCCTCTTTTTCTTCTTCGTAGGTAAGAAATTCTTTTGTTATATAAATTGGTCTGTTTTTACCCTGCATATATGCTCGTGCAAGATATTCGCCGATAACGCCGAGGAATACAAGCTGCACACCGCCGACAAGCAAAAGTAAAGTGATTACTGCAATATTTTCTGAAAAATCAGCATTGACAGCACCGATAATCAGAGCTATCACGAGGTAAAGAAACGCTGTAGCAATCATTCCGAAACCTGCAAAAGTTGACAGTTTAAGCGGTGCGGTTGTATATCCGACAATACCCTCAACAGCATAAATAAAAAGTTTTGTAATTGACCACTTAGATTCACCTGCAGCTCTTTGTTGCACTTCGTAGGGAATGTATTTTGTATTAAAGCCAACGAAAGAAAACAAGCCTTTTGAAAAACGGTGGTATTCCGTAAGCTTTACAACTTCATCAACCATCTTGCGGCGCATTAACCTGAAATCACTTGCACCGGGATAGAATTCAACTTCGCTGATAAAATTCATCAGCTTGTAAAAGCCTTTTTTCAGAAAAGAAACTCCTTTGCCTTCTTTTCTTTCAGCCTGATATGCAGCAACACAATCCACCGAAGAATCACCGTCAAGAATATTCATCATCTCAAGCACAACCTCGGGACGTTGCTGAAGATCCGCATCGATAACACAGGTATAATCACCCACCGCTTTGCAAAGACCCGCATAAATTGCAGCTTCTTTTCCGAAATTTCTTGAAAAGCTTATGACTTTGACATTATCCGAAACCTTGTGAATAGCCTTAAGGATTTCAAATGTTTTGTCCTTGCTTCCGTCATTGACGAAAACAAATTCATAGCTTTCTACTTTATCTTCAAAAACTCTTTTGGTTTCCTTATAAAATTCATAAATTACATCTTCTTCGTTGTAACAAGGAACAACAAGTGATACTTTCATTATACTGTCTCCGTTTTTGCTGTGTTTTCAAGTTCTTTGAAATATCTCTCAAGAGCATTCTGCCAGGTCGGCAAACGCTCTATTCCTGCCCGGTCAAGACATACTTTAGAAAGTCTTGAATTCAAAGGTCTTTCTGCCTTTGCAGGGTACTCACTCGACGGTATCGGCTTTATCTCACACTTTCTTTCGCCGAGCCTCATAATTTCCGCGGCAAACTCAGCCCAGGAACAATAGTTTTCGTTTGTTCCGTGATATATACCGTACTTATTTGTAACGATAAGATCGCAGATAAGGCGTGCAAGATCAGGAGTATACGTCGGAGATCCGATCTGGTCATCAACAACTGTCAGCACATCACGCTCCGCACCGAGGCGAAGCATTGTTTTGACGAAATTGTTTCCGTTGATGCCGAAGACCCACGAAGTTCGCACTATGAAATACTTGTCCAGATGTTTTCTGACAGCATATTCACCCTCAAGCTTTGTTCTGCCGTACACACTCTTAGGATCTGTTTCATCTGTTGTTTCAAACGGAGCATCACATTTTCCGCCGTAAACATAATCCGTGCTTACATAAAGCATCTTCGCACCAATCTCTTTGCAGGCTATTGCGAGATTTTCACTTCCGATTACATTTACCTTATAACAGGTTTCTTCGTCATCCTCTGCCCTGTCCACAGCCGTGTATGCGGCACAATGCACAACAACATCCGGATTATACGCCTTTAAATATTCTGATGTCGCAGTTCTGTCTGTGATGTCAAAATCTTCAATATCAACGCCCTTACACTCGATGTTTCGGGAAATCAACTCTTTAACAACATCATAGCCTAACTGACCGTTTACGCCTGTTACAAGTACTTTCATAAAATACTCCTGAAATCAATATGTAAAATCAACATCGCTGTCCTTAAGAAGCGGTGCATTCATATCCTTCTGCGAAAGAATCGGATTTTCAATTCCCCATTCAACCCCGAGTGCAGGGTCATCAAACCTGACACTTCTGTCATCTGCAGGTGAATAGAATTCATCGACCTTATACATTACTTCGACATCATCCGTCAGAGTGACGAATCCGTGAAGGCATCCTTTCGGGATAAGGAAAGACTTCTTATTTTCGCCTGAAAGTTCAACTGACTCCCACTGCATATATGTAGGTGAGCCTTTTCTTATGTCTACTGCAACGTCGAGAATTTTTCCTCTGATGCAGGTAATGAGTTTAGTCTGTGCAGTAGGGTTCAGCTGACAGTGAAGTCCTCTTAACGTACCTTTTTCAGCTGAAAAAGAACGGTTATCCTGCACGAAATCAATATCTATACCAACTTCGGCAAGCTTCCTTTTGGAGTAAGACTCCATAAACCAACCTCTGTTGTCGCCGAAAACATCGGGTTCAATAATTACCGCACCGTCAACCTTTGTATTGATTGCTTTCATAGATTTACCTCTTAAACGTTAGTAGGGTTCTCTTTGCCCCATCTCGGACGTTCGCCCGATTCTGAATACATGATCTTACCCTCAGCAACCTTAAGAAGGTGCTGACCGTAAGCGGATTTGCCATACTTCTTTGCTGATTCGAGAAGAGCTTTCTTTGAAATCCAACGCATATTATATGCAATTTCTTCGGGTGCTGAAATTTTGATACCCTGAAGTTTTTCAACAGTTTTAATGAAATTGCAGGCGTCAGTAAGTGCATCAACAGTACCTGTATCAAGCCATGCAAAGCCGCGTCCCATAAGCTTGATATCAAGTGCTCCGTTATCAAGATAGATCTGATTTATGTCAGTGATTTCAAGCTCGCCTCTTGCTGAAGGCTTGAGGTTTTTTGCGTATTCAACAACCTTATTATCATAGAAATAAAGTCCCGTAACAGCATAGTTCGACTTAGGCTCTGCAGGCTTTTCCACGATGGAAACAGGCTTGCCTTCCTTATCAAACTCAACAACACCGAACTGTTCAGGATTGTCAACGTAGTATCCGAAAATTGTCGCTCTGTTCTTATTTTTTGCAGCCTGTCTGAGCATATGGCCAAGGCCGCTGCCGTAGAATATGTTATCGCCGAGAACCATGGCAACGCTGTCCTTGCCGATGAATTCTTCGCCGATGATGAAAGCCTGGGCAAGACCGTCAGGGCTTTCCTGCACAGCATAGGAAAGCTTGAGTCCGAACTGTGCTCCGTCGCCGAGAAGCGTTTTGAATTTCGGTGTATCATCGGGAGTTGATATAATAAGAATCTCCCTGATTCCTGCAAGCATAAGCGTTGACAGAGGATAATAAATCATCGGTTTATCATAAACCGGAAGAAGCTGTTTACTGGTTACCATTGTTAACGGATAAAGTCTTGTGCCGGAACCACCGGCAAGAATAATACCTTTCATTAGCTTTTACCTCCGTTGTTTTACACTTTGAATATTGTACCGCCACGGCAGTCGATTCCGACTATCAGCGGGAAGTTTTTTATTTTAATGCGTTTTACTGATTCACAACCAAGGTCAAAAAATGCAATTTCCTCACATTTTTCAACACATTTTGCCGCAAGTGCGCCTGCACCGCCGATTGCACAAAGGTAAACTGCACCGTTGCGGCAGATTGCATCACAAACAGCCTTGTCGCGTTCACCCTTGCCTATCATTGCCGACAAACCTCTGTCAAGCAAAGTCGGCGCATACGGGTCCATTCTGCCCGATGTTGTCGGTCCGCAGGAACCGATTGCCATACCTTCGGGGGCAGGAGTCGGTCCGGCATAATAAATGCATCCGCCATCAAGCTCAAACGGAAGCTCATCGCCCGATTCAATAAGGCTCATCAGTCTTTTGTGGGCGGCATCGCGTGATGTATACACCATACCTGAAAGAAGGACTCTGTCACCGGCTTGAAGTGTTGCCGCCTTCTCTTTCAGCTCAGCTGTATCAAGAAAAATTTCTGCCATTATTTTAACTCCTTAAGAAGCTTTTTGAGCAGTTTCTTTGCATCTTCAGGCTTCGTTTTATCGTTGTTTTCAAGCTTTTCGATTACTTTATTGATTCGTTTCTGTGCATCGTTGAGCTTATCCTCTGCGGCACCGACCAGTTTCTTTGCCGTTTCGGATGCTGTTTCAACGAGTTCGTCACACATTTTCACTGTTTCGGGAACAAATTCCGAACCGTCATGTGCTTCCGCAGACATATTTTTAAGCTGCTCGTTTTCATCGCGGAGCTTCGCAAGCTGTGCCTGCAACTCAGAAACAGCTTTTTCATTTTCTTTTATATCCTTACGCAACTGTTCGACCTGAATTTCCCTGTCCTCAAGATCACGGGTAAGTTTTGCATTTGACTTTTCTTTTTCATCAAGAAGAACCTTATATTTCTGCTGAGTACTTTTAAGCTGATGAATATAGCTGATTACTTCAACACGGTCAAACCCACCGAACGGAGTCTTTTTAAACAAAACATCTTCCTTCAAAGCAAAACCTCCTTTATGATTTGTTAACGTAATAAATCGCAGTAACATCACTTTGTGTCTGCTGAACACCGTTTTCAGGTGAATAAGTGTACATATCGCCCGAACTGTAAGTGTCATAAGCGCCTACATTCTTGATATAAGCAATGTTTTTTCCGTTATATACAAAATTATTTAAGCTGACATTTTTATCTATTTCAGTATACTTACCTTTTTCAAAAACAGCGATACTCATAAGTTCTGTGCCGTCGTGCTGATTTGACAGAATAAGCACATAATCATCCTCTATGACAAAATAATCGTAAAGATTATCTGCGAGATGCTGTATTTCTCCGTTTACCGAATATCTGTAAAGCGAAGTGTTTCCAGTTTCATCTTGCTTTGTGTAATAAACATATCCGTTCTTGTACTCAAAACCCGAAACATCGCTGTCCACAAGTTCGGCATTAAGGACTTCTTTTTGCGTAATTTCGTTATAGTAAAGCTTTCCGCCTGACACGGCAAAAACATAATCCTTCGAACCGAATACAAACTTCGCCCTGCTGAGATTGTATTTTTCAAATTCAAGCTCAGTGACCTTTGAAGAATCGTACCAGGCATAGATTGATTCATCCGAAAGCTCATCTGTACCGCCTACAACATCAACAACATAATCAGCCGCTGCAGTTGCATTTTCTTCCTTCGTCAGTTTGACAAGCTCATCCATTTCGATTTGCTCTTCAACCTCAAGGACTGACTTTGCATAAAGAATCCTCGGCATACCCTCTGTTGAATAGCAGAGAATACTGTCAAGCAAAATTCCCGAAGCAAGTTCCTTTGACTTTCCGTTATAAACAAAGCACGAATAAGTCTTATCCACCGCAAGCCCAAGATCAATACTGTCAAGCTCCTCTCTTATGCTGTCTCTGAGGAGCTTTGCATCATAAACCTTTTTAGCTGCATTGTAAGCGTTATAATCAACAACATAGCGATCAAAAATGAAACCTACATTCTTCATATAATCGCCTTCCGACGGGCGTTCAAGGGTTGCATCCTTCTCGTAATAAGGATCGTTTACAAAATCTCTCCAATCAATTGAAGAGGTGTTCTTTTTAAAGTAATAGAGGTTACCGTTGACCGAATAGTCGTTGATATAAACCTCGCTGACATCCTCACAGACTGTTGTCGGCATTTCAAAATTTTTAACGCTGAAAATATCAATTTCCGTTCCTTTTCCTGTTTCTGCAGTATAAAGAACTTCAAACCCATCCTCTGAATCATAGAACGAAACGTGACTTATTTTACTTGCGACATTCTGTGAATCTTCACCGACACGTTTTCTGTGAAGCGAATAAACAGAGCTGATACGTCGTGTGAAATAAACAACATCACCTTTCTGAGGAAGAAAAACCTCCTCAACATTAGTTGAAACAAGCTCTGTTGTTCCTTTATCAGCATCATAAATATAATAGTTTTTTAAGCCCTCTTCGGTCTTGCTGTAACAAAGAAAGCTTCCGTCAGAATTGATTTTCCAACCCTCGTCAACACCGCGGTCGACATAAGAGCCCTCTTTGCTAAGAGAATCTTTTTTGCTTATATTTACAACCTTTATATCAAACTTTCCTGTTTTTGATGCAGTATTTGTGCTGTAATAAAGCATCATTCCGTCTTTCGAAAGCTTTATTTCTTCAGCTTCGGGCAAGGAATAAACCTTTGAATTTTCAAGCCCCAGCTCATTTTTTCCGTCCGCCATATAGACAGACTGTACTGGTGAAGTGTTTGTACCGCTTCTTATCGCAATTGCGACAGCACCTGCAATAACCGATACAACTATCACAATACTGAGTGCGGCAACAATCAGCTTTTTAAGCTTCTTGTTTAATTTTATTTTTTTATTCAAAACCGGTAAAAACGGTATTTTTTTCTTTTTTAAATCAGTTTTCTGACCATCAGTCCTGTCGTCAGAATATTCCGAAATATCATAATCAGGAACTGAAACGTCCTCGACGGGCTGTATATCGCCCGAAAAATTCATAGTGTCATAAATTGGCAAAAGCTCAGACTCATCCACAGCCCGAGCATCATCGTTATATTCGTTATTGTAAATATTAAGTTCTTCTTTGTTTTTCATTTTATCTACACCTCAGGTTGAATAAAACGAACGGATATTTTTTCAACCTGACTGCTCCGCAAAAAGCGGAACAGTCAGATAGTAAAAGCTTATTTCATTGAAATTGCTTTCTTTGCCTTCTCAACAATATTTGAAGCGCAAAGACCGTAAATCTTAAGCATCTCAACTGCAGGACCTGATGCACCGAACTTATCCTCAACACCGACCTTAACAACGGGTACGGGATACTCTTCACATACAACTTCTGCAACAGCTGAGCCGAGACCACCGATAACGTTATGCTCTTCTGCAGTAACGAGTGCACCTGTTTCCTTAGCAGCCTTGAGGATAATATCCTTATCGATAGGCTTGATTGTGTGGATATTGATAACTCTTGCGGAGATACCCTCTTCCTTGAGCATATCCTTTGCAATCATAGCTTCATTCACCATAAGGCCTGTTGCGATGATTGTAACATCGTTGCCGTCTGCCATTTCGATACCCTTGCCGATCTCGAAATTATAATTGTCAGGATCGTTAAATCTTGGCACTGCGAGTCTGCCGAAGCGAAGGTAAACGGGGCCTTCGTACTCTGCTGCAGCAAGAACAGCCGCACGAGCTTCAACGTCGTCTGCAGGGTTGATGATAACCATACCCGGAATTGTTCTCATAAGTGCGATGTCTTCACAGCACTGATGGCTTGCACCGTCTTCACCAACTGAGATACCTGCGTGTGTTGCGCCGAGCTTAACATTAAGGTGAGGATAGCCGATTGTGTTACGTACCTGCTCAAAAGCACGTCCTGCAAGGAACATTGCAAATGAGCTTGCGAATACTGTATGACCTGTTGTTGCAAGACCTGCTGCTACGCCGACAAGGTTTGCTTCAGCGATACCTGCATCGTAGAATCTTTCAGGGAAAGCTTTTTTGAAAGCACCTGTCTTTGTTGCTGCTGCGAGGTCGGCGTCCATAACGATAAGACTTTTATCTTTTTCGCCCAATTCAACCAAAGCCTGGCCGTAAGCATCTCTGGTTGCGGTTTTAATTACATCTGCCATAATTTAAGCCTCCAATTCTGCAAGTTTTGCCTGAAGTTCAGCCATTGCCTGCTCGTACTGTTCAGCGTTTGGAGCTGTACCGTGCCATGAGCACTGATCTTCCATAAATGAAACTCCGCAACCCTTTACTGTCTTTACGATAATAGCTGTCGGCTTGCCCTTTGTTTCTGCTGCTGCTCTGAATGCTGCATCAATTTCATCAAATGAGTGACCGTAAATTTCGATTACATTCCAGCCGAATGCACGGAATTTTTCAGGAATAGGATACGGTGAGTTAACCTCAGCAACTGAACCGTCAATCTGAAGATTGTTGTTATCGATTACGGCGCAGAGATTGTCAAGACCCTTTGCAGAAGCAAACATTGCAGCCTCCCAAACCTGACCTTCCTGAATTTCGCCGTCGCCGAGAACTGTATAAACTCTGTAATCCTTGCCGTCGATCTTTCCGCCGAGAGCCATACCCACAGCAGTTGAAATACCCTGACCGAGTGAGCCTGTGCTCATATCAACGCCCGGTGTGAGCTTCATGCTCGGGTGACCCTGAAGCATTGAGCCCGGCTTACGGAGATTCTTGAGCTCAGAAACAGGGAAGAAGCCCTTATGAGCAAGAACTGCGTAAAGTGCGGGAGCTGTGTGTCCCTTTGAAAGAACAAAACGGTCTCTGTTCTCATCCTTCGGATTTTTCGGGTCAACGTTGATGTGTTCAAAATAGAGATAGGTAAGAACATCTGCTATTGATAATGATCCACCCGGATGACCTGATTTTGCATTGAAAACGCCTTCAATTACACCCATGCGAACGTTGCATGCTTTAATCTGTAACTGTTTTTTTGTTGCTGCGTCCAAAATAACACCTCCAATTAAGATAAACAGGTTGACTATTCGTCACCCAATGATTGACTTTTTAAAAAGCCTTTGAAATATTCGGGCAATTCTGCCTCGAGCTCAATGTATCTGCCGTCGCGCGGATGATTGAAACCAATCAAACCTGCATGAAGGCACTGACCATTAAGCGAAACAACTCCGTTCTTCGGGCCGTACACCATGTCCCCCGCAACCGGGTGACCTATGTGTGACATATGGACTCTTATCTGGTGAGTACGTCCCGTTTCAAGAGTTACTTTTAAAAAGGAAAATTTGTCACCCTGCGAAATCACTTCGTAATGAGTGACGGCTGAACGTGAATTCTTTTGTGTCACGCACATTTTTTTGCGGTCCTTCGGACTTCTTCCTATCGGCGCGTCAACAGTTCCGTTCATTTCTCTGAACTTACCGTGAACCACCGTACGGTACTGTCTTTTAAAGGTATGCTCCTTAATCTGCGCGGCAAGCTTTTCGTGTGCAAAATCGTTCTTTGCAACTATCAGAAGGCCGCTTGTATCTTTATCAATTCTGTGGACGATGCCCGGTCGGATAACTCCGTTAATTCCCGAAAGGCTGTCTCCGCAATGGTAAAGAAGCGCATTGACAAGCGTTCCGTTGTAATTCCCTGCGGCAGGGTGAACAACCATACCTCTCGGCTTATTTACAACAAGAAGGTCATCGTCCTCATACACAACGTCAAGCGGAATGTTTTCGGGCTTTGCTTCAATTTCGACGGGCTCGGGAGGTACGAAAGATACCTCATCCCCTGCTGAAAGCTTATAACCCTTTGAAACAACCTTAGAATTAACGGTAACCTCACCGTCATCAAGAATTTTCTGGATATGTGAACGTGTATATTCCGTCAGTGAGGATAAAGCTTTGTCTATTCTCTGTCCTGAAAATTCCTCAGGTACAACGATTACGATTTCATCCATTATCCTCACCTGCTTTTTTAGCCTTCTTCTCTTTTATGATATCATAAACAGTATAGCCGATTATCATAAAAGCTCCGCAGGTTACAAGAATATCGGCAAAGTTGAACACTGCAAAATCCATAAACTGAACCTCGATGTAATCAATCACGAAGCCGCGGAAAATTCGGTCAATAAGATTTCCCAAACCGCCTGCAATCACCATTACGGCACAGACCTTATAGAACTTATTTTTGATTTTTCCTGCAACCAGTGCAATTATTCCCGCAAGAAGAAAAACTGCCGTGAAGATTGTCAGAAGCAAGGTATTATCGCTGAATGAGCCGAATGCAGCTCCCGTATTCCTTACATACTGCCAACCGAGGAAACCTTCAATAAATGCCTTTTCACCGACAGGCTGTAAATCACGTTCGACAAAGATTTTTATAATCTGGTCAGCGGCTGTAAGAACCGCTATAAAAATCAGACTTATTATGCTTCCCATTATTTTTTGAAGAAGCTCTTGAATTTTGAAGCAAGGTCGTCGCCGCCGTTGTTATCGTTGTCAAACTCTTCGTCGAATTCATCTGCTTCAAACTCTGCATCAGCTGTTGTATCATAAGAAGAAATCTTGTCAACGTCAAGGCTGAATCCGCCTGATTTTTCATTGTTTTCAGGCTTTGTGAACATTACGTCGCCCTGGTTGTTATCTGAGAAATAACCGACGATTTCATCAAGGTCTGCGCTTGCGCCGTCATCAACTTCAGGGATAACCAATTCTTCGTCAGATACTTCATCAAAAACCTCATCCTCTTCTTCATAAGCGAAACGCTCGTCGTCAAGGTCTGTGTCTTCTGTTTCTGTAATCATCTGCTGCAATGTATCAACATCAACACCTGCATCTTCCTCTTCAGCAGGAATCTCGTCAACCAAAACCTCTTCTTCATACTGTTCAAAAGCAGCTACTGCAGCAACTTCTTCAACAGGAACAGTTTCTTCAGCCACAGGTTCTTCAACAGGAGCTTCGATTACCTCTTCGGGAGCTTCAACTGCAGGTTCTTCCCCAACAACTGCAACCTCTTCTTCAGCTTCCTTCTCGGCATCAATCTGTGCATAGACGATTTCGGGAAGAGTTTCGATGAGCTCAAGCTGCTGAGCATATGAATCAAGAATCTGCTTTTTGAACTTTGTAACTTCAATCTTCATCATCTCAAGAGCTGCTTCTTCCTTGATCATCCAGTCTCTTGCAGAAATTGCAGCTTCCTTTGAATCGCGAGTTGCATCGTCGATAATCTTTGCAGCCTGCTTGTTAGCTTCTGCAATGATTGACTGAGCCTGATATGTTGCAGCTGCAAGCATTTCGTTTGTCTGTGCATCAACTCTTGCATTTTCTGCAACAGCTCTTGCCTGAGCTTCTGAAATCATTGCATCTGACTTTTCTCTTGCTTCACGCTGAATCTGCTCAGCCATACGCTGTGCAGTAAGAAGAGCGTTGCGGATGTTATCCTCGTCGTTTCTGTACTCTTCAAGTCTTTCAGCAAGAAGGCTTATTTTCTTATACATTTCTCCGTTTTCACGGAACATCTGCTCGTATGAAGCAGCAACTTCTTCAAAAAAGCGATCTACTCCGTCTGCTTTGTAAGCGTTACGGCCTGATGCTTCAAAATGATGGTTCTTAATTTTTGCCGGTGTTAACATAAGCTTAACCTCCTGTATTTTAAACTGAGTATGTTATTATTAATAATTTGAATAATCAAAACCGTCAAGAAGCTCGCCCGTAAGCGGTACATTGTACGGTGTGATAATATATGCTCTGCCTGCAACTCTTTTGATTTCGCCGCCGTTTGCATAAGCAACACCGCTTAAGAAATCGATAACTCTTACAGATACATCGTTCGGGCAGGTTTCAAGGTTGAGAATTACAATTCTCTTTTCGTTAAGAACGTCCGCAACCGAGCCTACATCCTCATATCTGTCAAGCTTTTTGAAAACTACGTGAGCCTTTGCAGCAGGTGTAGCAGGAGCTGTTGAACGCATTTCAACGACCTTTGATTCGCCTGACTCGTTACGTGAACGGTTGAAGCCGAAATTGTTGCTTCTTACGTCCTTTGAGTAGTCGTCATCTCTGCGGTCTCTTTCGTCAATATCCATATCGTCAAAGTATTCCTCTTCGGAAACGTTGAAAATATTCTTGAATTTATCGCTGAATCCCATATAATAATCCTCCGTTAAAATTTTTTAATATACTCTTCTGCCAAAAAGCGATGAGCCGACCCTGACCATTGTTGAGCCTTCAAGAATCGCGCTCGCATAGTCGTCGGACATTCCCATGGACAGAATATTCATACTAACATTATCTAATTTTTTTGCCTTTATGTCAAGGAACATTGTATACATATTTGAAAAAAATTTGCGATTTTCCTCTTCATCTGTACAAATTGGCGGAATTGCCATAAGGCCGTTTATTTTTATTCCTTCAATTTCCGACATTTCGCAGATTGTTTCATCAAGCTTTACGGGGTCAAGTCCGAATTTACTTTCTTCTCCGCCAATATTAACTTCTACAAGCACATCGGTTATTATTCCCTTTTTCTGCGAAACCTTGCCGATTTCTTTTGCAACTTTTACGCTGTCCACACCGTCAATCATATCGACTTCGCCCGCAATCTGACGGACTTTATTCGTCTGCAAGTGACCTATAAGATGCTTTTCAACACCGTCAAGGTTCAGTTCATCGCGTTTGCCGAGGAATTCCTGAACTCTGTTTTCACCGATGAGGTCAACCCCCAACGAAAGCGCATGATTGATATAAAGACTGTCAACAGTTTTTGTTACTGCCATAAACCTTACATCTTCAGGTTTTCTTCCGCTTTTCAGCGCCGCTTCAGCGATGTTTTGTGTAATAATTTTATAATTTTCTTCGATGTCGTGAAAACGCTGTTTAACCAATGCTTCGTCCATTTCTGAGGTCCCTGCCTTTCACAATTACTTCGTCATATCTGCGGATAGGCTTTATTCCCTGGGAAGATTCCGAATTATTCTTCACAATTGAATAATCACCGTCCGTGTATATTACCTCAACCCTTCGTGCGTTCATCACATTTGCTCTGAGGATGTAAACCACTGTTATATTTTCGGGCTTTGCTGTGGTATTTGTTGTCTGTGTTGTTTCGTCTGATTTGCTGTCTGTTGTTGTTTCCTCTGACGGGTCATAGGTATGGATTGCGCTTGTCTTTACCCTGTATCCCGTATACTCATTTACAACAAGCTCGACATTTTCGATTCGCATATTCGCGTATGTTTCATTCATCGCATTACACGAAAGTGCGACTGCAATCTTTCCGTCCTTAACGGCAGAAATATGCTCAACGGCTACCGTTACATTTTCGTAACCGTATTCCGGAAGATTCACCTTAAGAAAATCGCCTTCTTCAAGAAGCCTTGAATATTTACTTTCAAGATTTGCTACGATGTACCATTTGTAGCTCGCTACGATTTTTCCCATTTTACTTTCGACATCTGCGGGAGTTTTCTTCAATGCACACTCAACATCTGAAACGGTAAGCTTTGAAAGTTCACTGTAGTTCAGGGTTGCTTCGTGACCATCGATATTACTGATAAAGTATCCTGAACGCGGAGCAGGAACATTCTCTGTTGAAATGTTCTTCGCTTCAAGCTCTGCAATACGCTTATCGAGAGCTTCAATTTTGGCATTTATATCAATTGTTCCGTCCTTCAAAACCTGCTTACTTGCAAGTGAGTCTTCAAGCTCGTCGACACGGTCATCAAGACCGGCATAATTCCTTGAGTTGACAACCTTGAGAAGTTCGGTGTATGCGCTGTCAATATCTTTATTAAGCTTCTGCATATCAAGAGCATCGAGCTCTGTCTGTTCGTTAAGTCTTACGTAACGGTCACGGATTTTCTTTGATTCCTCAAGCTCTGCAAAATCCGCAGCATCCTTTTCCTGTTTGCAGATTCTTGCAACGGCATCGCCGCTTGCAACTCTGTCACCGTCAGACACAAGCGGAACTAAAGTGCCTGAAGAATTCCCGTTAATATACTGTTCGTCACGCACAATAAACGCATCAAGATTTACGACATCCTGAACGGTTACTTCGTCCGCAAGCTCGGTTTCGTACTTATTCATATTTGTTTTGAAAACATCCTGGAAAAGGTAAACCATAACAGCAACAATGATAACCATGCAAATCATATTCATCCATTTTCTGTCTTTTATCACGGTCTTATTCCCCTTTCCATTTCTTTATTATTTCAAATGCAGCGTTCTGCACTTCAGTTTTCGAATTGAATCTATCAATCATAATCCAATTGATTTCTTTGTTTCGTCTGAACCAGGTCAGCTGTCTTTTAGCATATCTTCTTGTTGCCTGGCGAAGATTATCAGCAGCTTCGTCAAGCGTTATCTCACCGTCGAAATACGGTTTGAGCTCTTTACAGCCTATCGCCTGAGAAGATGTTGCCGTGTTTTCCTGCAAAAGATAATCCCTTGCCTCGGCTTCAAGTCCGTTCCGGAGCATTATGCCCACACGGCGGTTAATCCTGTCATAAAGAAAATCTCTGTCTTCAGCATCAAGCCCGATAAAGCAGACATCATACGGACTTTCGGCGTGAGAATCCTCAATCTGTTGTGTCATTGTAACCCCTGACGAATACCACACTTCAAGCGCGCGGACAATTCTTTTCGCGTTATTCGGATGCATTTTTTCGGCATACTCGGGATCAATTCCGCGAAGCTCGGCAAGCAGACTTTCAATTCCCTCTTTTTCAACTCTTTCAAGGAGCTTTTCACGAATAGCTTCGTCAAAAGAATCTTCCTTGAGCTGAATATTGTTAAGCAGAGTGTCGATATAAAGCCCCGTGCCACCAACGATTACCGGAAGCTTGCCGCGAGAGTGAATATCACGGATACATTCGCCTGCCATCTTCTGATATTCGGCAACGCTGAAAGATTCGGTATTTTCAAGGAAATCCATCATATGATGAGGGACGCCTTTTTTCTCTTCCTCTGTCGGCTTTGCTGTTGAAATATCAAGCCCTTTATAAATCTGCATAGAATCTGCCGATACGGCTTCACCACCGAATTCAAGGCAGATTTCAACTGCGAGATCGGATTTGCCCGAAGCGGTCGGGCCGACAACGGCTACAACGGGTATTCTGTTCAATCCGATCATCTCCTTTAGTAACCGCTGATTAAATCGGGTACTTTAATTTAAATTCGTCCGAAATTCTTTTCGATATCACGTTTTGTAAGTTCAATGAGGACAGGTCTGCCGTGAGGACAGTAACGTATATCGGGATTATTAAGAAGCTTCTCAACGAATGAATTGAGTTCAAAAGCTGAAGTCTTGTCCCCTGCTTTTATTGCCGCCCTGCAAGCCGTTGAATGATAAATCCAATCAAGCTTTTCAGGAATGATTTCTTTTCTGTTATCTGCAAGGTAACCTGCGAGTTCCATAACAATACCTGCAAGGTCTGCATCTGCAACAGCCGTCGGGCATTCATTAAGAATGACCATTCCGTTTCCGAAATCTTCGATACCGTAGCCTGTTTTTAATAAAACCTCAAGGTTATCAAGCACGGCCGAATACTCTTCCTTACTGAGAGTAACCGTCACGGGCACAAGGAGCATCTGCGTTTCGATTGAATCCTGCGAAGCTCTGTATTTTTCAAAAAGCATTCTTTCGTGTGCCGCGTGCTTATCGATAAGAAGAAGCTTCTCACCCTGTTCAACGAGGATATAAGTTTTGAATGCTTCGCCAATGACTTTGTACGGCTCAGCTTCGGAAATTTCCTTTTCCTCAACAACTTCAAATCTTACAACTTCCGTTTCTTCAACTACATTCGGTTCGGGAAGCTGAATTTCAACTTTGGTTTCTTCAATAACGGAAGGAACATTCACTATCTCTTCCCTTATTTCAACCAACGGTTCGGGTTTTACGACGGGCGCTTTCATGATAAGGTCAACCTCGTCCTTTTCTACCTTAAAAACGGAATCGTCGTGAAGCACGTGCTTTGTTGAAACAGGATTGACCTTTTTCTTTTCAGGCACGGAAGCTTTGAATTCATCCGCAGTTGTTTTCTGCCAGAAATCGTCTTTCGAAACTTTTTCAAGCTGCTGTTCGTAAATTTTAATCTGCTGACCGCTGACGGGCTGAGGCATATACTGCTTCTGCACAAACTGCTTTTGCTTCTGCTGTATATTCGCCTGTACTCTGCTGTCACCCTCTGTAAGAGCAGACTTTGCACAATAATATACAGCATTAAAAATCAGCTTTTCGTTAGCGAAACGTACTTCTGTTTTAGCAGGGTGAACGTTAACGTCAACACTCTGCGCATTTGCCTGAATATTCAGGACACAAGCAGGGAATTTGCCTGCCATAATCTGATTTTTATAAGCTTCCTCAAGAGCGACAAGACCCGTACGTGTTTTGATGAATCTGCTGTTAAGGAAGAAAAACTGCATTGTTCTGTTCGGTCTTGCATTGAACGGTTTTGAAATAAAACCGCTGACCTTTATACCCTCAAGCTCATATTCTGCCGGAATAAGCGTTGAAGCAAACTCCTTGCCGAGCACATTATAAATCGCGCTTTCGAGCTTGCCGTCACCCGTTGTGAAAAGTGCATCCTTGCCGTCACGGATGAAACGGATGCTTACCTCGGGATGAGAGAGTGCAATTCTGTCCACAACGCCTGCAACGGCATTGGCTTCAGTTACGTCTTTTTTTAGGAATTTCATTCTTGCAGGGGTATTATAAAAAATATCCCTTACAATAAGAGTTGTTCCTTCGGGACAGCCTGCATCGTCAAGGAGGATTTCTTCTCCGCCTTCAATACAGTAACGGGTACCCATTACCTCTCCCTTGGCTCTTGTCATCATCTCAACTCTTGAAACTGCCGCAATTGATGCGAGAGCTTCACCGCGGAAGCCGAGAGTCAGGATTGAGTTAAGGTCGTTTTCGTTTGCAATTTTACTTGTTGCGTGGCTTATGAAAGCTTTTCTTACTTCCGAACGCTCAATTCCGCAACCGTTATCCGTTATGCGTATGTAGGTCACACCGCCACGCTGAATTTCGAGAGTGATTTTATCAGCGCCTGCGTCAATGGCGTTTTCCATTATTTCTTTTACAATTGAAGCCGGTCTTTCGACAACCTCACCTGCCGCGATAAGCTCGGCAAGATGCTTCGGCAATATATTAATCTGAGGCACTGAATCACCGTCCTTTTTATCGGATTATTTCCGTCTCACTTTATATTTTTTCTGCTTCTTTTTTAAGCTCGTAGAGCATCTGCAAGGCTTCGATGGGAGTTAACGTATTGACATCGACATTCTTTAACTTTTCAACGATTTCGTTACCTGCATTTGAACCGAATGAAAGCTGAAATTCATCCTCTTTGGGTGCTTCAACAGTTCTTACAACCGTTACAACACCTTTCTCCTCAAGCTCTTTGAGGATTGATTTTGCTCTGTTTACAACGGCATTCGGTACACCTGCAAGCTTTGCAACCTCGATACCGTAGCTTCCGTCCGCACCGCCTCTTACGATACGGCGGAGGAATGTTATATCATCGCCGCGTTTTTTTACGGCGATATTGTAATTCTTTGCACCGTCAATTTCACTTTCAAGCTCTGTAAGCTCGTGATAATGGGTTGCAAAGAGAGTTTTTGCACCGAGTTTCTTTGCATCTGCCGCATATTCAAGCACCGCACGAGCGATACTCATACCGTCAAAGGTGGATGTACCTCTGCCGATTTCGTCGAAGATAAGAAGGCTGTTCTGCGTTGCATTTGAGAGAATGTTTGCAACCTCACTCATTTCAACCATAAATGTTGACTGACCCGATGCGAGGTCGTCCGATGCGCCGACACGGGTGAAGATACTGTCCACAATGCCTATCTGTGCACTTGAGGCAGGAACAAAGCTTCCGCACTGCGCCATAAGCACGATAAGGGCAACCTGACGCATATAGGTCGATTTACCTGCCATATTCGGACCCGTTATGATTGCACATCTGTTTTCACGGCAATCAAGGGTTGTGTCGTTCGGGACAAACGGAGTATCCTTGACCATTTTTTCAACGACCGGATGTCTTCCGTCTTTGATGATTATTTCGTGTCCGTCAGTCATCTGCGGACAGGTGTAATTATTCTTAAGCGCAACATTTGCAAAAGAACAAAGTGCGTCAATTGTTGCAACTGCGTGAGCTGTTTTCTGAATTCTGTAAAGCTCCTGAGCCACACGGTTTCTTACCTGAACGAAGATTTCATATTCAAGCTTGACGATTCTTTCCTGAGCGCCGAGTACCTTTGATTCAAGCTCTTTAAGCTCGCTTGTTATGTATCTTTCGCAGTTTGCAAGAGTCTGTTTTCTGATATATTCTTCAGGCACAAGCTCCTTGAACGAATTCGGGATTTCAATATAGTAACCGAAAACGCGGTTATAACCGATTTTGAGCTTTTTGATGCCTGTTTTTTCCTGTTCCGTCTGCTGAACAGCGGCAATATAGCCTTTGCCGTTCTTCACAATATCACGAAGAGAATCAAGCTCCTCGTTGAAGCCGTACCTGATCATTCCGCCTTCTCTTACGGTAAAGGGTGGCTCCTCATCAATAGCACCGTCAATAAGAGCTTCAATATCCTGAAGCAAATCGATATTTCCGCACATTTCCTCAAGCAAAGCTGATTTACAGCCTGAGATGCAGGCTTTGATATCCGGCAGAAGTCTTATAGTTGCAAGAAGTGAACGGAGTTCCTTTGCATTGGCAGTTTCGTAAACGATTCGTGCCATAAGCCTTTCCATATCGCTGACGTTTGCTATATTTTCAATTTCGTTATTCAAGAGAAGTGAGTCTGCGCAAAGCTCTGCAACGGCATTGTGCCTTTTACTTATCTTTGCAATGTTCATAAGAGGCTGTTCAAGCCAGCTTCTTATAAGGCGTTTACCCATTGCAGTTTTTGTTTTGTCAAGAACCCACAGAAGTGTACCGCGCTTTTCACGGTTACGCATTGTTTCTGTAAGTTCAAGGTTTCTTCTTGACGAAAAGTCAAGCTTCATAAACTGATTGTCTGAATAAAATTCAATTTCTTTGATGTTATCAAGCCCTGATTTCTGAACCTCTGTGAGGTAATCAATCGTTGCACCGAGGGCACAGACGGCTTCTTCACTGCCTTCAAGTCCTAATTCGGTAAGGCTTTTTCCGAAATGATTGATTATAACCTGACGGCTGTAATCAACCGTAATCTTTGATGAATCGATTTCGTCCGCCGTACATTCAACACGGTTTCTTACGAAATCACGGATTTTATCGCTTTTTGTTACTTGCGTATTGTAACGGATTTCCGTCGGCATATATCTGCCGATTTCGTTCACGATTTTGTTTGCGGGATTTTTCTCGTTAATCTGGGTAAGGTTGAGTTCACCCGTCGACACATCGGCAAAGCAGACGCCTGCCGATGCACCGTTAAGCCAGATTGAGCAAAGGAAATTGTTCTTCGACTCGTCAAGCATACTGCTTTCAATAACAGTACCCGGAGTAAGAATGCGGACAACGTCACGCTTGACAATTCCCTTCGCCGTTGCGGGGTCTTCTGTCTGTTCACAGATGGCAACCTTGTAGCCTCTTGAAACAAGACGGGCAATATATGAATCAACGCTGTGGAAAGGTACACCGCACATCGGGGCACGCTCCTCCTGACCGCAGTCCCTGCCTGTTAAAACAAGCTCAAGCTCACGGGATGCAGTCTTAGCGTCTTCAAAAAACATCTCATAAAAATCGCCCAGTCTGAACATGAGAATAGTATCCTGATAATTCTTTTTGATTTCAAGATACTGCCTCATCATCGGCGTCATTTCAGCCATCTGTTTTCACCTCTGTAAATTTTGTCTTCCTTGATTTTAAAGATTAGTGGCAACCGCCGCATGAGCTGCATTCGCCTGAGCAGTTATGCTCGTGAGCAGCAGGATCACATGTTGCAGGATCTTCGCCCTGAACGCACATTGCAAGAATCTGTGTGAGATAGTTCATCATATCGTCAACAGCCTTTCTTGCTGCTTCATACTTCTGCATGTTTTCATTTGCCATTACTGCTGCGTAAACTTCTGAGAATTCCTTGTCATAAGCCTGAAGCTTCTCTTCGTTTGCGTCGTCCTTTGCAGCCTCGTGCTGGTATGACATATGGATAAGCTGAATTTTGTTGATGAGGTCGTTGAGGTCTGTGTCAGCCTCGTTCACTCTTCTTGCCTCGTGGAAAGCAAGATAACGCTCGTCCTTCTGAATTGCAGCACCAAGCTGTCTTGTGAGTTCAATTACGTCCATTTTAAAATCTCCTTAAAAAAATTTTATATAATATTAAAATTATAACCTTTATTCTGCAAGCTCGCCTCTTACTATCCATGTCAAAGGCTCTGTGACCTTAACCTCACAGAACTTGCCGACAAGCTCTTTTCCCTCAACTTCGGGAAATTCAATCATAACATTTCCCTGCGTTCTGCCGTTGAGGATACCCTCTTTTGCATAGCCTTCGCAGAGAACCTTGAAGGTTTCGCCTTTCATATTCGCCGTTCTTTCGCCTGCGATTTTTTCCTGCAAATCGGTCAGCTCCTTGAACCATACACCTTTCTCTTCGCGAGAAACAGGGTCAGGCATTGACGCCGCCTTCGTTCCCGGTCTTGAAGAGAAAATGAAAGTATAAAGCGAAGTGAATTTAACTTCATCAATGAGTGTCAGAGTATCTTTAAACTCTTCGTATGTTTCGCCCGGGAAGCCGACAATAACATCGCTCGTCATTGAAAGGTCGGGCATAACCTGACGTGCATAGCGCGCAAGCTCAAGATACTGCTCTCTCGTATATCCTCTGTTCATCTCCTTAAGCACACGGTTATTACCGCTTTGGAAAGGAAGATGAAGGTGCTTCGCAACCTTTTTGCACTCAGCCATTGTATCAAGCAATTCCTTGGTACAGTCTTTCGGATGTGAAGTCATAAAACGAATTATGAAATCGCCTTCGATATCGTTTATCTCACGAAGAAGTTTTGAAAAATTGATATCACAGTCAAGGTTTTTACCGTAAGAATTCACGTTCTGACCAAGAAGAGTTATATCCTTACAGCCCATCGCGATAAGCTCTTTCGCTTCCCTGATAACATCCTCAGGTCTGCGGCTTCTTTCGCGTCCTCTTACATAAGGCACGATACAATAGCTGCAGAAATTGTTGCAACCGTACATTATGGGAAGCCAGCCTTTGATATTGCCGTCACGTCTTACGGGAAGATTTTCGGCAATAACACCGTCGCTGTCTTCACACTCAAAAACCCTCTTTCCAGTGCAAAGAACCCTGTAAAGCAATTCGGGAATTCTATGAATAACGTGAGTGCCGAAAACAAGATTTACGAACGGATAACTCTTTTTAATTTTCTCTGCAACCCTCTGCTGCTGCATCATACATCCGCAAAGAGCAATAATGAGGTTCGGATTGTCCTTTTTCAGCTTTTTTATTGCACCTACGTTACCGTAGATTCTGTCCTCCGCGTGTTCACGGATTGCGCAGGTATTGTAAAGAATAAGGTCCGCTTCTTCGACATTTTCAGTAAATCCGTAACCGACCGATTCAAGAATACCTTTGATTCGCTCACCGTCGGAAACGTTGCCCTGACAGCCATAAGTATGCACAAAAGCGAGAGGCTTATCCGTAAAACGTGAGGATAAAACCGAGCCGACCAGGGACGCATATTCACTTTGTCTTGAAAGCTCTTCGTCCGAAACAAAGCAGCTTTTTGAATACTTCTCTGTGCTCAAAAGCAAACACCTCTCTTTATAATCATATAATCGATTTATTATACCTCATTTCGCTTTACAATGCAATAAAAAAAGACGCAAATTCACACTTTAGTAAAAAATAATTCTCCGACCGACAATTTGTCAATCGGAGATTAATTTTATTCAATTGATTTAAGCGTTTCTGCCATCTTAACCTTGTTGATTTTAAAGAGAATCGGCAGCGCAGCAAGCAGTGCAACTATAATTATAATTCCTGCCGCAGCAAAGAAACTCCACCACGAAATACTGCTTCCGTACATTACGTTTTCAACAGAAATCAGAGTAACAAGAGCATTGTGCAGAAAGATACCTGACACAAGGCCAATCAAAATTCCTATTGCCGTAGAAATGATATTCTCTCGGATAACATAAAGCAGTACTTCTCCGTCACTGAAACCGATTACCTTGATATTGGCAATTTCGTGCGTTCTTTCACTTATGTTTACATTGGATGTCGTATACATAACAATCATCGCAAGAAGACACGCCGAAAGTATGAAAATTACAACAAGCAACATAACCTGATTGATTGCAGTATCCGCCATTCGTGACATCATCTGTGCCGTAGAGGCGGCTGCAACATCTTCGGTTTTAAGGAACTGAGTTGTAAATGCAGAAATTTCGTCGGCTGTAAGATAATCCTTTACCGTGCAGATAAGATACTTGTACTGCGGAGCTTCGAAGAATGTTTCTTCAAAAGCTGAATCCGACATATAAGCATAGTGCTCAATGTAATTCTTAACAACTCCGCTGACTTTTACAGGATGCACCATTTCATTTGAGTCGGTGAAGTAAACTGTATCTCCCGTACTGATATCCATATTCTGTGCAAGCTTCTCAGAAAGCACGACACCGCCCTTTGAAATATCCGCGGAACCTTCAATAATTTCCAGATTGATGTAGCTTGAAAGATTATCAGTTTCGCTCGGCACAATTACGTGTACATTTTCGGATACTGTCTTTTTCTCATCCTTCGAAGCCGCCATTGAAGTGTTTGAAATAAGCATCGCAGAAGTAACATTTTCGTTACCCTTTACGTTCTCAAGAGCTGCACTTTCTTCAGGATTCTGCTGAGCATTAAGAACAAACTGCACATCGTAATTGAAAATTCCGTCTTTGCCGTACTGCGAATCTGAAACATCTGTAACAGAATTTAAAAGACCCAAAGAAGAAAGAATAAGTGCGGTACAGCAGGCAATCGCGATTGAGCCGACAACAACCCTTTTTCTGCTTCTGATAACTGTACGGATAAGTATGACGATACCGTAAGGTAATCTGCCCCAGAAGTCAGGTAATCTTTCAAGAACCGAACGGCGGTTATAGCCGATCATCCTCGGTCGCATAAGTGCCGCGGGATACATTTTCAATTCACGTACGACTGCCAGGAATGTTGCAACCATCGTAGTTGCAAACGAAACACCGAGACCGATAAGAATATACTTAAGATCAAAGCGTGCACCGACATTAGGCACTGTGTAAACAACGTCAAAAATCGAATAAACAAGCGACGGAACAACGCAGGTACCGAGTACGCCTCCCGCAAAAGCACCGCTGAGCCAGGCAAGAATAGAATAAAGTGTATACTTGCCCATTATCGTGAAGTTAGAATAACCGAATGCTTTGAGAAGACCGATTGCCCCCCTGCCTTCTTCAACATTTTTCATCATAATAACAAAGCAGGCAATCATTGCTGTTACAAAGAAGATTATCGGGAAGATATTTGACATTGAAAGAATATTTTCCATACTCTTTTCAAAAGCAGAATGACCTACAAGCTGAGGCTGCGTTGTTGTCTGCCACGTAATGCTGTCGATATTATTCAGGGTATTCTGCAGTTTCTTAAGATCAGTTTCGAGTGCAGTTTTATTCTTTTCAATCGATGTTTTAAGTTCCGTCAACTCATTGTCGATTGTGTAATAACGGTCTTTTGCAATATCCAGGTCATACTGTGCCTTCTGGATTTCACGGCTGCCGCTTCTTACCTTGAGAGAATAACGTATCTGTGCCTGTGTTACACTGACTTTAAGCGATTCAACTTCTTTTTCCTGCTCTTCAATTGTCTTAGCAAGCTCAAGAAGCTTCGTCTGTCCCGATGTCAGCTTATCCATTGATGTCTTGTATTTGTTGAGAGTTTCCGCATCTGCATCGTAGGCACTTTTTGCATCGTCATAAGTTTTCTTTGCACTGTTGTACAGTGTCTGTGCCGCACTCAACTCAGCTTCTGCCGTAACGAGTGCCGATTCATCGGCTTTCAATTCCGACTTCAATATGTTTACTGATTCAGTTTTATTTGCAATACTGATGTTGTTTGAAGCAATTTTACTTTTGTTTTCCGAAATCTTGTTTTTTGCAGTTTTCAATTCACTTTCTTTGTCATTAAGGTCGTTTTTCTTGTTTCTGAGTTCCAAAGACTCTGCAAAAGAAAGTTCACCTTTGTTTTCAAGTTCTGCAATCTGAGATTTCAGAGTTTCTATCTGATTTTCAAGACTCGGTATGGTTTCACTCTCATATCTGCTGATATCATTTTCCAGCTGAGTATTGTTTTTTTTCAGATTAGAAATATCAGCGTTAAGCCCGTTCATCTCGCTGATATGTGACAATTTTCTGTTTGAGATTTCTTCACGTGCTGATTTTTTTGCATCAAGGTCAGCTTTCGCAGACTGCATTGAGCCTTCGTGTCCGTCAAGCTTCAGCTTATCTGCCGTGTGCTTCAAATTAAGCTCATCGTAAAGATTTTTAAGGTCGCTGTAACCCTTGATTTCTGCACTCTGACTCTCAAACGCCTTTACGTTTCCGTCATAGGTTGACTGAATCGTATTAAGCTGTTTTGTCTTTGTGTCAAGGTCAGCTTTCAACCGTTTTACCTCGGTTTCGTTCTGTTCCTTTTTATTTGCAAGAATCTCGTCTTCGCTGTCTACATATTTTTTGAAATCGTCGATTTCTTTCTGTTTCTCTTCAAGCTCTACCGCACTTGATTTTTCATAATCGGAGATTTCAAGCTGTTTGTTGAAAATTTTTGTATTGTAATCAACCTTGATTTCGGCAAGATTAGAATTTATTGATTCCGAAGAAATAATCTTAACCTCTTCAGCTATCGTGTCTACGATACCCTCATATTCAGATCCGAATTTATCATAGATATCGTCATAGGTTATCTTGATAAAAAGTTCATTTATTTCGCTTGTTTTAAAATCGTTTTCATTGACATAAACAAAGCAACCGAGTGCACCCGAGCCAACATCAGTCGTTCCTCTTTCCGTTGAAATATACATTGGCGAATCAACCGTTCCGACCACTGTAAGTTCCTGCACCTTAAGAGAATCTATGACAGCAGAATCCTCAGCAGAAATTCTGATAACTGAACCTATTCCGAGGCTTTCGTAAGCGTTGACCGCAGTCGCATCAACAAGGCATTCTCCGGCTTTTTCAGGGTAACGTCCGTCTTTAAGAACAAGTCTGTTCACATACGAATCGTCAGCCTCACCAGTCTGCGTAAACTTCTTCGCTTCAGGTACGTTGAGGGAAGATATGCGGCAGCTGAGCTCCATTCCGTTAATGTCAACAAGAGTTGAATCACCGACACTGACCACGGCATCAACGAACTTCGACCTGACAACGTAATCCACTTTTTTTATCTTTTCAATTTTTTCAACATCTTCATCCGAAAAAGGTATTTTTGATGTTACCCTGATATCAAGAAGATTGTTGATTCTGAAATACTCGTTAGCAGAATATCCCATCGCCGGCGAGGAAGATTTTATTCCGATAAAAAAGCTTATTCCGAGCGCAACGATTATTATTATCGACAGGAATCTCAACCTGTTTGCGGATATACTGCGAAGAGTTTCCTTAAAAAGGGTTTTCTTCATTTTACCATTCAATCCTTTCAACAGGCATCGGTGTGTCGTTGACTTCAATTTTACTTATTTTACCGTTTTTCATTGTAACCACACGGTTTGCAATCGGTGAAATTGCGTTATTGTGAGTAATAAGAAGCACTGTCATATTCATAACTTCACTTGCTGTTTTGATGAGCTTGAGAATCTGGATGCCTGTTTCATAGTCAAGAGCACCCGTCGGCTCGTCACACAAAAGAACCTTAGGCTTTTTTACAAGCGCACGTGCAATCGCCACACGCTGCTGTTCGCCACCCGAAAGCTGCGACGGAAAAAGATTTGCACGTTTTTCAAGACCGACAAGGCGCATAAGCTCCATGCAGTCAACAGACTTGTTGCTGAGGTTTGCAACAAGCTCAAGGTTTTCAAGTGCGGTAAGATTCGGAACAAGATTGTACGACTGAAAAATAAAGCCGACATCGTCACGTCTGTAATTCATAAGCATACGTTTTCTGAAATCTGTAATAATTCGGTTTTCAACGGCAATATGGCCTGAAGTGCACGAATCCATTCCGCCGAGAACGTTCAGGAGAGTTGTTTTGCCAGCACCGCTCGGGCCGACGACAACACAAATTTCGCCCTGTTCAATGTCAAAGCTGACATTGGAAAGAGCGTGAATTTCCGTGTCCCCTACCTTATAGATTTTTGAAACGTTCGCAAATTGAATGTACGACATAAACGCACCGCTTCCTTGATTAAATTCATATATATCCATTGAGCATTATACAACAAAACCATTTCTTTTGCAATATGTGACAGAGATTGTTTTTATTTGGAAGGAAAGGAGTTTTAAACGATTGGTAAAACCGTTCGAAAAATTCGGGTTTGTCTAGTTCTTTAAATAACGAATTTGCTTGATTTTTCAGGCTCTCTTGTGTAAAGGGAGCTGTCGCGGAGCGACTGAGGGATTGTAAAAAATTTTAAAAATCAAACAATCCTCCCGACACGACTTCGTCGTGCCACCCTCCTTTACACAAGGAGGGCTTGGAACTGTGCAAACTTTTAATCATCCCGACAAACCCGAAATTATTCTAACGGCGGCAGCAAGCCACCGACCTACGGACACGCCTGAATCTGTTTAGTAGGGCACGACGTTTACGATGTGCCGATATTCTGCTGTATTTAACGGCGTGTCGGCGAGCGTCACGCCCTACAAGAACGGTTTAAGACAGGCGTTAAAAATCAGCGTCGCAGACCCTCACTTATTCACATATAATGCGTAGCATTACAAGGTTCTCCGAAACAAAGAAATCTTTGATTTCGTTTTGTTTCGTGAGGTTCTTATTACTTCTTACCTATTACTTCTCGGGGTTCACCCCGACAAACCCGAATTTATTATGACCTTTTGCTACACATTATCGAAATTATAAAACGTAGGGCAGGGATTTATCCCTGCCATTAAACTATTCATTATGATCTCTTATCTATTATCTGCAAAGGTGCAACATTTGCTCTACAAACCCGAATTTGTAGAATTATAGGCAAAAAAATAAACGGTGATTACTCACCGCTTCAAAATATCGGAATATGAAAAGTTTTAAAACATATTATAAAAAAGAAAAACCACACAGACCGTACGCCCATAGGTCTGTGTGGGGGCGTTATAAGTTTGGTATCATAAGGGTCTTATCCGGAATAATAACCCTTGTGAACAAAAATTAGTCTTCCTTCTTGCGAAGTGCAACGATTGCTGCACCGCTTACTGCGAGAAGTGAGAAGATAGCTGCTGTAGCTGTTACGCTGTCACCTGTATCGGGGTTAACAACTTCGCCATCAACAGGCTTCTCTGTGGGAGCTTCTGTCGGAGCATCTGTGGGCTCTTCAGGCTCTACAGGCTCTTCAGGCTCTACAGGCTCTTCGGGCTCTACAGGCTCTTCGGGCTCTACAGGCTCTTCGGGCTCTACAGGCTCTTCGGGCTCTACAGGCTCTTCGGGCTCTACAGGCTCTTCGGGCTCTACAGGCTCTTCGGGCTCTACAG
>JAZSPL010000062.1:0-32840 GCA_045537435.1 Acutalibacteraceae bacterium
AAGGATAAAGCCGCCTTTGTATTTATGGCACTTTTGCTTCTTTTTATGAAATTATAAAAAATTTTCAAAAAAATTTAAATTTTTTGCGTGACAAATCGCATTTTCCTTCATATATATTTGAAGGAGGTTTTACGTTTATTGAAGCATGAATACGGGAGGTGTAAAAATCCATGGAAAACAACCGCGACAAGACAGCTGAAAATCAGACCTTAAAGGACAAGCTTATGGCAATCATACTGCTTGAAACTGCAAAGGACTATAAGAAAATGGACAGTGATCTTGTGACGGAATGTGTTGATTTTCTTATGGAGCTGGAAGGAATTGAAAGACTTACTAAAGAAGAAATTGAACAAAGAGTAAATGAAATACCGTTTATAGGCAAGGTAACGGCTCTGAACTCTTATGCTAAGAAAAAGCTGAGAGCTAAGCGTATTGCTATCATAGCCGCCGTGCTTGCGGTGCTTATTGCACTCTTTGGAATATTTGCTATCGGTTCGGGTGGTGCCGTCACTGAATTTTTCAGAAAAGTGGGTGACTCTATCCACGAAATATTTGACGACGGTCCGAAAGAATATAATAATATAACATTTTATAAATCGGATGTAACCAAAACATATTCCTCAATCGAAGAGCTTGTGAAGGACGAAGGAATTGAGATTTTATATCCCACTTGGTTGCCAGGAGACGAAAAGATTGTCGACATTTGGTATCTGGTTAATGGTAATACAGAATCATATGTATTACAAACGGAAGAGCCTGATTATAGCATTTCAATTGAAATTAATACAGGTTTAGATGAAGATTATAAGTTTAATTGTACACAAAAAGAAATTGCAGGTCTTTTGGTATATTACAGTGAAAAACCTCAGTTTGTACAAGCCAATTTTGTTTATAAAAACAATTGCTATGTTGTAAATTCAGATACGGAAGATAATCTTTTCAGAATCATTGAGAAATTGAAGGAGATTAACTGATATGAAAAGAATAATTGCACTTATTATGGCTGTTGTTTCACTGTTTTGTGTGATGTCTGTTTCAGTGGGAGCTGAAGGAATAAACGAAGATACAGTTATGGTAACCGTAAATGAAGTTGAGTTTATTTTTGATGTAGACACAACGGAAGAATTCCGTGAAAAGGCTATAGCGCATTACTTTAATGGTGAAGACGATAGCATTGCAACATACGGAATTATGTGTAGTCTTTTTGGCCATAAGATTGAATCATCAGTTATTACTGCTGTAACACACAAAGCTAGTGCAACATCACCACGTTGTCTTCAGGAAAGATATAATGTTGAAACATGTAGCAGATGTGACTATACAAAATCTACAAAGATTAGTGCAGCGTATATCGTTTGCTGTGCATAAATTTATATTTGCCGATATGCATAACCGCATATCGGCAATATCCTTGTCTGGCAATGGCTGAAAACTAACCGAATTTGCTTATGCAGATTCGGTTAGTTTTTTACGTGACAAACCGGCAAATGAAATGGGCACACATTTAATAGACCTCAATCTCAATGCACTTGTAGCATACAGAATATATATGTCAGAATGTGAAAACAAAACGAAAATCTTCACCTGGATTAAAAAACGAGAGTTAGTTTTTAAGTGTGAGGAAATCTTTTTTATTTTAACCACAAAATCAATTTAACTATTGTGTGGCACGGGATACGGAGGTGTGCTTTTTGTGCGGTTCGTTAGATTCGATGTTTTAACAAATTTAGGTGTTTGTAGCCAAAATCTATGCACTGCAATTGTATGTGAAAAACCAAACATAGTAGATATTATTAAAAAAGGAAATTAAAATTATTTTGAATGTTTATTAACTTGCAAAAACTAAAAGTCTTACATTTTTGCAATATTTAAATACATTTTTGCAAATTTAATGAATATTTGATCGAAAGAGTCTAGAATATGCATATAAACATATAGAAAAATAGAATTTATGGTTTAAGTGCTGCTTTTCGTGATTTCATTTGTTTTAAATAATTATAGGAATGTTGATTATAATTTATTTCGATAATTATATTTATTTAAAACTTGTTTTTTTCGCTTGGTGGAGACCTCGGTATATATTTCAGTTGTTGCCACGCTACTATGACCAAGAATTTCTTGGACAGAGCGCAAGTCCGCTCCGTTTGCGAGTAGATTGGTTGCAAACGTGTGTCGTAAATAATGTGGTGTTGATTTTTCGTTAATTCCACAGGCTCTTTTTGTTGAATTATAAATATATTCTATACCGTGTATACTTAGTTGTTCACCAAAGCGGTTTACAAATATCTTGTCTGTATTTACTGATCTGCTATTGCGGATTTTCAGCCATCGTGTAAGGTTGTTCCAAGTTTCGTTACAGGATATGTAAATGAGCCTTTGCTTCCGACCTTTACCGTGGATAAGAATTGTCCGTTCAGAAAAAATCACATCACTAAGTGCGATGTTTGAAGCCTCGGCGATTCTTATGCCGGTACTAATTAAAATATCAATTAATGCAAGGTTGCGATAGTTCTTCCAAGAATCAAAAAACGTTGTTTCCTTTTCAGCACAGTTAGAAAGATAGGTTAGCAACTTTGATGTTTCTCTGACTGCCAACGTTTTTGGAAGCCGCCGCTCTTTCTTATAGCGGAAATGATGATTCTGGTAATAATTGACATCAGTATAACCTTGCTCACAAAGAAAACTAAAAAACATTTTCAGCGTAATTAGCTTTCGGCAAATTGTGTTGTCTTTGAGGTCTCGCTCTTTGGATAACACCTGCACATATTTCAGGATAACAGTTTCATCAAGCTCATCGTCTTGCAGAAATACCTGAAAATCCTTTAAATCCGAACGATAAGCCGTTATCGTTTTATCGGATAAATTTTTTGTAGATTGGATGACTTGTATAAATTCATCACTTGCTGTTTTTATACTTCTCATTTGATCACTCCTCGAAATTTTGAAAATGTGTTCGCAAAATCATTTTAACAGAATTTCGAGGAGATTTAAAATTACTTACAATAACTATAAATTATTGCGAGTTAACAATTGAATTAAATAAAAAAGATTGTGGAGGTTTTATGAAAAATATAGAGTTATATAATAATGAAGGTTTTTCCCAAAATGATTATAATAAAGCTGAGAATATAATGAGAAGTCTTGATTCGATTGATTCTTTAGACAATGACTATGTTTCTGCTTTTATTATAGATTCTGTCGTTAATTCTGATTATCAAGGTCAATGTGTTAAACAACCACGGTTCTACAATAGTACTTTTAATGGGGTTAATTTTGATGGAATTAATGGTATTTCATCAAAAATTATAAACTGTACATTTAATAAAGTTCGGTTTAAAGATGCAGGAATGACAAATAGCGATTTTTCTAACTCCAAATTTTCCAACTTATGTGTATTTGATAATTGCGGATGTACCAAATCAAATTTTTCAAGTGTTGAATTTAATCGTGTTATCGCTAATGCAAGTGTTTTTGACGAAGGGCATTTTATAGATAGTAATTTCATTCGTACTGATTTTACGCATTGTTCGTTTGAAAATGCACTATTCAAAAACTGTTTTTTTACACAGTGCAATCTGATTCAGGGGAATTTGGAATATTCAACATTTATTAATCCGATGTTCAACGATGTTGTGTTGCCTTTTTGGGGAGTCCTAAAATCTTTTGGTTTATTATTTGAATTAGAAAAAAACTCAAATATTATCATCAAATATTCTAAAACTGGACAAGAACTTAGTGTAAAAGAATTTTTAGAATTACTCATTCCCATACAACCATATTTATACAAAAAAGAAGAGTTTTTTGCCCTAGCAAACATAAATATTTATATTGGATGTCAAGAAAAAGCTTTGTTTTATATTCTTACAGGGTTAGATAAATCTCTTAAAGAAAGAGATTTTAGGATGGTTCGTTATCTTTGCAAACTTTCATCAATAAACAATTTCTTTACCAAAGAAGATCTAAAGAAATTATACAATGCAATTATTTTCAATAGCCATATAGCTGAAATGAATAACCATGAGTATCAAATTTATTTGCATGAAGCGCTTGAAATCAAAAGATTGCTTATAGATAATCCTTTTTCAATGCCACAAATGACAATAACTTGTCGCACTAATTTTGAATCGGATGACTATTCCAATTGGATGAGATTTATAGAATTGTTTGAAAACACTGTTAAGCAAAGTTTACCACAAAGCAATTACCACTTCAGTGTTCGACACAATTCACCGCCAATGTTTGAATTCTTTTTAAGTGATAATGTGTTTGACTTATATGATTTTATAATAACTTTTATTCAACTTTGTACATATTCAACCATGGCAATTAAATTTGCAAAGCAATTGTTAGATCTTTATGAAAAATACCAATCTGCACGAACCGCTAAATTATTACAAGATGAAAATGTAAAAAAAGCTCAGCTCGAAAATACTTTGCTACAACAGCAAGTGAAAAACGAACAGTTGGAAATCCAAATGTCAATTTTAAAAATAGAAGAAAAGAAAAAACAGCTTGAAAAAAGTGTAACAAACACTAATAATATCTCTCACAATATAAAAAATAACATTAAATCTATAAAAATTGAATTGAATAGTCCAGACGAGGAAGCTTTGCCACTACGAGAATATTATTTAGTTGTAAATGAAGATAACAGTGATTGTTCAAACAAAAAGGCTGATTAAGCCTTTTTGTTTGAACTTTTAAGCGCGATGTTATTTGCAACAAGCAATGCCACTGCTAGTGCCGCCACCATTGCTACCGCCACCATTGCCGCCACCGCCACCGCCTGTGGCAGGAGTTGCTACAATGACTGTGGAAGATTCGTTTGCAACTAAATCAATCTGTTTTCCGTCAAATTCAACTTCAATTCCAGCTTTGTTCATTCTATTCACCTCCTTATTAATATGGCTTATAGCCTAAAAAGTTAATAAGACCAAAGGCATTTTCACACCCAATCCTATGTGCATTCTTTGTATATATATCACTCAATTCAACAATTTCAAGTTCTTTAAATAGAGTTGTAATTTTGGAAAGATTGAAAAAATTTCTATGGTCAGTTGTTTGAACACTTGGTTTTGAGTATAAAGGATCTCTTTCGGATAAGTCTGTTAGATAAAGAAACCCACCTTTACATAATCCTCTTTCAATCTTTTTTGATAAAATAACAAGTTCCGTATCACTAAGGTAAGACAAAACCAAAGAACAAATGATTAATGAATATTTTTGCGGAGAAATTTCAAAGCGATTTATGTCATCTACAACAAAAGAACAATTAGAATTGTGATATTTTTGTCTTAAGGTTTCTATAGCTACAGGTGAAATATCTACACCAGTAACAGAAAACCCTTTGTTTAACAGAAAGTCTATATTCTTACCCAATCCAACACCGATTTCTAGAGCATAACCGGGCTTTAGAATATCTTGCCAATTAAGTAACAAGCTATCTGGTTCAATTTTATAAATATAAATTCCCTCTCGATATATGGAATCGTAGGCTTTTCTTAAATCGTCGAGATTTTTTAAATCCTTGTATGCATATTCTCCTTCTAAAAAATCATACTCAAATAATTTGTTTATTAGTAAAACCAAATCTTCTTTAATATACACACTTGGATCAATTCTATTTAACCTTTCAATTGCTGTTGAAACTTTAGTACTAGATTGGAATTCATTAAGCAAATTATAAAGATAGTAATTTCCATGTAAATAGTGATGCGAATCCCATTGATATAAAAAAACACGTTCATCATCTTTTTTTAACGAAACATTCTTTGATAACACCAAATTCATTTCAGATGAAAAAAGTCGTTTCTTTTTATGCCACGTGTTCATCGATTTCCAGCGAAGAGTATTTCTACTATTTTCACACAATCGATATAAGATTGCAGGTGTTACTAGGGAATTGTCAGGCATCCATGGGAAAAGCATATCTTTCATAAATTTATTAGCGTCTGTGGATAATTTATCATGCTCAATATTTTCAATCCAAGCAATCGCGTTTCCTAAAAAGTATTGCGGTTTACAAGGGTATTGTAGTTTTTCAAGCTGATACACAGCCCACTTTTTATATAATTCACTACTCAAATCTAAATTTAAAATATTTAGATTAAATGTAAAAGATGGATTTTCCCTTGAAAGTTTCAATAAAAGTTCATATGTCTGTTGACGGTCAGTTTCATCTTCTTGAGGAAATCCCATTATCATTGGACAGTGTACAGAGATGCCGACTTTTTCATATGTAGAAACAATATCCTCTATTAGTTTGAAATTAAAATTATCATCAAACTTATTCATCAGTTTAAGAATTTTATAAGAACCAGACTCCAATCCTATGCGCAGTTCTTTTAATCCCGATTTCGCAAGCAGTTCGGGTAATCCATTATCAAGTAAATCTCGATGAGCACGGCACCTAGCTTGCCAATTAATTTTCTTCTTTGAGTTAATGAAACTGTTAGCCAAATCTTTTAGTTTGTTTGGTGATAACGCTTCGTCTACAAACCATAAATAATCACATTCATGGGACAATGAATTAACACTAATCATTTTCTGTTTAAAAATTTCTTCGGAATAACATAAATCCTTGTTTCTATACTTTTTATTAATTCCACAAAACGCACACTTGTTCCAAGAGCATTTGATATATGGATCAAAATGAATATCATAAACCTTTTTATCCATATGATTTTCTTTAATCATTCGTTTATAAACAAATAAAGAATTTGCAGCACTTGGTTCTGAAAAGTCAGTTTCTATTATTTTATTGTTGTGAGATAATAAAATATTAGGTACAGTTGTCAGACTTTGATTTCCTTCTAACGAAAACACTAATTTTTCTTCAATTTCCTCAAAAGAATCAAGAATAAGACTATCAATCATATTAAAAAGATTGTAGTTTTCTTTTAAAAGTGGAATTATTTTATTCATAGAGTAGTATTCTGAAGAATGTCTCGATAAACAAATATGCACCTCGGGGTTATATTGTTTTATTATTAAAGATATGGTTGCAAAATAGTAACTCATTGATCCATAAAGAAATATTATATCTGGGTTTAACTCTCTGATTTTAGGAATTATTTCTTCTACAATAAAGTTATAGTATGGGTTTTTCTGCGGGTTGAGACAATTATTATAAATGTCATATGAATTAAATTCGTCTAAAACAAAACCAGTTTGAATGTTTAATGAAAACGGGGAATATTCGAAATCGGAATACAATTTGCAAAGTATAGATATAGTTTCTAAACTAGAAAAAAATTCTTCTGGCGTATTCGTTTCATAACACAGTTTCTCAGGAGCTTCTATTACTTTATTTATAAAGAGTTCACGATTGGATAATATTGCTTCATAAGGAGGATATGCACAATAAACATTTGATTTGTTAAGCGCTAAAATATTTATAAGTTTATTTATTCGATCTGTTGAAAAGTGTTTAGACCAAAATAATGAATTGGCATCCATAATACCATCAACTATATTAACTTTAGAATTGTAAAAATCTGAATCTGGTTCAAACATTTCATGATATATTCCTCCAACGGAGTTGATTTTTAATACTTTCATGTTACACCTCTTTATAGATAACTATATACTCTACTACTTTTTATAACTCACAATAATTTATAGTTATTGTAAGTATTGCGTGTTGATATTATGGAGCGTGATTTAAATTGGATATTGAGAAATTAGTTCAAGAAGGTTTGGGTTTTAAATCCGGCTCGACAAATCAAAAATTTAGAACCGATTTAAAAGACAAAGTTATAGAAACAAAACTCGACACGCTTCCTAATGGAATTGTGTCGAGTTTCATGAATGGTGAGTATAAAACATATATAACGGTTGAGGAGATAGTTTTATATCGCACATACGGTAGAGGATACAGCAAGAATAGGGGAGCTAGTTGGAACGGTAGTTATGCATCAACGGAGTTTGCTGAATCAAGAATTGATGTAAAGATAAGACTTGCGTTAAAACCTGAGTGGGTAAACACTAGATTGGTTGAGGAAAAAATACTTGTGCCGATTGGCACGAAAATTAATGTAGGTGTAGTTGCTCCGGTTATACTTGATACGGGCACCATATTAGATGGTGGAGCGGAACAAGTGTTGTTACCTATGAGTTGGCCCAAGGAATGGGTAATAGGATACAGGAAGTTACGTCAAAGCCATTAATGGACTATCCAGAATTTTGTCAAATGCCACCTAAAGATAATCGGGAATAGTGCAAACAAAGTGTTTTAACAAAAAGATAGATCAAAGAGCAGAAAAAGAAAAAACAAAGAAAAAACAAAGAAAGAGAATAATGTAAGACGTAGAAATATTATAATTTACTATGATTTAAAATTGATTTTTGAAGAAATTTCACAATTGTATTCTTTAATGGCAGTTCTTATGGTTTCAGGAAAAAGGATATGAAAGAAAAGTTCTATGAATTTGCTGATAAACTCGATATTTACATAGATGATGGGATTATAAATGTAGCTTCATTACACGAAGTTTTTATAAAAAATTGATCGAATAATAATTTTTGATATATAGAGATATGTGTTCAATAAGAACTGTGTTAAAATTAAATACATTCGACTTTAACTCGAGTATGCGGAGCCAATTATTAGATTGCGACTACCCTAGCACCGTATGAAGCCAGAATGGAATCAAGGTATAACTATACCTGTTTCTGTTCTGATTTCTACGGTGCTTTTTATTTGCTCCATCAACTTGCTTCATAGATGTTAGAAGTTCCTTTCTGCGGTTATCCGCTACAGAAAGGAACTTTTATGCTTTTCAGATGGCTTTGTTTTATAGCTGAATATCCGTAATCTCCCAATTTTGATTTCAACTGAATTTCAAAATTTAAAGGAGATTATAAAATGACCAATAATGAAAGACTAGAACAATTTACCCGTGAGTGTAAGTTGATAAATCTCAGATATGAATACGAGGGATATATGAATGAAATTCAATGGGCTATAGTAACTGAGCTTTCAGAAGAAGAGCTTTTTCAAAAATATTCCGAAGAAATAAAACCCTATATTCCATTTATCAGACTTTCTGTGTCTCAGGGTGAAGTGTTTGAAGAAGGCATAAGGTATGAAAACAAAAACAGAATGAGAGAGAAGAGATGCGGACATGTTTTTGATATTACCGATGATGATTTTGGAAATTATCATCCTGAACTAATTGTAACCGATACAGAGGAGGAGCTAATTAGAAGAGATGAAGCAAAAACCTTACAAACCGCTTTGAACACTCTGTCAAAACTAAACAGGGAAAGGGTTTATAAATTTTTCTTTCTTGGAATGAACTATTCCGAAATAGCCCGGGAAGAAGGTCTCTGTGAGTCGTCGATAAGACGCTCAATTGAAAACTCTGTTAAGAAATTGAAAACTTTTTATGAAAAGATGCCGAATTGAGGTGTTCCCAGTGCAAACATAATGAAGGGTATTTTTCCCTTCAGAAAAATTTTTTTGAAAGGTAGATATTCATGCAGAATGAAAAAATCCAAAAAGTAAAATGGGGAGACATTTTTTATTGTGATTTAGGTGAAGCGAACGGTTCGGTACAGTTCGGATATCGACCTGTCGTTGTTGTTCAGGCAAACTCCTTGAACAAGTCCAGTCCTACAATCGTGGTAGCTGTAATTACATCTGTTCGGAAAAACCAATCTATGACAACACATATTCTTCTTGATGAGAATTGTGGTTTGAGTGAACCTTCGATGATTGTTTTAGAACAACTGCGAACAATAGATAGAGTGGAAGGGCTCGGAAGATACATAGGTACAATTTCAGATGAAATTAAGAGAAACGAAATAAAGCAAGGTCTCAAACATTTGGTAGGAATTCCTCGAAATCCTAGAAGAGAACGATTTGGTCGAATAGCAACGTTATGTATTAATTGTCAACAAGAGTTAATGAAAAAACCTGACAATATGATAAGAAGAATTGACCCTTTGCAGAGAGAAAAAGGACTTTGCGAAAAGTGTCAAACCTATTATGGATATGACTATCTTATTACAAAAAAGTATAAACATGCGGAAAACCGGGAGGTGAAAAAGATTTGACTGAAGAAAAAACTAAAAAAGGAGCCGTTTATGAAAAGCGAGTATATACTGTCGAAGAAATTATGAACATACTTAATATCGGTAAAAACGCGGCGTATACTCTTGTTAATTCAGGCGTGTTCCGCTATGTCAAAATTGGCGGTCATTATCGCGTATCAAAAAAGAGTTTTGATGATTGGCTCGAGGCTGAAACCATAGAATAAAAATCGCACATTTGTTGTTTCTCTTATATGTTGATATCATATAGTCAAGCCGCTTGGCTATATGATATCACCTGTTTAATAGGAGGAATTGTTATGATAGAAGAAAGCAAAAAAATCTACTCGGTTAATGAAATACAAGATATTTTAGGTATTTGTAAATCCAGTGCATATGCTCTTGTTAAAAGGCAAGAATTTCACAGTGTAAAAATAGGTGATACCTATAGGATTTCTAAAATCAGTTTTGATGAATGGCTAAACAAAAGAAAAGGGGAGTGCTGATTATGGATAAACAAATGTCTCTTGACGAAAGGATACGGTTATTTAATTCTGATAGTGACACTCGGTATCTTGAGGAGATACTGAGAAATGACCGGGAAACGGAGGATGAATTGTGGGAATCCTATTCATCTGAGCAAATTCAAAAGATGTTTTCATTAACCGAAGATGAAGCGCTTAAATTGTTGAAATCAGGATTATTTAAAGTTTACAGACCAGGCAATGAGTATAGAGCTTCGAAAAAAAGCGTTGAGGAAAATCAACATATTGTTAAAACAATGCTTATTTATCGAGAAAAAAAGACCATATCGATTCCTGATTTGAGAAGAATTTTAGGACTTGGAAAAACAGCAGTGTATCGGTTGGTCAATCATCAGTATTTTAAAACTTTTGTGGTGTTTGGAAAAATGAGAGTAGATGTCGAAAGTTTTGAAGAATGGTATGCCAATCAGTTTCATTATCGAAAGGTAAACGGTGAAAGACCCGGAAAAAACTATGGAAAAACAATTACATCTACAACAATTGCAAAAGTTTTAGGCATTTCAAGACCATCGGCAAGAGAACTTATTGATAAGTACGATATGGATATGATATGGGTTGACGGCACAAGAAGAGTAAAGCAGGAAAGCTTTGAAAAATGGTATGCTTCTCAAACCCATTATAAAAAAGTAGCTGAGATAGAGGAGGTTGAAAGATTTGTCAACTAAATTTGAATCTAAATCATTTTGTGGTAATGCAGCCTTTGAGAAAAGGAGTTACACAGTACCTGAAGTAATGAGAATCCTTGATACAACAAGACAATCTGTTTACAAACTAATAAAAAACGGTTGTTTTCGGGCAGTAAAAGTAGAAAAAGGCTATCGAATTATTAAGAAGAGCTTTGATGATTGGTTAAACGGTACGGAAGGGGTAGTATAAAATGGCATCGATACAGAAAAGAAAAAACAATAAATATTCAGTAATTTATGATGTTGTTGATAAAAATGGCAAAAGAAAACAGAAATGGGAAACGTTTTCAACCAACGCAGAAGCCAAGAGACGAAAAAATGAAATTGAACATCAGCAGGATAACGGTATTTTCGTTATTCCGACAGTCACAACGGTTGCAGAACTGTTAGAAAAGTATTGTGCCATATATGGTGTTGCAAATTGGGCGATGAGTACATATAACTCTCGCAAAGGTTTGATATATAACTATATAATTCCCCTTATCGGAGATTATAAATTGACTGATATAACGCCTTTGATGATGGATAACTTTTATCAAAGCTTATCAAGAGTTAAATCCAAAACAACAAACAATCGAAAAGCTAAAACACCGTGTCTTACGGCACATACCATAAGAGAAATCCATAAGTTGTTGCGGAGTGCTTTTGGTCAGGCGGTCAAATGGGAACTTATGACAAGAAACCCTGTTCTCAATGCTACACTTCCTAAGCACGAGAGCCAGAAGAGAGAAATATGGACGGCAGAAACACTACTTAAGGCTCTTGAATTATGTGAAGATGATATTTTGTCGTTAGCAATAAACTTAGCCTTTTCGTGTTCTTTAAGAATGGGGGAGCTGCTCGGTTTGACTTGGGATTGTGTTGAAATTTCAGAATCAAGGATAGCAGAAAATGATACCTTTATTTATGTAAACAAAGAACTCCAAAGGGTCAACAAGGACACTATGGAGCTTCTTGATAAAAAAGATGTTGTTAGGGTCTTTCCACATATTTTATGTAACCAGAACACATTGTTAGTTCTTAAAGCACCCAAGACAAAGACAAGCGTAAGAAAAATATTTCTTCCTAAAACAGTAGCTTTAATGCTTGTAGAACGAAAACGGCAGGTAGAAGATATGCAAGATCTTTACGGTGATGAATATACTGATTATAACTTGGTTTTTTGTCATTCGTCCGGCAGACCAATGGAAGCACAGATTATAAACAGGTCATTAAAAAAACTCATTACGGATAACAACCTGCCACCAGTAGTTTTTCATAGCTTCAGACACGCGAGCATTACGTATAAGCTCAAATGGAACGGTGGTGATATGAAATCTGTACAGGGTGATTCCGGTCATGCACGAATGGATATGGTGGCGGATGTATATAGCCATATCATTGACGAAGACAGAAGATTTAATGCACAGAAATTCGATGAACAGTTTTACAATACAAAAGGGTTAAAAAACTGCGAAGAAGGCAAGACAGCACCTATGCCGAAGTTTGATAAAGATATTTCAATTCTTGACCCGATGGCAAAAACAGAAAGCGAAAGCACAACCGAAACAAAGTCGGAAACCGATGATAATGCTGCGCTCATCGCAAAAATCCTTGCTAATCCCGAAGCTGCCGCTCTTTTGAAGATGTTGGCTAACACAATATAAAAAATAACCGATGCCGATTCGAAAGAATAAGCATCGGCTTTTTCTAATTATAATGGTTGATTGTCGTTTTTGGAATATAATAACAGGATAACTTCCACCTAAAAACGCCGTTTTGCTAACATTTTGCTAACATGAACGAAAAATATTAGCGAATATTAGACGATTTTCCAAGGGAAAATATTAACACAATAATCCTTGAAAACCTTGATATATCAACGATTTCAAGGGACTTCAAGGTGTTTGAACAACGTCTATGGGGTGAACTCCTAAGGGTTAGTTGTGGGTTCGATTCCCGCAGGGGGTGCCAAAGAAGCCGAAAACATTGTGTTTTCGGCTTCTTTTATGTTTCTTTATTTTTAGTTTTTCTCTTTTTATAAACCATCACAGCAACAACAATCGGTATAGCCACGGCGATGAGGATTGCGATATACTTCGGCGGAATTATTTTCAGAACGTCGTAAAGTCCGTCACCGAGGATTGTGAAGCCGATAACTCTCGGCGCAAGTCCGAGCACGGAAAAAATGAAATACGGCAGGAACTTAAAATCAAATGCGCCCATAAAAAGCGACGAAAAATCAATCGGGAAAACGGGAGCAAGGCGGATGATAAACGTTGCGATGTTTTTATTTTTATCCTTCATCGCAAGGAGCTTGTCGCCGCCCTTTGTACCTCTGAGCTTTTTCTCAACTGCATCCTTGCCGAGAAATCTTCCGAGGAAGTAAGTTGTTATAACTTCAATGACGATGCCGAGCATATTTATTAAAAGAGCCGTTTTCCAATCGAGCGCGAGGCCGACGGAAATATAAATCAGCGAAGCAGGAAGGACGAGGAGAATTGCCTTCACAAAATAAACGCCGAGGATAATTCCTGCCGCGATGTATATGCTTGTTGCCGAGGAAATCAGCTCGCGGATGTCGAGCGTTGAAAGCGTTTTGTAATTCACGGCGGCAACGGTTATCAGCGTTACGGCAAGAAGAATTTTTATTATATTAAGGATTTTGTCTTTTTTCATAGTCCACCCCGAAATTCTTTTCGTCTTCAGCATATCACAAAACGCTATGAATGTACATAATAAAAAGAAGATATTGCCAAAATTTTGAACGGTTTGTAAATTGTCGGAATATGACATCAAAACATTCGCTGTCACTCTTGATTTTACCTCGTTTATAATGTATATTTATTATATATGTATTATGAGGAAGTTTGCGATGAAAAAAACGTTCAATCAAATTCCGTCCCTGCCGAAGCTTCATCAGGTTACTTGGTGGGTTTGCAGAGGGCTTATACTTATCTGGGGTATCGTGATGCTCTTTTCAGGCTACACGACAGAGTTTCTTGAAGCCGTTTTCGGTATAATTTTTACTCACCTCTGGGATCTTTTTCAGTGGCTCGGCGGTAAAACATTTATAACTCAGGTGCCCTACCGTCTGCAGACGATGCTCAATCTTCTTCTTTGTTTTGCAATTGTTGTCGGCACGACGATAAACAAGTTCACAACGCTTGATATTATCGACATTCCCGAGCATTTTATGTCGGGTTACATCGCAACGGCGGGAAGCTACGAGCTTGCTGTCATCATTCAGGGTAAGCGACCGAAGGATAAAATCCTCAGCCCTGCGCTTGCGGCAATGTTTGCCTTCGGCTTCGGTGTGGCATTGCTCGTCGGTTGGGAATTTTACGAATACACAATGGACAGGCTTTACGGTCTTAACCTTCAGCGTACCGCTTTTGATACGGAAGCAGGTCTTATCGACACAATGGTTGACCTTATTGTCGGTTCAGCAGGCTGTCTTCTCAGCATGTTTGTAACGGCATTCAGCAAAAACAAGAAAGGTAAGAAGAAAAATGAGCAGTAAAGCAGTAAGAATAGTTGCTCTCGTCCTCGCAGGACTTCTCTTTTTCGGCGCGGTATTCGGAGCAGTCACATCAATTTTCTTTTAAGTTGTAATTATTTTTTTCAGAAAGCAGGTGAGTCGTATGGCAGTTAAATTGAAAAGAAGTCTTTCGTTGTTGCTGGTAATGTTTATGCTTGCCGGTATGTCGGTTGTTGCTTTTGCGGCTTATCCTGACAATTATCCGAACACCCACCGCAACACGGGCAGAAACATTGCAGACCTTATCGCCGTTGCAAGAACGCAGATAGGCTATGCAGAGCTCAATCCGTCAACGGGTGTACCCCTCTCGGAGACATCACAGGTTGCAGGTTACACAAAATACGGTGAGTCCTTCGGATACTCTACGGGTGAATGGTGCGCATATTTCGTTTCGTGGTGCGGACGAAAAGCGGGTATACCTACCTCAGTCCTTCCGCGTCTGGGTAACTGTGCGGCTTCCGTTTCGTGGTATAAAAAGAATTCGGTGTACTATCCTGCAAGCTCAGGCTATGTACCGAAGGCCGGTGATATTGTTTTCTTCAACTGGTCAGGCGGTTCAACGGCAAAGCACGTCGGCATTGTTACCGGTGTCAGCGGTAACAGCGTTTTCACAATTGAAGGAAATACAGGCCCCGGCAGAGGCAATCGCTGTATGGCAAAACAGAGAAGCCGTTCGGCAGGGTACATCGTCGGCTACGGTGTTCCTGCATATAACGATGCATCATCCTACGGCGGCTCGCATTCATTTGTGGGAGTGGGCACGGGCGGTTCATATTCGGATTCAATCAGCTATTCATCCTCTCAGCTTGCGGTTGTAACAACTTCTGCAACGGAGATTACCGCAACAAACGCGATGCTTCATGGCTCCGTTACAAACAAAGGCAGACTTTATGTTGCATCGGCAGGCTTCCTCTTCGGCACGGACAAGCTCAAGCTCGACAAGTATCAGGTATATAAAGCTCTGACTTATCCTGAAATAAAGCTCGAAATGGATGTTGCTTCAAACGTCGGTGAGCTTAAACCGAAATCGACTTATTATTACCGTACCTACGTCACAATCGACGGTGTGGATTACATCGGTCCGACTTATGCACTTGTTACGGTTGACGATATTCCCAAGGAGATTGTTCTTCAGGACAGCACGGTTCACGTCGGAGTCGGTCAGACTTCGGAAATTGTATGGTCACAGCTTCCTGCAGGCTCAACGGATAAGGGTGTTACCTGGGTTTCCGAGGATAAGCGAATCGCAACGGTTACGGGTAACGGCCTTGTTATGGGTATCAACTACGGCAGGGTTAAGGTTTCGGGAAAGACAAATTACGGCTCGGCAACAGCGGAATGTGTTATTGAAGTGCTTATTCCCACACCCTCAAATCTGCAGTTTGTAAGCGTTGACGAGGAAAACATCACCGTAAAATGGGATCCGGTTCACGGCGCGGAGGGTTATGTTCTTTACCGCAACTCGGATATCGATTCCGAACCGCAGAAGCTCATTGAGCTTGATGCGGATGAAACGGAATTCAGGGACACATCCGTCAAGGCGGGCGAAAAATATTATTACCGCATTATGACGCTTGCGGATAAGGACGAGTATAACAGCGACATTTCGGAAGTTATTTATACAACAGCGAAGCTCCCTGCACCCGAAAAAGTTACTTCTTCGAAAAACGGTGTGTGGATTGACGTTGAATGGTCAGCCGTTGACAAGGCAAAGAGCTACCTTGTTTACAGGGCAACTTCGGAAAACGGACTTTACACAAATATCGGCAAAGCTTATTCTGAAAAGTTTATTGACCACGATATTCTTTCAGGACAGACTTATTATTATAAGGTTGTTGCAGAAAACTCAAACGAGCGTACACGAAGCGATTTTTCAGCCATAACCGCAACAAAAGCAAAGATTGTTACAAAGGCGGAAGCCTCGAAGGACAGTATGTGCACAGCGGTTATAACTCCTGTACCCGTTAAGCAGAAGGAAGCCGAAATTGTCCGTTCAAGAATAAAGGAGTTTACTCCTTCGTTTTAATTTTAAAGGGGACACAAAAAGTGTCCTCTTTTTTATAGGGTGATTAAGTGAAGAAATCAAAAACAAAAGACCTTGCCGCGGTGTCGCTGTGTTCGGCACTTATGTGCATCTGCTCGTGGATTCAGTTTCCGTCTGCAGTACCCTTTACCTTGCAGATTTTTGCGGTGTTTTTCATCGCGCTGACCTTCGGCACAAAGAAAGCACTTGCGGCAACAGCTGTATACATTCTTCTCGGCGTTGTTGGATTGCCCGTTTTTTCGGGATTTCAGGGCGGTGTCGGTGCGTTGATCGGAGCAACGGGCGGTTTCGTCCTCGGATTTATCCCGTCTGTACTGGTTGTCAGCCTTTTGGCACGTAAGTTTGCAAAAGGGATTCTGTCTTCTGCTGTCTGCTGTCTGCCGGGACTTGTTATTTGCTACGTTTCGGGTTTGCTGTGGTATATGTTTGTTTACGGTGGCGGAAATTTTAAAAGTGCATTTTTGATTTGTGTGATGCCGTTCATCGTTCCCGATATTCTCAAAATCATCCTCGCGGCAATGGTTTCAAAGCGTGTTGCCCGTATTTTCAACAAATAAAAGGGGCTGTAAAAAAACAGCTCCTTTAATATTACATAATACAAGGAAATATCACGACAAATTCGGGTTTGTGGGGTTCTTTGATTTCGCACAATCTACCTCTGTGTGCGTAGGGACAGGCCTCCCGGACTGTCCGAAAAAAACATCCGACTTTAACGGACGGTCGAGGACGCCCGTCCCTACGCAGTTGACTGAAACAGGGTTCGTAGGGGCGCGCATTGCGCGTCTGCTTAATCAATCACGTTTTTACGGACGACCAATGGTCGCCCCTACGATGTTAATTTAAAATTTGCTCTACAAACCCGAATTTGCCAGTATGATTGGATGTCAATAAATATTCGTAACAACACAAGTTTCTTCGTCAGAGGGAGACGATTCAGAAAAATTGCTTTATAGTAAAACGAAGTCATAAAAAAGAAGGAGCTGTTTTTACAGCCCCTTTTATTTTATTGTGAAGTCTGCAACAACGGGAAGATGGTCTGCAATAACATCATGAAGAGTTTCCGCACCGTTACATTTAAGACCGCGGTAAAAAATATAGTCAATCTTCTTTTTCGGATTAATCGACGGGTAGGTGAGTTCCTTTGCACTGTCTGAAATATCGGCAGTATCAAGAAGTCTTTCACGAATCGGCAGAAGTACCTCGCCGTCAGGCTCAATGTTGAAATCGCCCATAAGGATGACGGGCATATCCGTTTCGTCAATCAGTCTGCAGATAACCTCGACCGCATTTGCTCTTTCAAGCTTTGCAAGACCCATATGGCAGACGAGCCAGCAGACATCAACTCCGTCAACCTCAACAATCGCTTTGATAACACAGCGCGATTCGTAATAAGCGGGTTCGCTCTTATCCTCAGGGTCAGGGATTGCGACTGTTTCAGCAGATTTAATCGGATACTTTGTAAGAATTGCGTTTCCGAAAGGGTTGTTGCCGTCAATCAGAGCACCAAGACCGAAGTAACCGTTCCAGCCGAGCTTTTCAGAGAAAAACTTAACCTGATCCGTATATTCTTCGTCGTCGCCCTCGTTCATAACCTCGTTAAGACCGAGGAAATCGGGGTTAAGTCTGCCGAGCTCCTTTGCAAAAAAATCAAGGTCAATCACCTGACGGACGTAATCCGTTGCGTGCTGTATATTAAAAGACATAAATTTCATAAAGTCACCTCAGGAAAAAAGATATCAATAAAGAATAAACGGGAACCGAAAAGCTCCCGTTTACTGATAAGTAAAATTTAGATAACAAAGATTCCGAGAAGTACAGCCACAATGCAAAGCAAAAGGCTGATTGCGTATTTTTCCAAAAATGCCGAAACAATAAAGTAGCAAGACGGAATAAAAGCAAGAATCTTTACAACGATGTTTGTTTTCTGGTCTTTGCCGTAAAGCATATCCCAGTTGTAAAGCGCATCCTCATAAAGCGGAGCATTGTTGCACATAAGGGAGATGCCGACGTAAAGCATTGCGAGGTAAACCCAGAAGATTTTATCCTCAGAACTTACTTCGAGGTAGAAAAGACCGAGGTAACCGCCGATGAGCATACCGTAGCCGAAGAAACGGTTCATTAAACCGGGAAGGTAGCAGATAAGGAAGCTCTTGAGCTTGCTTTCTGTAAAATCGTGCTCGATATGACCGCAGAGCTCAGTTGAGCTGAGGTAGCTTGCATCCTGTACGGGAATGCCGAGAATACGGCAGAAAACCTGCTCCCAGAGAGCTTTAAGAGAAGCACCGATGATTGTGAGATACTTTGAAATTACGTATATAATTGTCATCAGATATCACCGTATCCTTCCATAAAGATTTCTTCGAAAGTGATTTCGCCTTCGATACACTTCTGAACCTTTTCGTCAAGCCCTGTCGGTTCCTGAGTGTTTTCAAACAATGCCTTGACTTCCTCGTAAGTTTCCGTGTCGTCGCAAAGCTGTGCAATCAATGCGATTGTGTTAAGGATTTCGTAAGAAGCCTGACTCTGAGTGCTTACAGTAATGATATCATAAGCTGTTTTTGCTGCGTCAAGTGCGCCTTCCTTGTCGTCAAGAAGCATACAGGAAATCGCCTGCTGATTATAAATCGATGCGTCTGCTTCAACGGCAATGCCCTTCTTACAGATATCGATTGATTCCTGATATTTACCCATACGGCGAAGAACTTCAGCCTTGAATGAATAGTAATCAATAGCCTCGGGACTATCCTCATGTATTCTTTCACAAAGTTCGTCAGCTTTTGTGAAATCACCCTGAAGGATGTTTGCCTTGATTGAGTAGTAGTAAGCATCAGTTGCGTTGAGATTTGATTCGTAAAGACGCTCTGCGATAACTTCAACTCTGTCGTAATCCTCATAAGTCCATGCTACCTGAAGATAGATGAGATCAAAGAGGTATGAATATTCGCCAAGGTCTTCAAGGAGATTGTCGAATATTTCGAAAACAACTTCCTTGTCCTTTTCTGCAAAGTATGCGGCGATGTATCTGTAGTAACCGTTAAGGCTCTTCTGTGCGGGAGTGTCGTTCGGGCAGGTTTCAAGGAAAGCGATAGCCTCGTCATACTTGATTTTCTGCTCGGATGTTTTTTCGTCCGTGTACATGAAGGTATACCATGTCGGGCCGATTTCGTTGCTGTAAGCATTGACTTCAACGCAGTAATCGTAAATCTTCTTGATGTTTGCATACTTGCGTGTTTCAAGCTTATCTTTGTCAACCTCAACACTTACTATGTTCACGAACTGAGCAATCTGCTCCTGACTGAACGGAAGAGAGTCCGCATATGCGTCAAGAAGGAGTCTCATTGAACGCTCACCGTCAACAAAGAAATCGACTGCTTTCTGATTCTTATTGAAGGTTGCAAGAGTAGCGTTGAATCCCTGGTCAACTGTTGCAACGTCTGCGCTGAGAGCTTCAACTGCGCCGATTGCATCTGTATAACGCTTTTCTGAAAAAAGATTTTCAGCCTTCATAAGCTGAGCTGAAAAATCAACCGTAGAAATGCATACAAACCAGCTGAATGCTGCAAAGAATACCATTACGAAAGCAAGAACTATCTGCGGAATACCGAAGTGAGTACGAAGGTACTTCCTTGCACAGTCTTCACAGTAAAGGTCGCTCGGGCTGTTCTTTGTTGAGTTGCCGCAGATAACACAGTGTCCGTCAGCCTTCTTTTCAGCCTTTTCGGGTTTTTCTTCTTCCTTCTTTTTTTCGTCCTTTTTTTCCTCTTCTTCGGGAGCTTCCTCTGCCTCTTCAGCAGGCTCTTCTTCAGCCTTTTCTTCTTCGGCAGGCTCGTCCTCTTTATCCGTCATCGGAGCAAGGTCGTCAAGTGTGATGTCGTCGGTTCCGGTTTCGGGCACTGCAGCGTCCCATTTCCAATCGCCGTCAACTTTTTCCTTTTCATCTTCAGGAGTTTCAGGAATTATCTTTTCTTTGTTCTCGTCAGACAAAGCTATTCCTCCTTTTAATTTACTGTAAATTAAATAATACCACAAACAAACCGAAAATTCAATTCAAATATAAAAATTAACAAAATATCTATAACTTCGCTTGACGAGTGGTTTCAATGGGGTTAAAATTTAAGAAAAACTTCAGGAGATGCTGATTATGGCTGCAGGTTACCCGACATCATTAAAATATTTGCGTTCACGTCAATCACCGCTTCGTTTCAGGGATGACGGCACATTCAGGATTTTACACCTTTCGGATATTCACGAGGTTTCGCCCGAAATGGATGACGACGAAAACCACGACATTCCCGTGCACAAGTCACTTGAAACCGTCAACGTTATCGAAAAATGTATCGAGATGGCAGAGCCTGACCTCGTCGTTTTCGGCGGTGACAATATCAGCGGATACTGGCAGGAATATACCTACGATTACCTTCACGAAACGATTGAAAAAATCGTCGCACCGATAAAGAAGAGGAACATTCCTCTTGCCGTTGTTTTCGGAAATCACGATTCCGAGGGCGAGGAAGAAAGACCGTTTATCCGCCGTGAAAATCATATCAATATTTACGCAGAATATGAGAATTTCCGCGGATGCTACAATGAAGAGGATGTGACAGGTTGCGGAAACTACAGTCTGCCGATTAGGAGCGCAGACGGTGAAAAGGTTTCCTGGAACATCTGGTGCATCGATTCGAACGATTACATCCGTGACGAAAACCACCGTGTAATTGAAGGTGAGGGCTACGGAATTGTTCACCCTGACCAGATCGAATGGTACGAGAAAAAGTCGGCAAAGCTCCGCGAAGAAAATGGCGGAAAGCCCGTGCCGTCAATCCTTTTTCAGCATATACCCGTGCATCAGGAATTTGACCTTTTTGATTTTCTTGATGAAAAAACCGAGGGTGCTCTTGAAAAAAGAGGAAAGACAATGATTCCGAAAGAGGGCGCAATTCTTGAAGGCCTTGTCCGTGAAGCACCGTGTCCGCCCGAAACGGAGCGTTCACAGTTTGAAAGCTGGAAGAAGATGGCTGATATCGTTGCGGCATTCTTCGGCCATGACCACGTTAACACCTTTATTGCGGAGGTTGACGGAATAAAGCTTATCCAGACTCTCGGCGCAGGCTACCATACTTACGGCAAGGAGAGAGGCGGAAGGCTTATCGTTCTTCACGAAGATTCAAAAGATTTTGACACGCAGACACTCGTTGTTGAAAGAATTACACAGACAGATTTTGATTGATAACGGCAAAAATCCGCAGAGAATTTTCTCTGCGGATTTTGTCTTTGTTTTATCAGAAATTGTAATTCGGCTTAACAATTTTGCCTGTTTCTGCTGATTCAACAATTGCGAGGCAGACCTCAACAGTCTTTGCGCCTTCGATTGCGCTTGTTGCAACGGGTTTGTCGTTGAGGATTTCGTCGGCGAACACTTCAAATTCCTTAACGGCGTTGTGGTTGTTGAGCTCAATTTCGATTGTCTGCGGGTCCTGAGTGTCACCGTTTTCGTCAACTGTGAAGAGTGTCATTGTCGGTGATGTGTTGTCGCAGATGATTGTGCCCTTTGTACCGTAGATAACCGTACGCATTGTGTAGTCACGCTTACAGCCTGTTGAAACGAATACCTTACCTGCAAGGTTGTCGTCAAATTTCATAATTGCGATTGTCGCATCGTCGTAGCTTACTGTGGGAAGAAGCTTGTGCGTACCGTAAGCGAAAACTTCAATCGGATCGCCTGCGAGCCAACGGAGAAGGTCAACTGCATGGCAGCCGCCACCGACAACACCGTGACGCTTCGGGTCAGCTCTCCAATGAGCAGAGCCGTCCTTGTTTTCGACAATGTGCATATAGTCGTGAGCGTATTCTGACTCAACGAAGTAAAGCTCGCCTATTGTGCCCGATTCGATGATTTCCTTTGCCTTTTCAAAAGCGGGAGTGAAACGGCAGATCTGACCAACCATAAATTTGCTGTTTGATTCTTCTGCAGTTCTTACGATTTCCGCGATGTCTTCTCTTGTAAGAGCAAGAGGCTTTTCGCAAAGAACGTGTTTTCCTGCGCGGAGAAGGTCACAGCAGACTTTCTTGTGCTGCTGGTCGGGAATTGCAACAGTAACTACGTCAATATCAGGGTTGTTTACAATATCCATATAATCTGTTACCCATTTTTCCTCGGGGATATTGTATCTTTCACCTGCGAAGCGAAGATTTTCCTCGTTACTGTCGCAGATTAAAGCAATTTCTGCATCCTTAAAATTCAATGCGCCTTCAACGTGGCTCATACCGAACATCATACCGATATTGGCGACCTGTAATTTCTTTTCCATAGGTAAAGTCTCCTTTCAAAACATGGAATCATTTTACAACAAATCGCTATAATATTCAATATGTATAAGCATAAAAACATTGTCAAAAAAATGACGAAATTTATAATATTGTCTTGAAATACAGATTTCTTTATTATATAATGAAAAAGATATAGGCAAGGAAAACTTGCACTTGATAATCAAATCAAGAGGAGGAAAACTCATTATGAATGAAAACTTCACTTACAAAATGAAGCTTACAGATGACGAGGTTGCCATTCTTCACGGCTCAAAAGGCGAAACATTGGCAAAGGTTATGAAAACTCTCGTTCTCTACGGCGACGCTTTCGGTGCAGAAAAGTTTGTTTCTGTTGCAGGAAATAAGGGTCACCTTGTTACAAGCTTCGGTATCTCCGTTCTCAAGCCTGTTTTTGACATTACGCAGGAGCTTATCGATGCAGGTCTTAAGGTTGACGAAACATTTTCTGTTGACCCCAGACCTATCGACTACACAAACGTTAAGTGTAATCCGCTTCAGAAGCTTATTTTCAATAAGATTCTCTACGGTATGCAGGATTCTTACGAGGCTCAGCTTAAAAAGCTCGGTCTTAAGAGCGAAAAGTCATTCACTTGCGCTTGCTACCTTGACGAAGTAGGCAACACACCGAAGAAGGGCGACATCCTTTCATGGGCAGAAAGCTCAGCTGTTGTTTACGCTAACTCAGTTCTCGGCGCAAGATGTAACCGTAACTCAGGTATCATCGAGCTCTTCGGTTCAATCCTCGGTAAAGTTCCCGCTTTTGACCTTGTTACTGACGAAGGAAGAAAGGCAAAGTGGATTATCGAAGTTAAGACAACAAAGATTCCCGAAGCTCAAGTTCTCGGTTCAGCTATCGGTATGAAGGTTATGGAAGACGTTCCTTTTGTTAAGGGTCTTGACAAGTGGATCGGCACAGAGCTCAACGATGCAACCAAGGCATATCTTAAGGATTTCGGCGCTGCAACAGCTTCAAACGGTGCTGTTGGTCTTTATCATATTGAAAACCTCACTCCCGAAGCAGTTGAAATGGGCGAAGATCTCATCGTTGAAAATGCAAAGACATACGTTATTGACGATGCAGAGCTTGAAAGAGTATATAAGAACTATCCCGTTATCTGGAAGGATAAGAACGCAACTCCGAAGCTTTGCTTCATCGGTTGTCCTCACCTTTCATTTGAGCAGCTCGGCGAATGGGCAGAAAGAATTGACGAGGAATGCAAGAAGCAGGGCAAGAAAACAGTTCAGATCCGTACTGTTGTTACAACTGCTCCCGAAGTTCTTGAAAGATTCAAGAAGGAGAACAAGGCAGCTTACAACAAGTTCCTTCTCCGTGGCGTAAATCTTTCTGATATCTGTCCGCTTATGTATATGAACAACCCGCTTTGCGGCGGTGACAGCAGCAATGTTATCACTTGCTCAAACAAGCTTCGTACATATACAACAGCACGTTACTTCACAACAGATGACATCACAAAGATCGTTGTAAAGGGAGGTTATTGATTATGAGTAAAACATTTAAAGGCCGTCCTGTCGTTGCAGGTAATATTAACAAGGGCGAAGCAGTAGTTTCTCACAACGGTGTTAACACTCTTGCAACTTTCCAGAAGACAGCTCTTCTTCACGATATTCCGCTTATCGGTAAGGATTACGTTATCGGTTCTGACCAGAACAACCCCGATGTTTACGGCAAAAACCTCACAGGTAAGGTGCTCTGCCTTCCGCAGACAATCGGTTCAACAACAGGCGGTATGGTTATCTATACTGTTGCAGCTCTTAAGCTTGCACCGAGCGCAATGCTCTTCTCACAGCCGATTGACTCTCTTGCTGCTGCAGGTGTTATCCTTGCAGACGTTTGGACAGACAACTCAATCGTTGCTGTTGACAGCCTCGGCGAAGATTTCCTTAAAGCAGTTAAGGATGGCGATAAGATCACTATCAAGGAAGACGGTACAGTTATCGTTGACTGATTTTTAAAAGAAAGGGGCTGGCTTTTCAGCCCCTTGTTTTTATCAGGTGTTAAAATGAAAAAAGAAGTTATCAAAGAACCGGTTGATTGGTTTAAATATGAAAACGAAGCCAAGGCAGAAGGCTTCCGGATTGTCTGCGGAATTGACGAAGCAGGCAGGGGACCGCTTGCAGGCCCCGTATGCGCCGCCGCTGTAATCCTTCCCGAAGGATGCGTGATTGACGGCGTCAACGATTCAAAAAAATTAACAGAGAAAAAACGCGAGGCTCTTTTTGATGTTATCAAAGAAAAGGCTCTTGCTTACAGTATAGCTGTTGCCGACGAGAAGGAGATTGACGAAATCAACATCCTTCAGGCAACTTATCTTGCAATGCGACGTGCGTTTGACGGGCTTGATATAAAGCCCGATATGGCACTCGTTGACGGAAACCGTGACCCCGGCCTCGGCGTTGCAACAAAAACAATCGTAAAAGGTGATGCAAATTCGATGTCGATTGCCGCCGCATCGATTCTTGCAAAGGTCACAAGGGACAGATTTATGCTCGAGATGGACGAAAAATATCCCGAATATCTGTTTGCAAAGCATAAAGGCTACGGAACGAAGCTCCATTATGAAATGCTCACAAAGTACGGTGCTTCCGAAATCCACAGAAAAACATTCTTAAAGAGTTTTTATGCAGATAAATAAAGAGGGCGTTTCGGGCGAGCTTTTTGCGGCAAGACATATGAGAGATAACGGATATATGCTCGTCCTTTCAAATTACCGTTGCCGTTTCGGCGAAATTGACATTATCGGCAAAAAGGACGGATATATCTGTTTTGTTGAAGTTAAAACAAGAAGCGAAAATGCGATTTACGAGCCGAAGGAAGCCGTCGGTGCGGATAAGCAGGCAAGGATAATCGCCGCATCACAGGCATTCAGACAGGTTTATCCGTTCACGGAGCAGATGAGATTCGACGTCTGCGAGGTTTTTCTTAACGAAAAAAGACAAGCCGTTAAAATCAATTATATCGAAAACGCATTCAGCGGTTGAGTATCTTGACAAGTTGTGATATAATATTTCGGATAAAAACAAAACTTGGTGTTGTTATGGGTTTTCCTGAAAGAAAGCGAATACGCCTTGAAGATTTTGACTATTCCCGGAACGGCGCATATTTTATAACGATTTGCACACAGAATCGAATAAAATTATTGTCTGAAATTTTGCCCGTAGGGGACGGGTCTCCCGTCCCGAAGCTTACACATCTCGGCGAGCTTGTTCAGGGGCATATAGATAAAATATCTGAAAAATATCCGACTGTAACCGTAGATAAATATATTATAATGCCTGACCATATTCACTTTTTGATTTCGATCGAAAATGATGGGACGGGAGACCCGTCCTCTACGACCGATACGGTGATTGCGTGGTTCAAATATCAAACAACAAAAGAGATTAATCTGTGCAGAAATACAGCAGGCAGAAAATTCTGGCAACGTTCGTTTTTTGATCACGTTGTCAGGAATAAACAGGATTTTGAAGATATATGGTACTACATTGACACTAATCCGCAAAGGTGGATTGAAAAATATAGTGGTAAGTAAATCACATTCAGAGGAGAATGAATATGTTATATACAAGCACTCGTGATAAGAGTATAAAAGTCAGCTCATCAGAGGCGATTGCTCACGGTATTTCTGCCGAGGGCGGTCTTTTCGTGCCCGAGTCAATTCCGCAGATTTCAATGGACGATATCGTGCGCATTTCAAAGCTCGATTATATCGGCAGAGCAAAGGAAATCCTTTCTCTTTACCTCACAGATTTTACTGCAGAGGAAATTGATTCCTGCGTAAGAGGAGCTTATGAAGAGGGCTTCTCAAGCGAGAAGGTTGCTCCGCTTCACACTCTCACAAAGGGTACGGAAATCCTTGAGCTCTGGAAGGGTCCGACCTGCGCATTCAAGGATATGGCTCTTCAGCTTCTTCCTCATCTTCTTACGGTTGCTTCTTCAAAGTCAACTCCCGACAAGGAAATTGTTATCCTCGTTGCAACATCAGGCGACACAGGTAAGGCTGCACTTGAAGGCTTCAAGGATGTTAAAAATACAAGAATTCTCGTTTTCTATCCCAACGACGGCGTAAGCCCGATGCAGAAGCTCCAGATGACAACTCAGGAAGGCTCAAACGTCGGCGTATGCGCAATCGAGGGCAACTTTGATGATGCGCAGTCAGGTGTTAAGAAGATTTTCACAGACAAGGCTGTTGCTGCAAAGCTCGAAGAAAAGGGAATGATGTTCTCTTCAGCTAACTCAATCAACTGGGGTCGTCTTGTTCCGCAGATTGTTTATTATGTTTCTGCTTATTGCGATATGCTCGAAAAGGGCGCAATCAATGCAGGCGACGAAATCAACGTTGTTGTTCCGACAGGTAATTTCGGTAATATCCTTGCCGCTTACTATGCAAAGGAAATGGGCGTTCCGATGAAGAAGCTCATCTGCGCTTCAAACGCAAACAACGTTCTCACAGACTTCCTCAAGACGGGTCACTACAACCGTAAGAGAGATTTTTACACAACAATTTCTCCGTCAATGGATATCCTTATTTCATCAAACCTTGAAAGACTTCTTTTCCTTCTTTCAGGTATGGATGACGCTCTCGTACGCGAGTGGATGGGTTCTCTTTCAAATGACGGTGCATACAACGTAAACGACGAAGTTTTTGCAAAGCTTCAGGAGCTCTTTGACGCAGGCTGCTGCGACGATGAGGGCACAAAGGCTTGCATCGCAAGAACATTCGAAGAAAATTCATATCTCTGCGATACTCATACGGCCGTTGCAGTATCCGTTTATGAGGACTACAAGGCTGTAACAGGAGATGAAACTCCGACGGTTATCGCTTCAACGGCAAATCCGTTCAAGTTCGGCAAGGCTGTTCTTGATGCAGTCCGCCCGGGTATGAGCGAGGGTATGGACGAGTTCGATATGGTGCTCGGTCTTAAGGTTGAAACGGGCGAAGACTGTCCGCCGCAGCTTGCAGACCTCAAGGGAAAAACACCCCGATTCACAGGCTGCTGCAAGAAGGAAGATATGGAGCAGGTCGTTTTCGATATGCTTAAGTAAAAAGAATGGGCGTACTTTTACAGTACGCCCTGTTGATTATTTGCTCACGTTGCCGTTCGGCTCAAATGTTGCACAGATTGTTTCTGCACAGGTGCATGCGCTTGAAGGACCTACTTCAATATGACCTGCAACGCACTTGCAGCCGTCTTCGTTGTAAACGCAGTTGTGAGCATTACACTTGATTTCCTTGATTTCCTTTTTCATAAATCATTTACTCCTTGAGTTTTTTGAGTGACAAACCGTCACATTGTTATTATTCTTTTTTGTTTTTTGAATATACTTAAAAGAGGTGAAAAACTTTGTCTTTGTTTGCGATTGCAGATACGCATCTTTCCTTTTCCTGCGATAAGCCGATGGATATTTTCCGCGGATGGCAGAATTTTGAAAAAAGGCTTGAAAAAAATTGGAATGCCGTTGTCGGAGAAGAAGATTTCGTTATAATTCCCGGTGACGTTTCATGGGGAATGAATATGGAAGAAACGCTTGAGGATTTCCGTTTTCTTGATTCGCTCAACGGAACAAAGATTATAATGAAGGGAAACCACGATTATTGGTGGTCAACCAAAAGCAAAACAGAAAAGTTTTTTGCCGAGAATGATATAAAAACAATAAAAGTCCTTTTCAATAACGCTTACAGAACGGGCGACTACACCGTCTGCGGCACAAGAGGCTGGTTTTTCGATTGCGAAAAAAAGGAAGATGAAAAAGTGCTTCTGAGGGAAGCGGGCAGGCTTAAAATGTCACTCGACGAAGCCGCAAAGCTTGGCGGTGAGCCGATAATTTTTCTGCACTATCCGCCCGTGAGTATGACGCAGACCTGCGATGAGATTTACGATATCGTTGTTTCGTCGCCTGCAAAACGTTGCTATTACGGCCATCTTCACGGTCATTCGGTCAATTGGGCATTCAGAGGAGAGCGCGACGGAGTGAATTTTGACTTGGTGTCCGCAGATTTTCTTGAATTTTGTCCCAAATTAGTGGCAAAATTTTGATAAAATACAAAAAATATATAAAAAAGGTATGGAAATCCAAATAACTATCTGCTATAATAACCAGGTTAATAGGTATTTGTGGGAGTATCGCTCACAGCGTAATGCCAAACAGGAGGAAGTTTTCAATGTTAAAGTCAGCAAACAAAACAGAAACAAACATTTACACACTTGAAGTTGCGGTAAGCGCAGAGGATTTCAAGGCTGCTATTCTTAAGGCTTACAAGAAGCAGAAGAATAAGATTCAGCTTCCCGGCTTCCGTAAGGGCAAGGCACCTCTTGCAATGATTGAAAAGTTCTACGGCAAAGAGGTATTTTACGAGGATGCACTTGATATAGTTTATCCCGAAACAGTAGGCGCAGCTATCGAAGAAGCAGGTATTGATCCTGTTGCACCTCCGCACGACGTTGAGGTTACAAAGATGGACGAAACAGGCGTTGAAATGACACTTAAAATCACAGTTATGCCTGAAATCACAATCGACGGCTATAAGGGCATCGAAGCAAACAAGGGCGACGCTTCTGTTACAGCAGACGACGTTAAGAAAGAGCTTGCTTCAATGCAGGAAAGAAATTCCCGTACAATCACAGTTGAGGATGCAAGAAAGGCAAAGAAGAACGACATCGCAGTTATCGATTTCGAAGGCTTTGTTGACGGCGTAGCATTTGACGGCGGTAAGGGCGAAAACTTTGACCTTACACTCGGCTCAGGCCAGTTCATCCCCGGCTTTGAAGATCAGGTTATCGGTCATAAGGCAGGCGAGGAATTTGACGTTAACGTTACATTCCCCACAGAGTATGCTCCCGAGCTTGCAGGTAAGGATGCTACATTCAAGGTTAAAATCCACGAGCTCAAGGTTAAGGAGCTTCCCGCACTTGACGATGAGTTTGCAAAGGACGTAAGCGAATACGATACACTCGCTGAGCTTAAGAAGAGCATCAAGGCTGACCTTGTAAAGACAAAGACAGAGCAGATTGACAGAGAGTTCGAAAGCGCAGTTCTTGAAAAGGTTGTTGAACTTGTTGAGGGCGAAATTCCTGAAGTTATGTACGACAACAAGCTTGAGGACGACGTTAAGGAATATGAGCAGAGACTTGCACAGCAGGGCATCGGCCTTGACATCTACCTTCAGTATATGGGTATGGACAAGGATGCTTTCAAAGAGAGCATGAGAGCTAACGCTGTTAAGCAGGTTAAGCTTCAGCTTGCTATCGATAAGATTGCAGAGCTTGAAAAGATTGAAGCTACTGATGAAGATGCAGAAGCAAAGATCAAGGAAATGGCTGATATGTATCAGATGGAAGCTGAGCAGATCAAGAAGTTTGTCCGTATCGAAGACGTTAAGAAGGACGTTGTAGGTCAGAAGACAGTTGACTTCATTGTATCAACGGCAAAGGCAATCGTAGCTGAAAAGCCGAAGAAGGCTCCCGCAAAGAAAGCAGCTGCAAAGAAGACAGAGGAAGAAGCTGCTGAATAATTAACGGTTTTTATGCCAATATTAATGCAAATGGATGGCTTTTGCCATTCATTTGCCATTCTTGAAACTATTTTTTGAAACGGAGGATACAAATATGGCTTTAGTACCTTATGTTATTGAACAGACCAACAGAGGCGAGCGTTCATATGACATTTTTTCACGTCTTCTGAGCGACAGAATTATCGTTCTTTCAGATGAGGTTAACGATGCAACTGCAAGCCTTGTTGTTGCACAGATGCTTTTCCTTGAAGGTCAGGACCCTGATAAGGACATCAGCCTTTACATCAACAGCCCCGGCGGCTCCGTAACTGCAGGTATGGCGATTTACGACACAATGCAGTACATCAAATGTGATGTTTCAACAATTTGTATGGGTATGGCTGCATCAATGGGTGCATTCCTTCTCTCATCAGGCGCAAAGGGCAAGAGATTCGCTCTTCCCAACAGCGAAATTATGATTCACCAGCCGCTTGGCGGCGCAAGAGGTCAGGCAACTGAAATCAAAATTGTTGCTGACCATATTCTTAAGACAAGAGAAAAGCTCAACAGAATCCTTGCTGAAAACACAGGCAAGAGCATTGAGCAGATTGCTCTTGACACAGAAAGAGATAACTACCTTTCAGCTCAGGAGGCTATGGATTACGGCCTTGTTGATAAGGTTCTTTACAAAAGATAAATCAGAGGTGTAACGATGCCGAGAGATGACGAAAGACGCGAAAAGAACGTCCGCTGTTCCTTCTGCCACAAAACTCAGTCTCAGGTGGACAGAATAATTGCCGGTGACGGTGTTTACATCTGTAACGAGTGTGTTGAGCTTTGCCAGGCTATCATCGAAGAGGAAACAGCAGGACACAATTCCCGCAAAAAGAAGCAGAAGGACATAGTTCTTCCTTCGCCGATGGAAATCAAAAAAGGTCTTGACGAATATGTCATCGGTCAGGATGAGGCTAAGGTCGCTTTGAGCGTTGCCGTTTATAATCACTATAAACGCGTGTTCAAGGCTTCTGAAACTGACGTCGAAATTCAGAAGAGTAACATTCTTTTGCTTGGACCTACGGGTGTCGGCAAGACGATGCTTGCGCAGACTCTTGCAAAAATCCTCAATGTTCCCTTTGCGATTGCAGACGCAACAACGCTTACTGAAGCAGGTTACGTTGGTGAAGACGTTGAAAACATTCTTCTTCGTCTTATTCAGGCTGCAGATTTTGATATCGATAAAGCAGAGCAGGGTATCATCTACGTTGACGAAATCGATAAGATTGCACGTAAGTCCGAAAACCCGTCAATCACACGTGACGTAAGCGGTGAGGGTGTTCAGCAGGCATTGCTTAAGATTATTGAAGGTACGGTTGCGAATGTACCTCCGCAGGGCGGCAGAAAGCATCCCCAGCAGGAGTGCATTCAGGTTAACACTTCAAATATTCTTTTCATCTGCGGCGGTGCATTTGACGGCATTGAAAAGACCGTTGAAAAGAGAATCGGCGGTTCAGCACTCGGCTTCGGTGCCGATGTAAAGAGCAAGAGCGCATTCTCAATCGAGAACGCAGTTTCGCAGGTTATTGCGCAGGATATCACAAAGTTTGGTCTTATTCCCGAGCTTGTGGGCAGACTTCCCGTTATAACAACTCTTAAGGAGCTTGACGAGGAAGCACTTGTTAAAATTCTTACAGAGCCGAAGAACGCAATCGTTAAGCAGTATCAGTCACTTCTTGAAATGGACGGCGTAAAGCTTGAGTTCACTCCCGAAGCACTTACTGCAATTGCGAAAAAGACACTCGAAAGAAAAACGGGTGCACGCGGTCTTCGTTCAGTTATGGAAGGCTTGCTTATGCCGATTATGTACGCAGTGCCGAGCGATAAATCAATCGTTAGTGTGCAGATAACAGAAAACTGTGTCAACGAAAACGAAGCTCCGTTGGTTGAACACAAAGGCAAAAAGAAAGAAGCATAATTTAAAGCAGTAACTTTCAGAAGAGAGTTACTGCTTAGTTTTATAATAGTATGCTACCGACAAATTCGGGTTTGTCGAGATTAATATTCAATCTACATCGTAGGGGCGACCATTGGTCGTCCGTGGAAATTCTGCTTAATTCAACGGACGCGCAATGCGCGCCCCTACGCGCACAGAGATAGATTGTGCGAAATCAAAGA
>JAZSPL010000059.1:0-2273 GCA_045537435.1 Acutalibacteraceae bacterium
CAGCAAATCATATATTTTTTCCGATATACCGTCATATCAGGATGCGTGCGGACTTTTTGACAATATCAGGAAACTGATGGAAAACGGAAAAATATCTTCAGTGAAAATCATATATTCTCAATATCAGAACATGATGAAGCAAAGCCCCGTATGCGAGGATTTGTTTACACCTGATAAAGAATCGGCAGAATGCGAAGAGCCTTTGTTTGTTCCCGATAAGCAAACTGTTATAAGCCAAACTGCCGAAAAAATCCTGATTTCAATTCTTTATAAAAAAATACTTGAAACCGCACTCGGTGCTCAGGCAGCAACGCTGACAACAATGCGCAGTGCATACGATACCGCGTGCGAATACAGCGCTCAACTTGAAACGGAAATAAACCGCAAGCGTCAGAGTCAGGTTACCGCCGATGTTTTTGAAGTTTCGGCAGATTATTCAAAGGAAGGGGAAGTGTAATTTATGGCAAAAGGTTCTGTGGGAATGGTGCAGAGAATAACAGGTCCCGTTGTCGATATTCTTTTCGATATAAATGAAATTCCCGATATTTTTAACGAAGTTAACGTTCAGGTAAACGACGAATTATATACCCTTGAGGTTTCACAGCATCTCGGAAACGGTGAGGTAAGATGCATATCAATGAACCCCACCGACGGTATGTCAAGAGGCATGAAAGCAACCGACACGGGAGAACCCATCAAAATCAGTGTCGGCGTTGAAACTCTCGGAAGAATGGTCAATGTTACGGGAAAACCTATTGACCGCGGCGAGCCGATAAAAACAGAAGAACAGTGGCCGATTCATCATCCCGCTCCGTCTTTTGCAGAGATTGTTTCGTCCAACGATATACTCGAAACCGGCATAAAGGTTATCGACCTCATGACCCCCTATATAAAAGGCGGAAAAATCGGTCTTTTCGGCGGTGCCGGTGTCGGAAAAACAGTTCTCATCATGGAACTTATCCGTAACGTTGCTTTTGAACACGACGGCTACTCTGTTTTTGCAGGTGTCGGTGAGCGTTCAAGAGAGGGCAATGATCTTTGGAACGAAATGAATCAGTCGGGAGTTATTGATAAAACAGCCCTCGTTTTCGGTCAGATGAACGAAACTGCCGGTGCAAGACTCCGTGTTCCCCTTGTGGGACTTACAATGGCTGAATATTTCCGCGAAAAATCACACAAAGAAGTTCTTCTTTTTATTGATAATATTTTCCGTTTCACTCAGGCAGGCAGTGAGGTTTCGGCGCTTCTGGGCAGAATGCCGTCAGCCGTCGGTTACCAGCCTACCCTCGCCTCTGAAATGGGCAAATTGCAGGAAAGAATTGTTTCAACGGGTAACGGTTCAATAACATCCGTTCAGGCTGTTTATGTGCCTGCCGATGACCTTACAGACCCTGCTCCCGCAACAACATTCTCGCATCTTGATGCAACCACCGTTCTCTCAAGAAAAATTGTTGAACTCGGTATCTATCCTGCAGTTAACCCTCTTGAATCATCATCAAGAGCGCTTTCTCCCGATTTTGTCGGTGAAAGGCACTATAAAGTTGCAAAAGAAACTCAACGAGTGTTGCAGAAATACGCGGAACTTCAGGATATAATCGCAATTCTCGGTATGGACGAACTTTCGGCAGAAGATAAACAAACAGTAAAAAGAGCCAGAAGAATTCAACGCTTTATGAGTCAGCCGTTCCATGTTGCGGAAGGTTTTACGGGTCAGGCAGGTATATATGTACCGCTTGAAAAAACTGTTGACAGCGTTGAAAGCATTCTTTCAGGTGAACTCGATATGATTCCCGAGCAGTATTTCCTTATGTCAGGAACAGCCGATGACGTATATTCCGCTTATAAGAAGGAAAACGGGTGACGGATATGAAAGATGTTCTTACCGTTAAAATTTTCACCGTCGGGCATCGGATCCCCGATATGGAATGCGACAGCGTACGTTTGCCGATTTCAGATAATGTGAAAGGTGAATTTTCAGGCTCTTACGGAATAAGAAAAGGTCACGCAAATGCAGTGTTTTCTCTTAAAGCAGGAAAAATAAAATTAACTGCGAACGAAAAAACTGTTTTTGAAGCAGATATTTCCGACGGTTTTGCAACGGTTGAAAACAATGAGGTGTGCATAACCGTCAGCGATGTGAAAGAATAATCAAATATTATAAAGCAAAAGCTACCTTTGTGAATCAAAGGCAGCTTTAAAGCACATTATATCGATTATGTTGTCATAGAGTTCACTATATGTCGTACACTTTATTCGAGAGGTGATTGAACGCC
>JAZSPL010000003.1:0-12076 GCA_045537435.1 Acutalibacteraceae bacterium
CGCACAGCGCGCCGTCCTTTATTCCGTGGCAAAGCTCTTCGAGAAGCTCGATGTCTCCCACTTTTCCTTCGCCTTTTGTAATTCTTGTGAGTATTTCCAGCATGCGTTTTGTGCCTATTCTGCAATGCACGCATTTTCCGCAGGATTCCTTGGCTGTGAAATCCAGGAAGAATTTTGCCATACCCACCATACAGGTATCCTCATCCATAACTACCATTCCGCCCGAGCCCATTATTGCCCCGGTGGCCGCAAGAGCTTTATAGTCAATAACGGTGTCAAGGAGCTCCTCCGGAATACATCCGCCGGAGGGACCGCCCATCTGTACCGCCTTAAATTTCTTTCCGTTTCTTATTCCGCCGCCGATACCGAATATAACGTCACGAAGAGTTTTGCCCATGGGGATCTCAACGAGTCCGCCCTTCTTTATTTTACCTGTAAGAGCAAAGACCTTAGTACCCTTGCTGTTCTCTGTACCCATAGCGGCAAAAGCTCCGCCGCCGTTGTTGATTATCCAGGCAACATTAGCATATGTTTCGACATTATTGATATTGGAGGGTGAATCCATATAGCCACGTTCAGCCGGAAAAGGAGGCTTGAGTCTGGGCATACCTCTCTTTCCTTCAAGAGATTCAATGAGTGCGGTTTCCTCGCCGCAGACAAACGCACCTGCGCCTGCCTTGATACGCATTTTACAGGAGAAACCTGAGCCGAGGATATTTTCGCCGAGATAACCTTTTTCTTCGGCTTCCTTAATGGCATTTGTAAGACGCTCGATTGCAAGCGGATATTCAGCTCTTACATAAACAACAGCCTCTTTTGCGCCGATTGCATAAGCACCGATAAGCATACCTTCAATAAGGTTGTGCGGATCGCTTTCAATAACGGCTCTGTCCATAAATGCACCGGGGTCACCTTCATCGGCATTACAGATGAGATATTTGTAATCACCCTCAGACTGACGTGCGGCATTCCACTTGAACCACGTCGGAAAGCCTGCACCTCCGCGGCCTGCAAGACCCGACACCTTGATTTCTTCAATAACAGCTTCTGGTGTCATTGTTTTGAGAACTTTTTCAAGTGCCTTGTAACCGTCATCTGCAACGTATTCTTCTATCCTTTCAGGGTTGATAACACCGCAGTGGCGAAGTGCAATTCTTGTCTGCTTTTCAAGAAAAGCTTTGTCGTCTTCGGTTATTTCAATATCGTTTACAGCATTTTTATCGCCGTTTACGAAGCTGATAATCTTCTCTGCATCGGTCGGCTGAACCTTAACAAGACGTTTAACAAGATTAACACCGTCATAGATATCGACAATAGGCTCAAGGAAACACATTCCTATACAGCCCGTTATAGTGAGTTCGGCAGAAGAACCGACCAAAGCTTCAATTGCAGAATAAACCTTGGCGGCACCTGCGGCAATTCCGCAGCTGCCCTGCCCTACAACTATACGCATATTCAGTCCTCCTTTGCCTTGAGATTTCTTAAAATTTCTTTTGCCTTTTCGGGAGTAAGTCTGCCGTATGTTTCGTCATTGATCATCATTACAGGTGAAAGACTGCAACAACCGAGGCAAGCAACATTTTTAAGAGTAAAAAGACCGTCCTCTGTTGTTTCGCCGTCAGAAATACCGATTTCATCTTTGATTGCTTTTTCGATTTTTTCAGAACCGTTTACGTGGCAAGCCGTACCCTGGCAAAGCATAATAAGATACTTACCGACAGGCTGTAGACGGAACTGAGAATAAAACGTCGCAACCCCCATTACCTTTGCAGGAGTTGAACCGATTTTTTCAGCAATATGGTAGAGAATATCCGTCGGCAGATAGCCGTAGATATCCTGAGCGTGCTGTAAAATGGTGATAAGACTTCCGTCAACATCAGCATATTTTTCAAGAACTTCATTTATAAGCGACAAATCACTCTTTTTGCAATTACAAGTCATAAAAAGGCCTCCGATATACACTTATACACTACGGTAATTTTATCATAAAAATTCAGAATAATCAACATTTAAACCAACGAATATATTGACAACGGAAGAGAATTTTGATAAAATATATGAGCTGTTTTGAGGTATTGGAAAAATAGCAGAAATTAAATACGGAAGCGTATCGAAGTGGTCATAACGGGACTGACTCGAAATCAGTTGTACCTCACGGTACCGTGGGTTCGAATCCCACCGCTTCCGCCAGAAAAGAAACAACCTTCGTCTTGATAGACAAAGGTTGTTTCTTTTCAACTAAATCCACCCTTTCAGGTGGGTGAAATCATCTTCGATGATGAAATCCCCTGCAGGGATGAAATCCGCCTAAACGGCGGATGGGTGGATTTAATTTCATCTGTGAAGCAGATTTCATCCGAAAGAAGTGAGGATTTCATCGCGCCTTGCGCGATTTCATTGAAAAAATGAACAATTCATGGTATAGTATCCGCAGAAAGGCGGTTTCAGAATGGGCTGTTTTTTTAATTTGTTGGTACTTCCGTTCGAATTTATTTTTGAAGAAATTATCTGGAATTGGTACATTGCAATGACATGGATTGTTCCGAAGAATCTCGGCGGCAAATTTTTCAGATTCTTTTTGAAAGTTTTAATTGCAATTGAATGTATAATTCTGGTTTTATTTTTCATTATAGGTATCATTTCTGCTTTTTCTCCCGATTTGACAGTTTTCGACCTGTGGAGGCTTGTTTTTATTCCGATAGGAATAATCCTGGGGCAGATTGCAACAGGTGCTGTCATTCGTTTTGTAATAATCAAAGACAAAACTGATAATGATAAACAAGGGTGATTCCATGACAACCTTTGAAAAAATTTATGAAGTGGTGTGCAACATACCTGAGGGTAAGGTTGCAACTTACGGATTGGTTGCAATGCTTGCCGGCAATCCGCGCTGGGCAAGAGTTGTCGGATATGCTTTACACGTGAATCCTGCACCGGGTGTTATCCCCTGTCACAGAGTTGTCAACCGCGAGGGCAGAACGGCTGAAAGCTTTGCTTTCGGAGGCGGTAACATTCAGCGGCAGTTGCTCGAAAAAGAAGGCATCGTTTTTGAAAATGACGGTCATATTGATTTGAGCAAGTACCTATGGAAACCGTAATTTTCACCTGAGCCTAATGGAATTAACAAATTCGGGTTTATCGGGATGTTTGAAAGTCAGTAGTAACCCCAAGCCCTCCTTGTGTAAAGGAGGGTGGCACGGCGTAGCCGTGACGGGAGGATTGTTGATAATTCAAGGATTTTTGACAATCCCTCAGTCGCTACGCGACAGCTCCCTTTACACAAAGGAGCCTGAACAGGTCAGATACATCAAGAATTTAAGAACTCTACAAACCTGAATTTATCTGAATATTGGGATATTAAAAAACCGTCCGAGGAATCGGACGGTTTTTGTGTTGATTATTTTTCTTCCTTTTTCTTGTGGAAGAGGATTTTGTCTACCGGGAAGTAGAGGAAGAACTGAACTGCTGAGCAGATCATTGTTGCGATGTTCTTAGCTGCTGCTTCGTTGAGCTCCCAGCCAACAAACACTTCTTTGAGTGTCGGATTGAGCCATGCTGAGAAGAAAATAAGAGCGATTGTGAAAACAATATAAATCGGAAGAGCAACAGCAACATTTGCACCTGAATTGAATGTCTTTTCCTTGTTAACAAAGAATGCAACGATCTGTGCAACAATATTTGCAACATTGCTTACGATGAAGTAACCAAGACCGCCTACTGCTACCGGATAAACAAACACCCACCAAGAGAAAGGTTCTGCATAAAGTTCTTTGATTGCAGGAATGAGCTGAAGTGTGTTAAGAAGAACAAACTGCACGATCATAGCGAGCAAGCTTACAACGATAAACTTAACAAACTGCCAGATAGTTACGATGAGTGAGCCTTTTTCTTCAGCCGCGTTGTCGATACTCTTCAATCCGCCGGCTTTCTTTTCATTATTTTTTGTAGCCATAATTTTAAATCTCCTCAAAATGTGATTACGGAATATCCGCTTTTTTCATTTTAACATTAAAGAGGAATTTTTGCAACACTTATTTTACAGGAATAAGCAACATTCTCTTATTTTCGAGATAATCCGCGCCGAGTTCGTTTTCCTGCATAATTTCCTCGACAGTCGTGTTGTATTTCCTTGCAATATCCCAGACGCTTTCACCGCCTGAGCAGAAATATATTACAACCGAAGGCGTTTTATCTTTTTTACCCTTACCCTCTTCAATTTCAAGCGAAGTCAGGACCTTCTCTTTAACATTTTTCGTAACGGTTGCATTTATAAAAAGCTCCGCTTTGAAATCGACTTTGCCGTCACTTGTAAGATTTGCCGAGCATCCGCCCAAAGAAACCTGAGGAATACAGCAGACCGAATTTACATCATCAACCGGTCTTGAAAAATCAAACTCTGCTTCCCTTTCGCAAAGCACGGGAACACCCTCTGCATCAATAACGATAAGGTTAACGGGAACCTTGCCGCTGATTATTATTCTGTCACCCTCGGTACGGCTTCTGCTTTCAGGTGCACAGACCGAAAAAGCATACAGCTTCTGTGGCTTCATTGAAGATACATCAAGGCTTTGCTTGCAGATAAGGCTTTCTTTTATTGTGCTTTCAAGCATCTGAAAATCCATCGGAGTGTATGTTGTATTTATTTCCTTTTCTGTCGAATAGGCATCCGTCACAATTTTTATGTTTTGATTTATGAATGCTGTAACCTGTGCAAGTACTTCGGCATTTACGTTCATATAACGGTATTCACCGTCGTTATCCGTTTTAGGTTCAGCAGAAAGGCGTGTGACGTGCATTTTCACATCCACCTTACACTCATCCGTCACTGCCGCAGCTTCAACGATTTCATTAAACGGAACATTGGTGCAAAGCGTGCAAGTTTCGTTGTTACCGTTATCTGAACAGTAGAGCACCCTCACGGCAAGTTCGCCCTTAAGAAGAATTTTACCCTTGATTATTTTGCTTTCGTGGAGTATAGGCGAAGCAAAGGCATCCAGAATTTTGCCTATTCCTGCGTTGTTATCGCCGACGTTTTCGACTTGCGAAATTTCAAAAACCTTCGTTGCGACAGCAACAACATCATCGATATCAAGGCCTTTTCTTTTGAGCTGTATTCCCTCACCGCAGGCTTCGCTTATAAGCGATTTGTTTTTATTCCCCAACACCCTGAAACGGATACTGATCGCACCGTGTACATCTATCCTTCTTTTGCTGACAGCTCGGCAATTCACGTATTCCGTTTTTGCGCTACAACTGAGAAAAGCATCATCCAAAGCAGAATTCAGCTCCGCATATTTTGAAAAAGGATAGTCCTGGTCATAACAGAACACCTTGTTTTTCTCGTCAGCATATATGATTCTTATTTTAGCGTTACCGTCAGCCGTTGCTCTGTCGCCAATCAGCTTGGAGCCTGTTATCGAAGTTGACACGGTGCATTTTATAATCCTCATTATATCGGGGCAATAATCGGGCAGAGTGACATCGCAATCCACACTCTGCTCAACGTAGTTATCGTAATAAATTTCACTCGTCCCTATGTTTCTTGTAATCAGCTCAATGCTCATATTAAAACCTCTCTTTTTTGATTTTCTTTTTAAATCTATGAGAGAAGCAGGACAAATATGATTATTATTTTAAACTATGCTGAGTTCCCAACCCTTTGTCTCAGTTACAAATTCAATCCACTCTTTTCTTTCTTCTTCTGTAAAGTTATTTTCAAAAGCAAACGACGAGATTGAAAGAGTACAAAGTTCTGTGGGATAAAGTGCATTGAAAATACTGCACATACTTTCTTTGGTAAGCCTTATGCAATCTGAAAAGTCCATACTGACACCAATGGTATTTTCAACAAACCTGACAGTTTCAAGACTTGAGCAACCTACAAACATTGCAGAAGTGTTAGCAGCAAAACTCATATCAAAGCAACCGTTAATTTCCTTTAAAACCGTACAGTTACAAAAAGCTCTTTCATAGTTTCCGGCTGCTGAAACAGTTCCCAAGTTAACTACCTGAAGTAACGTGGCACCATTTGCAAATTTGTTCATCGTGTTGCATTTTTCTAAGCTGTCAATGCTTACTGTTTTAATTGATTTGCACCCTTCAAAAACACTTGCAAAACTCTCTACATTATGAGTATTTCTGAGTTCAATATGTTCAATACCGCTGTTCGAATTAAATACAGATGCAAAAGATTTAACCGATGATAAATCAAGACCTATTTTCTTGAGATTTGAGCTGAAATTGCTTGACGCAAACACAGGTACTGATGACGTGTTCATCATAGGTAAAGAGAACTCTTCTGTACCACCCGCCCACAAAGCATAATTGGGTGAAGTTTTAAGACTGATTGCATAGTCAACCATATCCCACTTTTCTGCTTTTTCTTTATAATAAGCAACATCTTCATTGAGTTGAGCTATCTTGTTGTTGAGTTCTGATTTTTCAATATCATGAGAGATCTCAAGCTCCTGAATTTCTTTGTTTTTATCTTCAATTGCATCCTTTGTACGTTTATCAGCCTCGACAATTTGTTCACCAAGAAGCATTTTCTCGGCAATATGAGCCTTTTTGAGCTCGTTTATCTCATCCTCGTAGTCAAGATATGCCTGAGCAATACATTCGCGTTTAAAACGGTCAAAAAGAACTTCGGACGGGCTGAAGGTCTTGCAGTCTTCAGGCAACAGACTTTCAGTAACAAGAATTTCAACCTTATCCGACGTTATCACCTTTTCGTCCTCAAAACCGATAACGGAAAGTTCAAACTCACCCTGATGAGTCAGCACCTCCCAAGGCACCTTTGCTCTGTCCGCTTTAATTTCGATAATATAATATTCCGACACACTGTTTCTGAAAACGGCGGCTTTAGAGTCAAAGCGACGCCAACTGCGGTCAAAATGAAAACACAGACAAACCGTTTCGTTTGCATTTGCCGCAATCGAAAATTTGTCCGCGCCTATAAGTCGCTGTTTTTCAAGCGTTAAATCGTATTTTATCATTTTACTTTCTCCTTATGCACCTCCATAGCATCACACTATATATTATAGTGAACATTTGTTCTGTTTGTCAAGATTTTTTTGCTTTACATTGATAGTTTTATATAGTATTATATATGGGTAATTTTATGCAAAGAAGGTTTTAAAATGGAAATCGTAAAGCTTACTCCATCCGTCGCCGATAACATCTGGGGCGGTACAAGACTCATTGAAGAATACGGAATCAAGACAGACAAAAATCCTGCCGCTGAGGCATGGGTGCTCTCCTGCCACCCTGCAGGTCCATCAACCGTTCAGAACGGCAAATATAAAGGAAAGTCACTTCAGGAGGTTTACCTTGAAGATAAATCTATCTGCGGCAAAAAGGGTGAAAGATTTGAATTTTTCCCGCTTCTTATAAAGTTCATCGACGCAAAGCAGAATCTTTCAATTCAGGTTCATCCCGACGACGAATACGCAATGCGCGTTGAAGGCGAATACGGCAAAACTGAGGCCTGGTACATCCTTGATTGCGACCCTGATGCAGAGCTTATTCTCGGCTTTAACCGTGAGGTAAGCGTCGAGGAATTCAAGGAAGCTGCAAAAAGCGATGCAATGATGGATATCTGCAACAAAATCAAGGTAAAGAAGGGGGATCTTTTCTTTATTGAATCAGGTACAATGCACGCTATCTGTAAAGGTATTCTTCTTGCAGAGGTTCAGCAGAATTCAAACACAACATACAGAATTTATGACTACGGCAGGCTCGGCAATGACGGCAAGCCCCGTGAGCTCCACGTTGACAAAGCCGCTGACGTTACAAAACGCTGTCCGCCGGTTATTGCAGATTCATCAGAGAGAAAAACTGAAAAGTTTGAAAATGCAGCAAGAGCCGAACTTACAACCTGCGACCTTTTCACAATGTATAAGCTCGACGTTGACGGAAAATATTCAGCTGTTGCTGATGACGAAAGCTTTGTTTCTCTTCTCTGCCTTGAGGGTGAAGGAAAAGTTACCTGCGGTGACACTACTCTTTCTTTCGTAAAGGGCGAAAGCATTTTCATCCCTGCTTCAAGCGGTGAATATACTGTTGAAGGTAAACTTGAAATTCTTGAAAGTACGTTATAATATCAAAAAAATCCTGCAAAGCACTAAGCCTTGCAGGATTTCAGTTTATTTAAGATAAGCTTCGAGTCTGTAAATCGGCTGACCGAGATCGGAGAAGCGTTTTTCATATTCTGTTACGATATTACCCTCAAAATCGGAATTATGAAGGTCGAGAGAAACATTTTTGATTGTAAAACCGTAGTCCGAAAACTCACCGATTGAATATTCAAAGAAGTGCATATTGTCAGTCTTCTGATGAATTTCACCCTGCGGAACAAGCATCATTTCGTAGAGCTTCAGGAAGGTTTTATTTGTAAGTCTGTGGTTTGCATATTTCTTTTTCGGGAACGGACACGAAAAATTAAGATACAGTCTTTCAATTGTTTTATCAGGGATAAAGCAAGGAAGATACTCCGCACCGCCTTTGATAAAATAAACATTTTTAAGCTCTGCCTCAATTGCCTTTTCGCAAGCCTGGACAATTACGTTCGCACTTTTTTCAACTGCGATGTAGTTGATATCGGGATTTCTTTTTGCAATTTCGCAGACAAACTGACCCTTACCGCAACCGATTTCCATATGTACGGGATTATCGTTTCCGAAGATTTCCTTATAGTCAAAATATGTCTTGGTATTGATAGCAGTGCTGAAATTTTTATCTTCTGAGTGAATCTCAAAAAGGATGTCTTTGCACTCATTCAGTCTGCTTTCAAGGTTTTTCTTTCTTCTCATTCTCATGGTGCTTTCACCGTCCGTTTAATATTCGCTATATTTTAACTTATTTTCGTCCCTTCGTCAACTCATTACTTGACAAAAAATGAAATTCAATATATAATCACTTCAATAACTGTGACAGGAAAAAGTAGGACGGCAGCAAAGCAAAGAGAGTTTTCGGTTGGTGTAAGAAAACGTGAGCTTCCGTGTGAAATACATCCTTGAGTTGTGCACTGAACGAATCAGTATTTCAGTAGGCTGCACCGTGAGCGCGCGTTAAAGCGTAAGAGTGTTTTTGCACTCGCCGAGGTCATACTCGTGAGGGTATGATAAATAGAGGTGGTAACACGTTAATTCGTCCTCTGTCCTATGACAGAGGTATTTTTATTTTCTGTCACAAAACGCAAATCAGAAAGGAAATCTATTATGAAAATCTATGATGAACTCGTAGCCAGAGGTCTTATTGCTCAGGTTACAGACGAAGACGAAATCAAGGAACTTATCAACAACGGTAAAGCTGTTTTCTACATCGGATTTGACCCGACGGCTGACAGTCTTCATGTAGGTCACTTTATGGCTCTTTGCCTTATGAAAAGACTTCAGATGGCAGGCAACCGTCCGATAGCTCTTCTCGGCGGCGGTACAGGTATGATCGGTGACCCGTCAGGACGTTCAGACCTTCGTAAGATGCTTACAAAGGAAGACATCGACCACAACATCGCTTGCTTCAAAAAGCAGATGAGCCGCTTCATCGAATTCGGTGAAGGCAAAGCAATGATGGTTAATAATGCAGACTGGCTTCTTGACCTTAACTACGTTGAAGTTCTTCGTGAGGTTGGCACTTGCTTCTCAGTTAACAATATGCTCCGTGCTGAGTGCTACAAGCAGAGAATGGAAAAAGGCCTCAGCTTCCTTGAGTTCAACTATATGATTATGCAGAGCTATGACTTCTATCACCTCTTCAAAGAATACGGCTGTAATATGCAGTTCGGCGGTGATGACCAGTGGTCAAATATGCTCGGCGGTACTGAGCTTATCCGTAAGAAGCTCGGTAAGGATGCTTATGCAATGACAATCACTCTTCTTATGAACTCTGAAGGTAAGAAGATGGGTAAGACAGCATCAGGTGCAGTATGGCTTGACCCTGAAAAGACAAGCCCGTATGAATTCTATCAGTACTGGAGAAACGTCGGCGACCAGGATGTTCTCAAATGCATCAGAATGCTTACATTCCTTCCGCTTGAGGAAATTGATACAATGAACGATTGGGAAGGCAGTCAGCTTAACGAGGCAAAAGATATTCTCGCCTATGAGCTTACAAAGCTTGTTCACGGTGAGGAAGAGGCTGAGAAGGCAAGAGAAGCTTCAAAGGCTCTCTTCGGTGGCGGAATGAACAGCGAAAATATGCCGACAACAACGCTTGCTGACGAAGATTTTACAGACGGCAAGATTGATATTCTTGAAGTTCTTGTTAAGACAGGTATCACAAAGTCACGCGGCGAAGGCAGACGCCTTGTTCAGCAGGGCGGTGTTTCAGCTGACGACAAGAAGGTTTCAGATATCGGTCTTTCATTCACAGCAAATCAGCTTAAGGCACAGGCTGTAATCATCAAAAAAGGCAAGAAGATTTTCCATAAAGTTCAGGCATAAAATAAAGCAATTAAGAGGTTGCAGATTGCAGCCTCTTTTTTCATAGGAAGTTTTCTGTCTGGTCAGGGTGACAAATTCTCGCTTTTTGAACAACACTCCATACGGCATTTGAGTAATTGTCTCTGCAGAAATGTAATTTTTCCAAAAGCGAAAATATTTCTTCTTATCCTTGCAAAAAGGTTATTTATGTAATATAATTTCTAAAAAGCAAAAACGAGGTGTTTTTATGAATAATAAATATCCTAATCTCCTCTCACCCGGAAAAATCGGAAAGGTTGAGCTTCGAAACAAAACAGTTATGGCGGCTATGGGTATGAGCCAGGCTGAAAACGGTTTTGTAAATCAGGCTGTTCTTAATCACTATTCTGAAAGAGCAAAAGGTGGAGTCGGTGCAATTATCGTTGAGGTTACTTGTGTTGATTCTCCTCTTGGTCTTAACACCAAAGGTATGCTCGTTATTGATGATGATAAATACATTCCTGGAATGACACAGCTTGCTGATGTTATCCACGATGGTGGAGCAAAAGCTTTTTTACAGATTTCTCATACAGGCAGAGGTGCACGAAGAAAAATTATAGGTGACCAACCTGTTGGTCCGAGTGCTGTTGCTATGCCTTATTCATATATGATGGGACTTGCAAATGAAACCCCTCGTGCATTGACTATTGAAGAAATAAAGAATATCGAAGAGAAATATGCACAGGCTGCTTTTCGTGCTAAAAAAGCAGGATTTGATGGTGTTGAAATTCATGCTGTAGGTTACTATCTTGGTCAGCAGTTCCTTTCAAAAACTGCTAATATCCGTACAGATGAATATGGTGGAAGTCGTGAAAACAGAATTCGTTTCCACCTTAATATAATAAAAAGAATTCGTGAACTTTGTGGCGATGATTTTGCAATTATAGTGAAGCTTTCCGTTATTGAAATGGGCAAAGATGGCGGTATTTCTATGCCTGATGGCTTATACTACTGCAAAAAACTTCAAGAAGCAGGAGTTGATGCTATTGAAGTGCTTGCAGGTATCTGGTCGGAAGAAGCAGGTAAAAATCAGAAACCTGAATCTGCATATTCCGATTGTATGGCCGTAGCTTTATCACTTGTTATGAAAATCGGCTTGATGTTAACTGCAGGCAAGAAAAAAATAACACTTATTGGTGGTGGCAGAGCACAGAATCCTGTTGCTTCAGAAAAGGCACTTAAATCAGGTCAGTGCGATTTGATTTTCATTGGTCATGGATTACTTGCACAACCTGACCTTGTTAACCTTATCAACGAGGACAGAGAAGATGAAATCCGTCCTTGTATCGGCTGTGGTCATTGTGTTGACCATCAGCTTCAACATGGTGAAAGAGCAATTTGTTCAGGTAATGCAGTTCTTGCAAGAGGTGATAATGATTACAGCATTACACCTGCAGAAACAAAGAAAAAAGTTGTTGTTATCGGTGCAGGTGTTGCAGGTGTTGAGGCAGCAAGAATTGCTGCAATGAGAGGTCACTCGGTTGATATTTACGATATGGCAAATGAAGTAGGCGGCCAGATGAATCTTGCCTGTAAGCCTCCTTTCAAACAGCATCTCGGACTTATGAAGCCCTATCTTGAAAGACAGCTTGAGCTTCATAAAGTAAATGTACATC
>JAZSPL010000039.1:0-3179 GCA_045537435.1 Acutalibacteraceae bacterium
GCCGACAAAATACAGGATATGGATTACTATGTTCTGACCTTGGCAGCTGTCGCTTACGAGCTTCGTGCACGTGGACTGCGTGAGGCTAAAGTTCACTTGGCGGCAGGTCTTCCTCTGACTTGGCTCTCTGCTCAGAAGGAAGCTTTCCGCAGCTACCTTTTGCAGAACAAAGAGGTTGAATTCAGCTTCAACGGCATTGACTATAGGGTCGAGTTCACGGGTGCTGATATTTTTCCGCAGGGGTTTGCCGCTATTGCGGACAGAATTCACGAATTCAGCGGAACAAATATGCTCTGCGATATCGGCAACGGTACGATGAACGTTATGCTTATCAATGAGAAGAAACCCGAAAACCGAAGATGCTTCACGGAGAAATTCGGCACTCAGCAATGCGTGATTCAGGCAAAAGAAGATATGATGCGCACTCACCACGCAACGGTTGACGAATCGGTTATCACTCGTGTGCTTCGTTTCGGCAAAGCGGATATTGCGGATGAATTTCTTGAAACGATTACGAAATCCGCAAAGAACTATGTTGCCGAGATCTTCCGCAATCTTCGCGAACACGGCTACGACCCGAGAATGATGCGACTGACGGTTGTGGGCGGTGGCGGATGCCTGATTAAGAATTTTGCCGACTGCGACAAATCACGAATTACCGTTATTGATGATATCCGCGCAACCGCAAAGGGTTATGAACGGCTTGCAACGAGGCAACGAAAAAGAAGTGGCAACAAATGAATATCAAGAAAATATCCGTGCGATTTAACCTTGATAAAGAAGCTGACAGCAAAGCTTGGCACTATCTTCGCTCTGTCAAAGGTCAGTCATACACTGAAACAGTAATCAATGCTCTGTTGAATCACGACCTGGCTGACCTCATTGAAGAAAAATTTGTCGGTATGAAACTTCAGGCACCACCCGAAGAAAAACAAATAAGCGAGATTGAACAAACGGAAAATGATGATATCATCTTCAATTTTCTCGACAGCTTTTAGTGACGGCATTTTTGCCGTCACTTTTGTTATGCCGAAAAAACTATGACGGCACTTTTGCCGTCAACCCGAAACGGACTGTTTTGATAACCGCCCTCCTCCGGGGTAAAAACACTTAAACCCTATACGGTTTTGAAAGGCATATTTCCGCCACAGCTTCGTTAAAAATCTTTGAAATAGCCTCGTATTCCATGCAGATTTTTGCCTCGCTGTGACAAAAATCTGCTCTTTCAAAACTGTGATGTTAATACCGCATTTGGTTCAAGCGTTTTTACCCCACACAGTCTGCTTCGGTAATAAGAAACGGATAAATCCGAAAAAATATCTGTTTCTTCAGTCTTAGCAAGCATTGGATTTATTGTAATAAATCCGCTTGCAGGGTAAACCCCGAGAATCAAATAAGAAAGGAATGAACATTATGCAGAAAAGAATCCACCGAGTAACCGTTTGTCTTACAGAAGAAGAACACCTCAGACTCAATGAGATGTGTAAGGCAACCGGACTCACAATGTCAAAGCTGATAAGATTTCTGCTCAGCGGCTATTTACCTGCACAGGCTCCTCCTGCCGAGTATTCTGTGCTGATAAAAGAACTGCGTGCAGTCGGCAACAATCTTAATCAGCTTGCAAGAATCGTCCATTCGGGCGGTTATCTGAACACTGCCGAGCTTGAGAAAGCCTGCAAAAACTTCAATGAAGTTTCTGAAAAGGTTGATGAAGCCTTTGCACCCAAAAGAGCGTGGCAGTAACTAAAATATTCCCCGTAAAAGGCAGGATTGGCAAATGTATCAACTATGTAATGAATCCCGAAAAAACAGTTGAAGCTGACGGGTGGAGTTATGTTGACGGCATCAACGTAACTCCCGAAACAGCGGAGAAAAGTATGGTGTCAGTAAAGCACCGCTACGGAAAAGAGGACGGGATAATGGCTTATCACGTAATTCAAGCTTTTGCACCCGGTGAGGTTACACCCGAAACGGCACACGAAATCGGAATGAAGCTTGCCGAGAGAATGTGGGGTGACAGGTTTGAGGTTGTTGTTTCAACGCACCTTGACCACGAGCATATCCACAACCACTTTGTTTTCAACTCTGTATCGTTTGTTGACGGGAAGAAGTATAACGACGATAAACGGAATCTTTACAGACTGCGTGAGGTGTCCGATGAGCTTTGCAAGGAATATAAGCTGTCTGTCGTTTTGAATCCGAAAAAGTCAAGAGGTATTCCGTATAACGAGTATATGAACGAAAAGAATATGAAGCTTACAAAGAATGCGATTATCAAAACCGAGATTGACGAAACGATACTCACATCAATAAGCCGAAAGGACTTTTTCAATCAGATGAAAAAGAAGGGATACACCTTTAATTTCACGAGCCGATACTCAACAGTTTATCACCCTGCGTTCAAAAGACCAATAAGGCTTCTGACTCTCGGTGATGACTATGTTCCCGTGAATCTGATAAAACGCATTGACGAAAGCTGGCGCAGATACCGTGTTGATATTCCGCCGCAGGATAATCTCTACAGACAGTATGTCGGTGATGAGCCGACTGTCGGTTATGCACAGACCTATGTGCGGTTTATAACCATTGTTGAAGCGGTGAGAAAAAGACCAGATAACAACAGAGTTGCGGTTAAATACCTTGCTGATGAAATACGAAAGCTGAACAGACTCGTTGAACAGCAAAATCTTTTGTGCGGTAACGACATTGAAACCGCTGAACAGCTTGAAGCCTACAAGCAAGGCTGCAAGGATGAGCTTGCAGAGCTGAGCGAGGCGAGAAATATTCTTCGAAGCAAGCTGAAAACTGCTCAGAATCACGGTGACGAAAATGAAGTTCGTGAGCTGAAGGGGTATATTTCGGATCTTTCCGGAAGAATGAAGATACTGAGAAAAAATATCACCGTCTGCGAAAGGATTGAACAGAAGAAGCCCGAAATCGACGAGAATCTTCAGGACATCAAAGAAATTTACCAACCAACCAGAAATAAAAATTATGAAAGGAGCCGTTAATATGGCAAACAAAAAATTAAAATCTGCGGTTAACATACCGCTTGAAAAAATCCGTCCCTTTGAGGGACACCCCTACAAGGTTCTCGATAACGAGGAGATGAACACCCTGATTGAAAGCATACAGGAGCAGGGCATTCTCTCACCGCTTATCGTCAGACCGCTTGAAAA
>JAZSPL010000053.1:0-3192 GCA_045537435.1 Acutalibacteraceae bacterium
TAGTGTATAATAATTAAGTCGTAAGTCGAAACGACGTTTAATCGTGGCGGCATAGCTCAGTTGGCTAGAGTACTCGGTTCATACCCGATTGGTCGTTGGTTCGAATCCTACTGCCGCTACCATATACGGCCCGTTGGTCAAGAGGTTAAGACATCGCCCTTTCACGGCGGAATCATGGGTTCAATTCCCGTACGGGTCACCATTGCACAGACTCTCAAATGACGATATACCGCCATTTGAGAGTTTTTTATTTTATCGTAAAATCACGTTTGTTCTTTACTTGTTCTTTATTTTCAGAAAATGCAATAATATTAAGATTTTTATGCCGATTCCTCATCAGGAGTCGGCTTTTTGCTGTTAAAGTTAAGGGCATTTGATACAGCATCGGAAACCTTTGCCTGTGCATCTTCAATCATATGACAATAAACGTTAGTAGTCGTTGAAACCGTCGAGTGTCCTAATGCTCCCGATACCGTCACAATATCTACACCGTTGTTTACAAGAAGCGATGCAAATAAGTGTCTGAAACTATGCAGACCATAAAATGGCAAATCGTGCTTTTCACAGAATTCACCAAGCCAGAAATAAGGTGTGCCGTTTTGCATCGGTTCACCGTTCCATTTCGTATAGAGCCTGTCTGTTTCTACCCACTTATCACCGTATTTAAGAGCTTGCTCGTCCTGTTCAGCCTTGTATTCTTTCAGCATATCCATTATTTCCTGCGGAAATTTCAGCGTTCTCTGTGACTTTCTCGTTTTAGTAGTATCCGTATAAACGCCTTGCTGTGCAGTATAATTGGAAGTTCTGCGTATTTTGATGATATTATTTTCAAAATCAACATCTTTCCATTCAAGTCCGAGAAGCTCGCCTCTGCGGAATCCACTGTATATCGCAAGGTTAAAAAATGTACGGTACTTCAAAGGCTCATCATTCAACAGCATAAGGAATTTTTCAATTTCTTCCAATGTATAAATTTTCTTTTCTGTCGGCTCTCCTTTGGGAATTGTCACCTTTGAACAAGGATTTTCCGATACAACACCCATTTTCACCGCATAAGTGAAAATATCGGAAATCAAGCTAAGGTTGTGGCGGATAGTCTTGGGAGCAAGTGGCTTTCCTGTTCGCTCATTTGCTCCGTCCTTGGACAACGTGTTCACAAATGCCTGTATCTGTCTTGGTGTTATCTTATCCATACGCATATGCCCAATGGCTGCGTATACTCTTTTGCGGAGCTGTAAAAGTCTTTCATATGTAGTGTTTCGAAGATTTGGTCTTGCATATTCCTCAAACCACTCCTCTGCAAACTCCTCGAATTTGACAGCCCTGCTCTGATAACCGTGCATACAAGCTTCCTCAAACATAACCGCCTGTCGATTCAGTTCCTTTTCAATCTGTTTCGGTGTCATTTTTGCATCGGGTTTCCACGTCATTGATTGGATTACCTGTTTGCCCTTTGTGTTATAGCCACAGCTCACTCTGATTGAGTAGCTGTCACCACGTTTCTGAATAGTTGCCATAATATAAAACCTCCTGTTTTACATCACGACATATCTTTCCACAACCATTGTAGCGCACTTAACAGCACATTGTCAAGGTCTTTTTGTATTTTTTCAGATATGCCGTTAGTTTATTCTATCTCTGTATTTCTTAATTTATTGTATGTAAATCTCTTAAAATCCTCACTAAGTCCGTAAGCATCAATAAAAGCAGTAGCCTTGCGCAATTTTGCCTTCAAATTCTCCGTTTCGGATATACGCTTGGATTCTTTTCTCAGATTTTCACGTGAGAAAGTCGCAGGCTGTCTGTATTTTTCAAGTTCAGCATTTTGCTTTTCTGCAAGCTTTCTCAACTCTGCATTTTCTTTGCGAAGCTCTGCATTTTCGGATTTCAGCTTTTTTGTTTGTTTTGTACTTGTAACGTGCTTTTTCGCCAAGTCAGAAAGAGTTTCATAATCCTCTTTTGAAACAGTAACCTTGCCGCCGAAAACAGACTTTTTCGTTTCAACGCTGTCAATATCTATCAGCTTAACTTGTTTTTTCTCTACCGCATCAAGTTCTGCATTGATTTCCAAAAGTTTATCAGCTTTTTCATCCATTTCTGATTCAAGATATGCAACAGCTGACCTCTTTTCTTTTTCAATAGAAGCAAGTTCATCAACCTTTTTCATCTGTTCCTTGTACTCAGCTACTTCAAGGCTTCCTCTAGACTTTTCAGGCGTCAGCGGTTCAATTCCATGTTCAAGGCAAATTTTATTCAGCACTTCAACCTCAGCAGCTCTCCAACGGGCAATAGCTTGTTTACCCGTACCGTATCCCATTTCTTCCAAAGCCTTTGCAATACCATTCTGGATATCCTGCCCACGTTTGTGGTGTGCTATGGGGATATAGTCAATGTGCAGATGCGGTGTAGCTTCATCCATATGCAGAACTGCATTGAAAACATAAAAGTTTGGATTTCTTGATTGAAAATCTTTCATATATTCTTTCAGACATTCTGCAACAAGTTCAGCATCCTCTGTACCGACTCCCGAATCATCCATTTTACCGATTTGTACAACGTCCTCGTAAAAGCTTTTTCGTTTGTCGGCAGCTGTAACAACTGTATTTGACGGTTTCTGATGAAATAAGCTTTCATAATATGTACCGTGAATTTTTCTGTCATTTCGCTTTTGCTTTGCATTATAACGCTCTGTCGATTCAGCGAAAAGCTGGTCGTAAGCCTCACCCAAATCCTGACGGATAAATGTAACATTATCTTTGATTCTGTTTCGGTCAATATTCTCCGCAATGAACTCCCGATTATTATGTGTAAGGCTGCCCTTACCCTGACAGAACGAAATTCTCTTTTCTTTCATAATTCACCTCATTTCATATTCACAATGGGCAAGCACAAACCGTCACGATTGATTGATGAGAGTGACGGCAGTGTGCTTGCGATAAGACGGCTCAAAGAGCCGTGTTTTACAAAAGGCTACGCCATTTGTAACGCCATAGTACTTGTGACGGGGAATTCTTCCTCCATCACAAATACAGGCGCTCTTTGAGAAGCAGCCGTTCCCTCTGCACTCCCTTGCGTGACGGTTGGTGACAGTTGTGACGGTTATTTTATACCGCCACAAAAACCGTCACAGCCGTCACGAACTGTCACGGGGATTCACTCACTAAGTGAAATTCAAGAAATCTGCCCTCGTGA